>JAQGOE010000145.1 GCA_028293725.1 Gammaproteobacteria bacterium | reverse complement strand
ACCGAGCCATTCGGATTAAAGATTACGAGGTCGCAGTAGGCGCCTTCCTGGCGGCAGCGATTCACCAGAACTTGCGGTGTGAGAGTGCCGATCGCATTCTCGAGGTCGATCGAGTACCAGTCCACGGAGGCCCGCAGACCGCTCAGGAGACCTGACCCAACCACAGAGAACCCAGCCGTGGTGGTGCTGGCAACCTCGGGAGTAAGCTTCGAATTGCCACCGCTCACTGTGGGTACCAGACCGCCGTCGACTGTCTGAAAGGCCGTGGTGCGCGGGCTGTAGAGCTCGCTCGAATTGGGGGCTCGGATATCGCGGGAACGAGTCGCCCGCAGGCGCAGCCACTCGTCGGGCTCATAAACTCCGCCATATTTGTAGGTCGTCACGCTGCCGCTGGTGTTGTAGTTGGTCTCGCGCGCCGCGCCGTTCAACTCCAGCGTCTTGGCCCACGCCTGATCTTTGATCAGTGGGATCGTGCTCTCCACGTAGCCTTCCTTGACGTGAATGTGGCCCGCGACTATTGAACTGTTGAACACATAGAAGCCGCTGGTCGCCGAGATGGGATCGGCGGCTGTAGAAACTGCGTTCGACCGATACTCCACGCCCGCGGCCAGTGGAACCGGCCCAGCCCAGGTGTGAAAGAGATCACCCTGCAGGTTGGCAGCCACGACATTCTGGATGTAGTCCTGACTCTGATAGGCAGTGCCGTAGAGGTAATTCCGAGCGGCGGCGGAGAATTGATTCAGACCGAACAGATTGGCCGGCTGGCAGCCGTTACCCGGATTGGTCAATGTGGATCGGCACACGATGTTTCCAGTGGCCGGATCGATCACCGCGTCCGCAGCGAGTTGGATACGGGAAGGCGCTCCGCGCGGCAGAGCGACGCCAGCGACTTGTTCCTGAATACGATCGTTGCCGATCACCTGATCGGAGCGTGCCTCACCATATTCGTAGTACGCATCCCACGTCCAGGTAGTACTCAGGTTACCTTTCAAACTGCCCAGCACACGCGTCAGGTTGGTGGAGGCCTGATTGCCGGTATAGCCGAAATCGTTGCCCAGTCGTCCCAGCGTGAAGCCGGTGGCTTGGGTGAGCGGCAAGCCTGTATTGAGCAGCGCCGCTTGCACCCCGGCAGGCAGATAGGGATTGTCGCCGTGAATAGTGATAACCGAGCCCGTGCTCCCGTCGCGCGTCTGGGCTCCTTGAGCATTTGATTCCACGTGACCATAGGAGACTTCCAAGGAGCCTTTGATGTCCGGGGTGATGGCATATTCGGCATTCAGCAGCCCGATGTAGCGTTTGTCCGGGATCACCAGCTGTGGCGCACCGATAAAGCCGTTTTGACCATAACCCTGCCCGCCTGCCATGAAGGTGGAGTTGTTTGGAAACACCTGGCCATATTGGAAGGGATAAGGAGTTCCGTTAGCGCTGAAAGCCGTGCCTTTCAGTGGACCGCTCACAATCAACCCCCCGTTGACCGCGGCCACGGTGTGCGCGCTCGGCAGGATATTGTTAGCCGGGTACCCGGGAAGTTTGGGCACCGAAGCGGTCGATGGGTTCGTGATGTCCTGGTATTCGCGCGCGCACCAGTCGCGCGAATAACACGTGCCGGCTCCTTTATTATCTTCATATTCGATTGCGCCGGTGAGGTGTCCTCGCCCCGCGGCGAACGCGGTGCCGCCGGCAAGCGCCGCCAGGGTGTCCTTATTGTCCCGTTCCTGTGTTTCTCCGTACTGCAACTGGGCCTCAACACCCTCCAGGTCGTGTTTCATGATCAGATTGACGACGCCCGCAACCGCATCGGAGCCGTACTGCGCGGAGGCTCCACCGGTCACCACCTCGGTACGATCGATGAGGATGTTGGGTATTTGATTCAGATCGACCGTGCCTTCCACGGTTGAAGGGACAAAGCGGCGACCGTCCACCAGCACGAGCGTGCGGTTAGGTCCGAGACCCCGCAGGTCGGCCTGCGAAGTTCCGGCATCATGCGGCTGAATGTTGGCCGTTTGCGGGGTCGCCGTAGCTCTGAAGGACGGCAGACTGTTTAAGACGTCACCGATGTTTGGCGACGCGAGACTTTCCATACGCGCTGTGCCTACGACCGTAACGGGCGTGGGGCTTTCCATGCCGTCGCGCACGATCCGCGACCCGGTCACAGTCACCTCCTCGAGCGTCGCTGCTTCCGAATTCGCAACCGTCGGACTGGGCTGTGTTTGCGCCAGTGTGGCCTGTCCGCCTACGGTAAAGCTCGTCGCTATAAGTGCAGCACAGAATGATCGCCAGTCCGAGTGTCGCCCACGGCCGGCACAGGCGACCGGCCGCAGACGGCCGCCCAGCAATGATGAAGTCACGGTCTTCCCCCTTGGATAGCAAGCGTCGTGTGCTATCGTTGACCGAACGTAGACCGACGTGAGTCAACCTGATAGGGGTCTGCCATGAGAACCCACGTTCCAATTTTTGGACCGTGCACGGATTCCGGTGGTAGCCACCTGCCAGGGTAAGGGGGGCCAATGTCATCTCGGAGCGGTGCTGAAACTCCGGCCGAGTGGACGCCGATCAGCGGTGGGATCGATCTCAACCTGCTGATGTTATTCCTCGAGATCGTCAATGCGGGCAGCATCAGCCAGGCCGCCGTCCGGTTGCAGAGTCCGAAGGCGACGCTCAGCCGTAAACTCCGACAACTCGAGGAGCAGGTCGGCGCTGTGCTGCTCAAGCGCGGGCCGCACACGCGCGAGCTGACCGATGTGGGGCGCGCCCTGCTCTATCATTGTGAACGGATCGCGGCCGACGCTTCCGTCGCCAGCCGCATTGCCGCCGAGATGCAATCGCATCTGAGCGGAGCCATGCACATCAGCATACCGTTCGGCCTCGGCAACACATGGATCAGCCGGGCCCTGGCGCAGTTCGCCATGCAGCACCCGGATGTAAAGCTCACGATCGATGTCACGAACCGCTGGGTGGATGTTAGCGAAGAGCCCTACGACGTCGCGATTTATATCGGACGGGTGCGCAACGAGCATCTCCCTGTCAGGCTGCTCGCCGAGCTTCCCCGCGGCATCTATGCGAGTCCTTCATACATCGAGCGCGCCGGCGCACCACACTTCCCGTCCGACCTTTTGAAACACGACTGTATCGCCCTGGAAAACCAGCTCAACGACGGCCTATGGACGCTCGCGGATCCGGACGACGGCAGCCCGGTCAGGCTCTCGCCCCGCATGACCGTCACTGATGTGGTGGTCGCACGTGAGATGGTACTCGCCGGCCTCGGACTCGCGATTCTGACGCACGCCCTGTGTGAATCGGAAGTCAGGTCCGGCAAGCTGGTCCGCTTATTGCCTGACCATCCGATTCCTCCGGTGCCTATCGTGGCGACCTTCCTCGAGCGGCGCCACATGCCGCTCAGAACTCGAGCCTTCATTGACTTGCTGGCAGAGGCGATCCGCGCCGACCCTCACTTATCCTCCTAGCGTTCCACTTTCGACAATCCCCATTTCCGTTTTGACCGCTTACGGCACGCCAACGTAGGGGGTTACGATGGCAGCATCGGTTCGTCGCTCGTAGGGGTTGCTGTGCTTAATAATCCAAATGCGCCGGCCGAGGCCGAATTCGAGCTCATCATGCGCGAGGGCGTTCATCCATCGCGCGTAACGGGGAAGAAGGCACCGCCTCCTCCGAACTACGAGGAAGTGCGCGAACACGGCCTGCACATCGCGCGCAATCTGCCCGTGCGCATGCGGGATGGCACGCCGATTTTTGTGGATATCTACAGACCCGACTCCCTCCCCAACGAGTCGTTGCCCATCCTGCTCGGTTGGAGCCCGTACGGTAAGCACAACACCGCCGCTCGTCTGCCGTGGCCTGCCGCCGGGGTGGAGGATGGCTGGATCTCACCTTACACCGCCTTCGAGGCCCCGGATCCGCTGTACTGGTGCCCGCGCGGCTACGCGGTGGTCTACCCGGATCCACGCGGTAGTTGGTATTCACAAGGGGAACTTCGTCATGGTGGCTTAGGAGAGGCGCAAGACTGTTTCGATCTGATCGAATGGCTCGGGGAGCTTCCCTGGACTAACGGCAAGGTAGGCATGACCGGGGTGTCGTATCTTGCGGCCATCCAGTGGCAAGTGGGCCCCCTGCGCCCCAAACACCTGGCAGCCATCAATCCCTGGGAAGGGTTCAGCGATTGGTACCGCGAATTCGCCTTGCATGGCGGGATCCCGGAAACCTCCTTCCTCGTTCGCGGCAGCGGCAACCTGCAGTGGTCCACGACGCGTACCGAAGACACGCCGGCCAACGCCAAGGCGCATCCCCTGCACGATGCCTACTGGAAGAGCAAGGAAAGCAATCTCGAGGAAATCATCGTCCCAGCTTATGTCGTTGCGAGTTGGTCCGATCAAGGATTACATACCCGCGGAACCCTCGAAGGCTACAAACGGATTTCGTCTCCCGAGAAGTGGCTGGAAGTGCACGGCCGCAAGAAATGGTCGTACTACTACCAACCCTCGAGCCGCGACCGGCAACGGCAATTCTTTGATCACCATCTAAAACAACACGGCACACTCGTACCCGCGTGGCCGAAGGTTCTCCTCGAGATACGCGAGCGTGCGAACGTTGGCACGTTCCGCGCCGAGCAGGAGTGGCCGCTCGCCCGCACGGCATATCAACGACTCTACCTCGACGCGAGTAGCGGCACTCTCGTTGCTACACCGGTCGCTACGCCCAGCGAGATTCGCTACGACCCAACGGCCGAAAATGGGCGAGCGACGTTCGATCACATCTTCAGCCGTGAGACCGAGCTCACCGGTTACATGAAGCTGCGTCTGTGGGTCGAAGCCCGCGGCGCGCAAGACATGGATCTCTTCGTTGCCATCCAGAAATTGGATAACGACGGCAGTGAGGTGCCATTTGTTTTCTATGCAATGCTGGAGACTGGCCCCGCGGCGCTGGGTTGGTTGAGAGTCAGTCACCGCGAGATCGACGAGAAGCGCTCGTCCCCGGAGCAACCGGTGCATCCGCATACCCGGGAGTCACTCCTGCGTCCCGATGAGCGCGTCGCTGTTGAAATCGAAATCTGGCCGTCCTCCACGCGGTTTGCACTCGGACAGGGCTTGCGAGTCGTCGTGCAGGGGAAGGATGTCATCACCCGCGCCGGCCCAAACTCGCCGCTCATGCGCCACGAGGACACACGCAATCAAGGGACTCATGTCATACACACCGGCGGCCCGTTCGACTCTCACCTCCTCGTCCCGATCATCCCGCAGGCACCGGCGCCCGATGCACGGGCGCCGTGATGAGCTCGGAAACAGCCATAACCGACGCGGACTTTCGCCGCTATATCGCCGCATTCAATCGCAATGACTTTGCAGCTTTCAGCCAGTACTACGCACCCCAAATCCACTTCCAGGGCCAAGCCGGGGATTTTCACAGCCGCGCGGAGGTAGTCAGTTTTTATCGCCAGGTCAAAACCCGCTTACGCGAGACCATCAAGATTCTCGGCCTCGTTATCGGCAAGCATGACATTGTGGCTGAGCTGGAGACGGAGTTACATGCGCTGGTGGATTGGCCTGACTTCCCCACCGGTCCGATCTATAGGGGTGAGACGCGCTGCTCACACAACTTTGTGTGGTACGAAGTTGCCGACGGAACGATTGAGAGCATTCGTTCCGCCCGCTACCGTAGCCTTCCGGACGCTTCGGCGAACAACGACACGCCGGCGTGGGTCGAGCCGGACGGTCCCTCCCTGCAAAGCGCAATGTCGGCGGAGCAATTCTCCGCCTACATCGATGCGTTCAATCGTGACGACGTCGCAACGTATGGCGACTATTACGACGACAATGTCGTACTCGTCCTAGCAGGTAAGACTGAACTGCACGGCCGAAAAGCGATTTTCGACTTTTACGAGGCCGTGAGATCGCAGACTCGCCGCACGCTCCAGATCAATAAGTTCGTCGCGACCCCGAACCACTTGGCAGTCGAACTCGAGTCCGAGTTCCTGGCATTGCAGGATCTACCGGAATTCACCGCCGGACCGATGAGCAAGGGCGGACGGATTTTCATCAACACGTTCGTCCTCTACGACCTGCGCGATGGAAAATTCGCTCGCATCCGCTCCGCGCCGTTTCGCAAGATTGCGCGACCTTGAAGTGGGGCGACCCATGCAACACCCTTTTCAGCCGACACTGGTAAAAGCAACCGCGGCGGCGAGACCCCACGCAGCGGAGCTCACCAGAGGCTACCGGGCGTGGGCCCTCTTCATACTGATGCTCCTGAACGCCCTGAACGTGGCCGACCGCCAGGGCCTGGCGGCTGTGGCGCCGGCACTGAAGACCGATCTACGACTCACCGATACCGAAATGGGCCTGATCCAGGGATTGGCCTTCGCGATCTTTCATTCGTTGCTGGGCCTGCCGCTCGCGCGCCTCGCTGAGCGCCGCAGTCGAACCAGGATCGTCGCCGCATCGATGGCGATGTTTGCCTGCTTCAGCGCCCTCGCCGCGCAGATTCGCGGTTTTACCGCTCTGCTGGTGTGTCGTATAGGAGTCAGTATCGGAGATGCGGGCCTGGGGCCGCCTGTATCGTCCCTGCTCGGCGACCACTACCCTGCGAACCGGCGCGCGTCTGCGACGACCATCATATGGTTAGGGGCTCCCATCGGCGCACTGTTGGGCTCGACCATCGGAGGTTGGACCGCCCAACATTCGAATTGGCGCAATTGGTTCATCGGCCTCGCAGTTCCGGCGGCGTTGGTTGCGCTGATGGCCTGGCTGACATTGGTGGAACCCAGACGAGGTTCCTACGACGCTCTCCCGGCCGAGGCCAGCGGCCCCGACCCCAGCAGCCCCGACCCGAGCAGCCCCGACGCCAGCGGCCCAGACGCGACCGCGATACCTACCTTTGCCACCGCGATGCGGTTTTTGCTGTCGAAACCAGCCATGCGGCATGTGTTGCTAGGCGCCTCATTCGCGGCAATTGCTTTGAACGGCCTCAGTCAGTTCTGGCCTCGATATCTCATCGCTGTGTTCCATATTGGCACCGCCGCGGCGGGGCGATTCCTCGGATTGTTCGCCGTTGTGTCCATGGCTTCAGGTTTGGCGCTGGGTGGTTTTGGCGTGGCCTGGGCCGCGAAACGAGACCGGCGCTGGTACGCCTGGGGGCCTGCGATTGCACTGGCGCTCTCCATGCCGCTGTACGAAATGGGCTTCTTGCAGCCCACCCTCCCGCGGACCCTGTCACTGTTGGTACCCGCGCAGATCGCCCTTTTTGTCTTCTTTACACCGACCCTGACGATCGCTCAGAACATGGTCGGCGCGACCATGCGAGCCTCCTCAGCATTCACTGCCTCAATTGTCATAAGCCTCGTAGGTACCGGACTCGGCCCCATTATCGTCGGCGCGATCAGCGACCTCGTCGCCCGTCATACCTTCACCCTCGGACAGTTTCGGAGCGCCTGCCCAGGTGGGGCTGCGCTACCCGCCGCAAACTCCTTGATACAACATGCTTGCACCGAAGCATCTTCGCGAGGTATCTCGACCGCGATGGCGTCAATCACGGTCCTCCTGCTACTGGGCAGTTTGCATTTCTTCATCGCTGCACGGACGATCCGCGCGGATTTGGACACGCAATATCGCGCCGGATAATCGCCGCTACAGGACAGCGTAATACCTGAACAGCGAGTGATCCGGCGGATCCTCAGGTTTGAGTTTGGGCCTGCGCTGTCCGACGCCGATCACCACCGTCCGATTGAGCCACTCGTGTGGCCCAACGGGCGCGCGGAAGTAGGGTGTGCAACGGAAATACGGGGGGATGTCGGGCGGCAGCGGACCGTGCACATATCCCATGTTACGAATGTAGATACGCGCCCCATCATCCGCTTCGATCACGTAGTGGGCGTTGAGCTCCACGACCCCATCCTGTCGCACGATGGGCCAGTCCGCGCCACTGTAGTCGACGAGCTTTCCATTCAACTTAGGCCCGCTGACAGTGCAGCCTGCGCCAATGGAAGTGTAGCCCACGTTGGCACCCCCCGACACGGGCCCGATCAACCACCGCTTGTCGAAGTTTATGCGGATATCGAACGCATGCGTGAACCGCAGATCCAACGCCGATTCGTCCAAGGTCAAAGCCCTCACGTCGGATGAAACGACGTTATAACAAATAACGCGCGCCGCGGCAAAATCCCGCCTACCCTACGCGCTCACCGGACATAGTCGAGCTTCGGGTACCAGTCCGGCGCGCGCCCCTCCGGTGTTGAATCCAGGATAGTCCATATAGGCATCAGGTCAGGCGCCCCGCGCGGATCCTGGCCCGGATCGGCTTGCTCGAACCCCATCTCTCCGCTCCAGAAGTGGCGAATCTTGCCATCGCGACGTGTGAACACACTGAAAGCCGCGTCATCGCCACCCTGAGAGGAGATAGCGTGGTAGTCACGGCTGAACTCGTCTGTCAGGTCGGAATACAGTTTGAGGTAACGCCAGCCTCGCTCCTTCTTGAACGCGACGAGCCGCTCGATCGGCGAGCGCGCGACTACCGCCAATGCAACGCGCTGCTCGACATCGCGTGCCTCACCATCCCATGCACTAAGAAGCGAGGTGCACATCGGGCAAGGTCGCTCGCGCTGGGGCCCGAACATGTAGCTGTAGATCACGAGCGTTTGCTTGTCGCCGAAAAGGTCGGCTAAGCCGGCCGGGCCGCTCTCCCCTTGGAACCGATAATTCTTCGCCACCTCGCCACCCGGGGGTAGCGCACGGCGCTGCTCCGCCACGCGCTCGATGTGACGCCTCAGCTCAATTTCCTCAGCCAACAACACCTGGCGGGCCCGCCGGTACTCCGGGCTCTCGTTCGGAAATCGCAGGGCATTCCTGCCCGCGAGTTCGGTCGCGGGCGTCAATACTGTGTCGGCACACATGATCCTTCTCCTTCGATGCGGGGGATGACTCCCACAGGACGCTCGAAGGATCCCTGATCCGACAAATCAGGCTGCCCCATTACACGACTCCTCGTCCGCACAATGGTCAAGCCCCCGCCCCTCCGCTGGAGACCTGGAGCCTGATCTCGCCGCGACGAACCGGCGACGTCAGTGGCTGCTCATCTCCAGATGCTTCTCAAAATAAGCGTCCGCCGCATTAAAAAACCTCATCCACGACGAATATCGCGCGAGATCATGAATCTCGTTGGGAATCACGATCTCGTCGTGCTCGATATTGTGCGACCTAAGCCCCTCGATGAGCTCCGTCGCCTGCTGGGAGGGCACGTTCCGGTCGTCATCCGCCTGCACGACCAATACGGGCGACCGCCATTTTTCGATTGTCGCGATCGGCGACGAATCCACCGCCCGCTGATTCGCCTCGGCGCCCTCGATCGGCTCGCCCACAGACGCCAGAAACGTAGACCAATTATAGAGTCCCGCGTAGTCCACTCCCGCCGCGAGTGCATCCGAGGCACGCGCCAGACCGAGGGCGGTCATCAGTCCACCATAACTCCCACCCCAGATGCCCAGCCTGTGCGAATCGACGTCCTTACGAGCCTGCAGAAAGCTGATGGCACCCAGCAAATCGTTCAATTCACTACCGCCGCCGGGCCCGAAATTCTCGGCCTCACGATAGTCGCGACCATAACCGATGCCGCCACGGTAGTTGACCGACAGCACGATGTACCCCTCGGCAGCGAAGTACTCATTCAACGCATACATCCAGCTGTAGGCACCCATGGGGTTGAACCCCAGTAACATCTGCCTGCGCGGGCCGCCGTGAAAGAACAGGATCGCCGGATGGGGTTTGGATGAGCTCTCACGCGGCAAGAAGAGCTGCCCGTGCGTCTCCTGCCCGTCCTTCGCCGTAAAAGTCACGGCCTGTGGTATGACGAGCCTCGCAGATGGAAAGGAAGACGGGATGACTTCAGGGGCAAGCCGCTGCCATTGCCCCTTTGCACTCAACACGACAGGATGCAGCTGCTGGTTGCCGTCGCTTTGCAAAGCAAACACCACCCCGTCGGCGCCGACCTGCGGATCATCTTCGATAGCGTGACTCTGGGCGACAGCAGGCACGGGCTGCCCGTGTTCGGCCTCGACCGTCCATATATGCATCCTGTCGGTATCATCCTGACTCGAGGAATACACCAGGCGCTTGCGGTCATGGCTGAAAGCGACGTGAGTGACCTCGAACTTGCCCGCAGTAAGCGCACGGGCCGCGCCGCCCTGCATAGGGACAGCATAGAGATGCAGCCAGCCGGTCTTCTCCCACGGAAATACGAGCTCGTCGTGGCTCGTCCAAAACAGATTCTCCTCGGACAAGGTCGGTTGAAACACGCTGCCCGAGCCTGCGTCGGCGATCCAGACGCGCCGTCCCTCCCCTGTCTTCACATCCGCGGTCCATACGGACCACGGCCGTCCACTGCGGCGAGAAAGAAATCCCGGTGGAGTCTTCTCCGCCAGCACATGAATAAAGGCAATCCGCGCACTGTCCGGCGAGAACGCCGGAGAGCTGTCATAGTCCAGAGTGGGCTGCATCCAGACGATCGTCCGGCTCGCGAGCTCGTAGACCCCGATGAGCGAGTGGCTACCCCGATGACTCATGAATGCCAATCTCTTGCCGTCCGGCGACCAGGTCAACGAGCCAACACCACCTGCATCGACGATCAGCGGCCGCGCCTCACCCTCCCCACTGACGGCTGCCGCCAGAACTCTTTTCTTGTCGACAAACACCACTTGGCTGCCATCGGGCGAAAAGCTAGCCGAATGCCCCGCGCCCACCTTGTGAGGCGCCCCGCCGGCCGTCGAAACCACCCACACCTCTCGGGGCTTCGGCCCTTCAGGGGAACTGGTGACGTTGGTCGGAGCCTCGTCCTCGAGCGTTGCGGCCCTGGTGAACGCAATTGACTTCGTATCCGGCGACCATGCGAGTTCGCCAATATCGAAACCGTCGTCCTCGGTAAACGCGGTGATTGGGTGTGCTTTCGCAGAACCCGACGCGTCGACGACCCAGATGTTGCGACAACCCTTCGTATCGAATACCCAGGCTACGGCTCGGCCGGCTGGCGCCGCAACCAGGTCGGACGGATACGGCGCCTGCATAACGTCGTTTATCGTAAAGGCGGCCGGGTGCGCCCCAACCAAACCTGCCGCGAGCAGGCCGAAGCAAACCGCCACCGTGCGCCATTGCCGCGCGACTTTCGAATCGAAGTTGTTCATGTCCGGTCCTTACTCACTGCGTTCATCTTTGACCCGAGCCGCCGCCCGTCGCCACATCCACGACGATCGCCGAGGGATAACGCCCCGTATGAAACACCGAGTGAGTCTGCGCTTTGAAGTCCGCGCGGTCCGCTTTGAAAATACTCGGTTGGAACGTCTGCGGATTCCGATCGATCAACGGAAACCAGGTGCTCTGCACTTGGACAGAAATGCGGTGTCCCGGCTCGAACACGTGAGACGCCGAATGCAGATCGATCGAATAGTCGAGCACCTTGTTGGGAGTCAGTGCGCGGGGATGTTGAAAGCTCGAGCGGAAACGCCCACGAAACACCTCATCGGCGATGACTAGCTGCCGCCCGCGCAGCGCCTCGGGCACAGTGTCGTCCGAGGGATAGATGTCGATGAGCTTAACGACCCAGTCGGCGTCGCTGCCCGTCGTGCTTGCAAAGAGCCTGGCGATCACGTCACCGCGAATTGTGACGGCACTCTCCAAGGGCTGCGTCTGCCACGACAGCACATCAGCGCGTTTTGCAAAAGGCGCCTGATCATCAGCCAGCCATAGCGGCCAGGTCCCCCCTTCCGACATGACCGCAGAAACTGGCTGCTGCCGGTAGGGAACCGGATTCGCGGGATCCGACAGAAAGGTGTCGGGTTTGACATCGTCAATGCCCGACCGCGGCGGCTCGAACGACAAAACATTGCCTGCGTGGAAGTAAAGTCGTTTCTTTAATACGCCCCGCTTGGGCGGCCACGCGTCATATCGCCCCCACTGGTTACTTCCTGTCTCGAAAACCAGGGCCTCCGGCTCATCGAGCGTCCCAACTCCCTTCAACCAGTACCTGAACCACGGCGTCTCAACCTGTCCCCGAAAATAAGTCGCCGTATCCGAGCCCAACTCGACCGGCCCATAGCGGTCGCCATTGGAGCGGGCCCAACCGCCGTGATTCCAAGGCCCGATGACCAGGAAGTTGCGATGTTGCGTATCTCCCCGCTCCTGGTTCTTATAGATAGCCAACGGACCATAGAAATCTTCCTGATCCCACCAGCCGGCAACAATGAGATTGGGGATCCTCACCCGCGCCGGCATCTGCGCGGACGTCACCCCGGCGCGCCAGAACTCATCGTAGTTGGGATGCTCGACGAAGTTCTGCCAACTGGGGAGCGTGCGCGCCAGGCTGCGCTGGTCGAGGGACGCTAGATGATCCTGCCCGAGCAACCAGGTGTAGGGATCCTGCTTGTCGTAATCGAACGCGTTGAGCGTCCGGCCATCGGTCTCCAGCGCCGCGGCGTACTCCCAACCGTACTGCAACCGAAATGCGCCGTTGTGGTGAAAGTCGTCTCCAATAAACATGTCCTCCGGGGAAGCCTGTACCGAGACGGCTTTCAGGGCAGGATGCGCATCGACCGTTGCCATGGCGCTCGTCCAGCCGGAATAAGAAACTCCGAATACTCCGACGTTGCCGTTGTTGTCCGGAATCGACTTCACGAGCCAGTCGATGCTGTCATACGTGTCCGTCGATTCATCGACGCCGCCTCGCGGCGCCTTCGATCGCAGCATCACGAACTCGCCCTCGGAGCCGAATCGTCCGCGAATATCCTCGAGGACGAAAATAAACCCTTCCTGCGCGAGCTCTTTGTATTCCGCGCCGAACGAGCGCGTGACTCTCTCCATGCCGAACCCGTAAGGCGAGCGCTGCACGAGAATGGGAAGATTTCCAGCGATGGTCGGCTTTCCGGCGACGGGCTTTCCGGTCACGGGCTCTCCGCCGGCCGGCGTGCTGTTGGCCAGCGCCCCGGCGCCAACGCCCTCGGGCCGCCACACCTCAGCATGCAACTTGACCCCATCCCGCATCGGGATCATCACATCTTCGCCGACGTAGTTTCCGATCTTCGCCCCCGCTGGCAGTTTGTTCTGGTCAGGCGTTGCGGCAGGAGAGCGCACCGGCACGGCCAACAGCAACACAGCGAACAGGGCGGCGGCGCCCATGCCCCAAGGAAAGATCGGCTTCTTCATGCAGGAAACTCACCTCGAAGGATGATTCGCGCCGCTGATCCCCTACCGGGAATGAGCATTTTTTGGCGAGGCACTTTCAGCGAGTAAGCCTGATATGAGAATATGTGTCAATGAGAGAAACTTAGATTCCTTAATAGAGAAATCCCTGAGCAACCCCTCCCTCCTTTGCTTTCTGGCGCTCACCGCAGCTCTCAGTACGATTTTCTGGGCGCTGATCATCGTCGCGGGCCATGTGGGCGCGGGTGCAGGACACTACGTCAGTGGCCTGATGTGGTGTCCCGCGATAGCCGCCTTCCTGACCGTGTACATCCGGCGGCTCGATCCCGCTTCACTCGGCTTGCGTTGGGGCGGCGGACGCTATGCCGTCATCGCCTACGTAACTCCGCTGGCGTATGCGGCGCTCGCCTACGGCCTGATATGGCTCTGCGGCGGTGGTTTCTTCCCCGATTCCAACGCGATTGCCGCGCTCAGCGCCAAACTCGGCTGGCATATCACCTCCCCCGGCGCCTTCGTACCCCTGTATCTCCTTCTGTTAGGAACCACGGTAATCGCGAGAAGCATGTCCAATGCTCTGGGTGAGGAAATCGGTTGGCGCGGCTTCCTGGCCCCGCATCTGGTGGGGCGGCTGGGATTTACCTCAGGTGCGGTGTTGACCGGCCTCATTTGGACCGCGTGGCACCTGCCGCTCCTGCTCTTCGCCGATTACAACAGCGGCACACCGTGGTGGTTCGCTCTCCCGTGCTTTGCCGTCATGGTGGTGAGCCTGAGTGTCATTCTCACCTGGCTGCGGCTGAAATCGAACAGCGTCTGGTCGTGCGCGATCCTGCATGCCTCCCACAACCTGTTCATACAGAGCTTTTTCACGCCCCTGACCGGCTCCAGCGGCAAGCTGACTCCCTACCTCATCGATGAATTCGGGTTAGCTCTCCCGGCTATCACTAGCATACTCGCGCTGGTTTTGTGGTGGCGACGGACATGACAATGACGAGCCTCGGACTGCACAGCGAGGTCGTGTTGGCCTCCTTCTGCCTGTTGGGGGCGGCCGTTGCCTTCAATCTCACCCATCTCGGCCTGAACCATTGAGGCACAATCCACCGATGACCACCGAGACAGCCCCGTCAACCCGACTACAGCGTTGGATCCTTCCGGGCCTGGCCTTCAAGGCCGTAGTGATTGGCGGCGGTTATGCGACCGGCCGCGAGCTCGCGGAATTCTTCCTGCCCAGCGGCCCCGGCGGCGGGTTGCTCGCAATCCTCGTGGCCACGGTCCTGTGGAGCGTGATCTGCGCATTGACGTTCTCGTTTTCATTCACCTACAAACTGCTCGACTACCGCGCCTTCTTCGGCAAGCTGCTGGGCCGCGGTTGGTTCGTGTTCGAGATCACGTACTTCCTGCTCGTGCTCCTGATCCTGTCGGTGTTCGGCGCGACGACCGGGGCGATCGGCCACGCGCTGTTCGGTTGGCCCTCCCTGGTTGGCGCCTTACTCTTACTGACGACCATCGCAGTTCTGGTTGCGATCGGCCCCGCCGCGGTCGAGCCGCTGTTCAAGTACGTCTCGGTCCTGCTCTACATCACCTATGCCGTCTTCCTGGCACTGAGCTTGTCGAAATTTGGCTCGCGGATTCTGACGAGCCTCCATACGGCCTCGATCGGCAGCGGCTGGCTCATGGGTGGGATCACCTACTCCGGATACAACCTCGTCGGCGCTGTCGCCATCCTTCCAGTACTCAGACACCTGACGAGCCGCCGTGACGCAATCATTGCGGGCGTCATCGCCGGCCCGCTCGCGATGCTCCCCGGGCTGTTCTTTTTCCTGTCGATGATCGCCTGGTACCCGGAAATCCGCACCGTGACCTTGCCGTCCGACTTCCTGTTGATGAAGATCGATATCCCGGTCGTTCGCTTGCTCTTTCAGACCATGATCTTCTTCGCGCTTCTTGAAAGCGGTTGCGGGCTCGTGCACGCAATCATGGAGAGAGTGCGACGCGCGCTGCGAGCGGGCACGGGCCGCGAAGTGAGCATGGGGATGAGAGGCGTGCTAACCCTGGCGGTTCTGACAATCTCGGTGTTCGCGGCCCAAGGCATCGGTCTCGTCGACCTCATCGGCAAAGGCTACCGCCTGATCTCCTGGGTCCTGATCGCGATTTTCATTCTGCCGATTCTGTTCGTATCGATCGCCAGACCGAGATATCTCACTCAACCTGTGCCGCTTCGTGCTCCGCCAGGCTGATCAGCGCGCGCGCAAGGTCAGGGTCTTCGCTCGAGCACACCCCCATCACCAGGGCACTCTCACAATCCTTCGCGGTGTAGGCGTGACCCATGGAGCTGTCGAGGTAAATGCCCTGCCCCACGGAAAGAGTCACTGGCGTATAGAACTGCAGGTGCACTTCGATCGTGCCTTCCAGGACGTAGATGAACTCCTCACCCTGGTGCCGTATCAGTTCACCAAACTCCTTGATGTCGTGAGCCCGGATGCGTGTGATCATCGGAACCATGCGCTTCTCGCGCAGGTCCGCACACAGGTACTGGTAATCGTAGTTCGGCGTGGAAACTTGAATGGAGTTGCCGTTACCCGTCAGGCTGCGGCGCGCGGTGAAGACAGGCGGCGCCGCGCCCGCGGCCGGCGTGTCAGCCTGGGCCAGAAAGTCGGCCAGCGTCATCCCCAGCCGGGAGGTGAACTGCTGCAACTTGTCATAGGTCAATGACAGCTTGTCCGCCTCGACCTTCGCCAGTGTCGACAGTGGAATCCCCACCTTGTCGCTCATCTCGCGTAACGTCCAGCCGTTGCGTTCCCGGACCAGGCTGATCAAACTTCCCAACGTGCTGCGCTCGCTCGAGCTGTTCTTCGAGCGTTTGGTACTGTGCTTTTTCATGTTCTCGGGCGATCAAACCTCATCAATACACGAACCGACCAGGAGAGAGATCCTCGGCCTTCAAACCTTCGGCGGCGACGTCCGCCGGCACACTTTCCCGCCTCGCCAGCGCCGCGGCGGTTCGCGCCAGCGCGGGCGCGCTCTGAATGCCGTACCCGCCCTGGCCCGCGCACCAGAAAAGTCCGGGCGTGTGCGGATCAAAGCCTACCACGGGAGTTCGATCTGGAGAAAAGGTGCGCAGCCCGGCCCAACTATGACTCACCCGGCGCACATCGATGTCCAGGGCGCCCTGCACCCGATCCACTCCGACCGCAACATCGAGGTCATCAGGTTGGACATCGCCCGGTTTGTCCGGCGTCTCATCAGCTGGTGACACCAGCAGCTTACCAGCGTCCGGTTTGAAGTAGAACATTTCGTCGGCATCGACAACCGCGGGCCACCTTCGTACGTCCACTCCAGCAGGAGGGTCGACCAACAGTGCCGTGCGGCGCAGGGGCTCCAATCCAATCGGACGCGCACCGCAGAGTTCCGCGACTGCGTCGGCCCATGCGCCTGCGGCGTTGATCAGCACCGGAGCGCAGATGTGCCCGTCGCTGACTTCAACCGTCCACAGCCCGTCCCCACGTTGTAGCTTCTCGACACGGCTATCGCTCCTGATCGTGGCACCCGCTGTTCGAGCGCCGCGCATGAAACCTTGTTGGAGCGCCTCGACATCGATATCCATGGCGTCGGAGTCCAAAGCAGCCTGCGCCACGTAGCCTTCCCTGAACAGCGGGACGAGCGCCCTCGCCTCACGGTCCGTAACCAACGTCACACGACCACCCGAGGCGCGAACCGAGTCCATCGTGCTCTCCAGGCGGTCTCGCTGGTCAGTGCGTGCGATGTAGAGACAACCCCGTGGCTGCAGGAGAGGATGCTCGCAAAACCCTGGGGGCGGTTGGTCGAAGAAAGCACGGCTCGCCCGGGTTACTGAACGGATCGCCTTGCCTCCATACGTTGGCGCAAACAAGGCCGCGGAGCGCCCCGTAGCGTGAAACCCCGGCCGGGCCTCCGCCTCGAGCAGACAAACACGACTGGTCCGGGCGAGTTCGTACGCAATCGAGCCGCCGGCGATGCCCCCACCCACAACAATAAAGTCATACGTCTCCATAAGGCCGCCAGTATAGCCTTTGTTTACACACGGAGACACAATTCTCTTATCAGGCATTTTTGACAGTCCCCGCAACGATCAGCGATAAGTACCCCGAAGGTCGCCGTAGCTTGAGGGGGAGTGTCGACCGCCGGATCACTGCATCCGGCGCCCGACGAACGCTGCGTAGAGGGGGGCTTGGCTTGGGAACACAGCCGGAATCCGCCGTCGTCACGGGGAATACAACACCCCGTGAGCTCCCACCCGTCGACGTCGCAGCGAAGCGCGCCAGCGGCGCAACGTTCGCCCTGGTAATACTCTTCGCCATCAATACCCTGAATTTCTTCGATCGCAATCTCATGGGCGCTCTCGGCGAACCCATCCGCAAGGAACTCCACCTGAGCGATACCGGCCTCGGTCTGTTGGGCACGGTGTTCACACTGATGTACGCGGTAGTCGGCCTGCCGCTTGGCCGCCTGAGCGACCGTTGGTTACGTACCCGGCTGTTAGCGCTCGGCACCATGTTATGGAGTCTGCTGACGGCGGCGTCGGGAGTTGCACAGAGCTATGCGCAATTGTTTGTTTCGCGGCTCGGCGTTGGGGTGGGCGAGGCGGTCTGCGCGCCGGCGGGCCAATCCCTGATCGGCGACCTGTTCCCTGCGGAGCAACGGGCTCGGGCCATGGGCGTATTCATGCTCGGCCTGCCCGCCGGGCTTTTCATGGCCTACATCACCGCCGGAGCCATTGGCGCGGCCTGGGGCTGGCGTTCCGCTTTCCTGATCGCGTGCATCCCGGGAATACTTTTTGGATTACTGGCGCTGCGCATTCCCGAACCGATCCGTGGCGCGCGGGACGCCGCACCGCCGATGTCACATGCCGCATCGCTGCAGTCGCCCTACTGGTCCGTGCTGAAGATACCCACCATGTGGTGGATCATCCTCTCCGGCATCTTTCACAACTTCAACATGTACGCCATCAACGCCTTCCAAACGCCATTCCTGCAGCGTTTCCACGCAATGAGTCTCCGGGAGGCGAGCAACGTGTCGGCGATTTCGATAGGCGCCGTGGGGGCCATCGGACTACTGGCGGGCGGCTGGCTCGCGGACAGGATCGCCGCGACACGTAAAAACGGACGCCTGCTGGTGGCGGCCTGCTGCATGGCTCTTGCGGCCCCCTGTATCTTCGTCGCCCTCAACCAGCCGAAGGGAGCCATTGCGCCGTTCATGGCATTGATGATGACTGGCACCATGACAATGTACGTGTACTACGCGACGGTATACGCGGCCATCCAGGACGTGATCGCGCCGGCATTACGCGGCACGGCGGTGGCAATCTACTTCTGCGGCATGTACATCCTGGGCGCGAGCCTGGGACCGGTCGCCACCGGAATGCTCAGCGATCACTTCGCGCACCAGGCCATGTCCGCCGCCGGCGCGACGACCATGACCGAGGCATTCAAAGCGGTTGGCCTCCACAGCGCAATGTACGCGATCCCCGTACTGGCCGTGTTGGCGTCGGCCGTGTTGTTCGCGGCCGCGGGTACGGTGGAGAAGGATATCAGCAGACAGTCCGCTCCAGCCTAGGAGCCCTCGGCGCATGATGCTAGCCCCGAAGAAACTTAAACGTCCCCGATGCCCTCGCCACGATCCGCCCTCCCTCATCACGAACCTCGGCCTCGCAGAAGGCCATGCTGCTGGTCCGATGCACACACGTACCGGTGGCAGCCAACCGCCCCTGCGGCGGCCCTGCCTGCATGAAACTCGTCTTCATCTCGATGGTGACAACACCTTTCCCATCGGGCTCGAGCGAGCGCGCGGCAACCGCCATTGCAACATCGAGTGCCGTCATCGTGACGCCACCGTGTACCGCACCCCAACCGTTCAAATGCTGCGGCAGGACCTCGAGTTCGAGGCGGGATTGCCCGTCCTCCCCCAGCAGCAGCTCCATGCCCATTTCTTTGACGAACGGGATGCGGTCCCGCAGTTCGGCTCCCGAGATCGCGTCGAATACCAGGGGGCGCACGTCAACTCGCCGTGCCGACCGACGCTTCCAGGCTGGTAACCAGCGCGATGAGCCGCGGGCGTACCTCGTCCAACAGAAACTCAGGTGACACGTTGTAGGCTGGACCGCCACAGCTGATTACCATCGGGGGCAGGTTGCTACCCGGGCGGACCGGCACGGCGATCGCGTTGATATCTTTCTGCCATTCGCCGAACGAGCTGCACACTCCAAGACTGCGGTAATCGAGCAGCGCCTTCGCCACGCCCCGCTGCAGGGCCGGCCAGCGGCTCACCTCGGCCACTTCCCGCACGCCCTCCATGATCTCCTCACGCTGCTCATCCGAAATCACCGCCAGGTAGGCCCGTCCCGAGGCGGAGTTGGCGATCTGGATGCGCGCGCCGGTATCCAGGCTGAGCGTGACGGCCGCCGAACTGCGCGCCACATCGACATAAACCATCGACAGCCGGTCGCGACTGCACAGACTCACCAGGCAACGGCTGAAGTCGGCCAACTCCTGCATCATCGGCTGCGCCAGCTTGCGGATATCGAGCCGTCCCAACATGGCGCTCGCCAGGCTCAAAGTTGCCGTCCCCAGCGCATACTTGCTCGCTTCCTCCACGTGAGTCAGGTAGCCCAGCTTGGTCAGTGTGTAGGTCAGCCGCGAAACCGTGGATTTCGCCAACCCGCAGCGCCGCGCCAACTCCTGGTTGCCCAGCAGCCCATCCTTCTGCCGGAAACAGGCCAACAATTCCAATCCGCGCGCCAAGGCCTCGACGAAGTGACGATCCTCCTTGACCGCTCCTGTCCTGGCGACCGTTCCGGTACGGCGGGCCGTCTTGCTCTTCAAACGTGTGCTCATCATCGGTATCCCACGCGGAGTCAGCGACAGAACAATGTTCTGCTACGTGGAATACAATACCATCGATTTACATCCGTGTCCCAACCCCACGGACTGTCCCCCGTGACCCATCGGATGCCCTAGGTCCGACGGCGGATAACCACCCGCTCGCCAGCGATTTCCCAGTCGCCGTTCACTTCCGGACAGGCTTTTTTTGTTCTAGACGGGCCACGGCGCTGTCGCGTACTGTCCCGCCTCGATTTCCGGCAGTCGGTAAGGATTAAAGTCATGGCCACGAATCCATCCTTCGATGCGACGACGATTCAGGCGGCCGTAGGCCATGCCGTGAGCCGCCACCGTGGTTTGTTTCTGTTCGAGGGGATTCTGCTGAGCACCTTAGGTGTGATCGCGGTTCTCGTGCCGGTGCTGGCCTCGTTCGCGGCCACGATCTTCTTCGGTTGGATATTTCTGGTCAGTGGCGTCGTCGGCCTGTTCACGACACTGCGTGGGCGTCAAGTTCCGGGGTTCTGGTGGTCACTGCTATCCGCGATCGTCGGTATCGTCGCTGGCGTACTGCTGATTGGATGGCCGGCGCAGGGCGTCTTTTCCCTGACGTCGGTGCTGATCGCCTTTCTCCTGGTGGAAGGCGCGATAACCATCTTCTACGCGCTAGAGCACCGCACCGGACCGGTGCGATGGGGCTACATGCTCGCCAGCGGCATTGTCGACCTCATCCTGGGCATCATTCTCTTCGCGGGTCTGCCGGGTACTGCCACGTGGGCCCTTGGTCTGCTCATCGGCATCAACATGTTCTTCGGCGGCTGGGCGTTGATCCTCATGGCTCTCTCCACTCCTCCCCCGCAGGCTACGAGCACTCCCGCCTGAATCGGCCCTGCCGCCCGAATCGGCTCTCCAGCCTGAATCGCCTCTCCCGCCCGCATCCCTCCATGCCTGAATTCCTCCAGGCTAGCGGCGTTGCGTAAAGGCCGTCGTTTGACGAGTTGCCGGAACGTGTCATAGAGTCCATTAAAAGCCGATAATCCTGAATCGATTATCGATTCACCCACAGGGCCCGCCGCGATGCCGCGCGTGCAGCCCGGGAGTCAGCCGATGTCCGCTTCACAGGCCAGCCACAAGCTGGCGAGCCCGCTCGCGACCGCGAGAGGGCTGGCGCTCGCCACCCTGCTAGCAGCAGCGCTGGTGACTACGCCGCCGACCCCCGCAACCCCGCCCAAATCAACGGCGCCCGCCTCGACCGCATCCACGCCCGTCACGCCGACCGCACCAGTCACCCCGACCGCACCGGTCACGGCGACCGCCTCCGCTGACCTAGTCCTAACCGACGGCAAGATCTACACCGTCGATTCTGCACGCTCTACCGCGACAGCCCTCGCGATAAAAGACGGCAAGATCGTCTTCGTCGGCAGCACGGCCGATGCGCGCCGCTGGATCGGCCCAAAGACCCGAACGGAGGGTCTCGGCGGCCGCCTGGTATTGCCTGGCCTGATCGACAGCCACATCCATCCCATCGATATCGTCGACCTGGACATGTGCGATCTCGACAGCAAGCCGATGCCTCTCAGAGAACTCACGAGCTTCGTCGCGCAGTGTCTCGCGCGATATAAAACTCCGCCGGGGCAACGGCTCGTCGTGCATCAGTGGAACTACACCGCCGGAAACCAACCCGACGCGCAACATCCGACCCTACGTGCAGCACTTGACGCAGTTTCGACTAAGGTTCAGATACAGCTCCTGGGTAACGACGCCCACCACAGTGCATTCAACAGCCTCGGGCTGGCGCAGGCGAAAAATACCAAGAAGCAGACCATCGGACTGTCCAAAGCCACCCTGGCAGGCGAATTCGCCGAATACAAAGCCTTAGTCGGAGTCGACGGCTCGGGCGAGCCGAACGGTGCGGTGAATGAGGACGCCCGCTACCTGATCAATCCGCACAGCATGCTTTATACGGAGCTCGCCGAGGTGGCGAAAGTTCCGGAGCGGATCCCTCAGAAGCTCAACCGCGCCGGCATCACCGGCATCATGGATGCGATGGCATCCCCGGACGGTGTCCCGCTATACGACAAACTCTACGCCGACGGTAAGCTTTCCATTCGCCTCACCCTGGCGCAGTTCTACGACCCCTCCCGGACGAGAACGCCTGATGGCAAGGTCGATTACGACTCGATGGTCGCGCAAGCAAAAGCCATTCGCGCCCACTACGCGCAAAATCCGCTCATCCAAGCCAACTACATCAAACTGTTCGCGGACGGAGTACTCGAGGGAAACCCCTTCTCCGTACCCCCCACACTACCCAACGCCGCCGCACTGAAACCCTTTCTGCAACCTATTTTCGCGCAGGATTCGGCGGGTCACGCCACCGTGACCGGCTACGTCGACACAGCATCGCCAACGTGTACGGATGTCCGCGCCCATCCGGAAAAATACGCGGGCGACGCGGCCGTGAGTGCGTTCATCAAGGCCCACGGACATCATCCCGCCCAATGCCAGATCTCGAGCGGCCAACTGCAACACAGCCGTGAAATCATTCTCGAGTACATCAAGCGAATGCATCTTGCGGGCTTCAACGTCCATATCCACGCAATAAGTAACCGCTCCGTGCGAACCGCGATTGACGCGATAGAGGCCGCACGCGCAGCTGATGGAGTTTCGACAACACGCGACAGCCTGGCGCATCTGCAATTAGTCGACCCATCCGACGTAGAACGCATCGGACGCGATCACCTGTACATCGCCTTTACTTATGCTTGGATGGATACGGACCCTGACTATGATGTGACGGTCGTTCCGTTCTTCGAGAAAGTCAGCGGCAACAGTTACGCAGCCCTGCACCGTCCGGGCAGCTACTTCGAATCGAACACCTATCCCGTTAGGGCGGTGAAGGCTGCGGGCGGCATCCTGGCCGCCGGCTCGGACGCACCGGTCGAGACCCGCGATCCGCGCCCGTTCATCAACATCACACGTGCCATCACCCGTGCCATCTCCGACCAGCCTGCGCTGAGTCGACACCAAAGCATCACGATCCGCGATGCAATCGAAGCCTACACGATCAATGGCGCGCGCATGCTGGGCCGGGACCGCGACACCGGCTCCCTCGAAGTCGGCAAGTCCGCGGACTTCATCGTAGTGGATCGCGACATCCTGTCGTTAGGCAATGGCGCCCACCCCCAAGACATTGCCGACACCCGTGTCCTGGGCACCTGGTTCCAAGGCAAGAGAGTCTATGGCGCTGACCAAATATAAAGGGCTGCACGCTGTGTTGTTTAGCGTCGTGGCGATCTCGATCTTCGCTGCGATACAGGTGCACAACGCTGCCAAGACCAAAGCTGCTCCGCCCGCATCAGCAGCCGCCCAGGCACCCGCGGCGCCCGAATCAGCCACGGCCGCTACAACCAGCGGCCGCGACACGATCTACTTCAACGGCTACGTCTACACCGTTGATGACCACGACACCGTGGCAGAAGCCCTCGTCGTCCACGACGGCCGCATCGCCTACGTCGGTTCCAACGCCGCTGCCAAAGCAATGGCCGGTCCCGCGACCCAAGTACTCGACCTCCACGGCCGCATGATGATGCCCGGTCTTGTCGACGGCCACATGCACCCCCAGGAAGGCGGCGTCCAACTTCTCAAGTGCAACCTGAACTACGAGCGCCTTACCGTGGCGCAGTTCCAGTCCCATATCCAGGACTGCCTCGACAAGACCCGGGACCGCGAGCCCGATCAATGGCTCGAAGTCGTGAACTGGTTTCAGCAGGACATGATCCCGGCAGGGACCGAACTGACCCATGAAACGCTCGACGCACTCAAGACAAAACGACCGATCGCGGTCATGTCGTCCTTCGGGCACTCGGTCCTCGCGAACAAGCGCGCCCTGAAACTCGGCCACGTAGAAGCCGGTACCCATGACCCCGTAGGCGGCAAGATTCAACACAACGCCGCCGGACAGCCTTCCGGCATCTTGGAAGACGCCGCCTACAACATGGTGATGAAACTCATTCCTCCGCCGACCCCGGAAGAGAGCGTCGCCGCCGCTCGCGCCGCCCTGGACGCGCTTCGCAAACAGGGAATCACCACGTTCCTGGATGCTGACGCCGAAAACGTCGACATCGAATCCTTCACCAAGGTCCAGCAAAGCGGTGGACTGACCGCGCGCGGTCATTTCGCAGTACCGATCCGCCCGGCCGCTGATCTTGATCCCGACAAGGCTGTAGCGGCCGTCAAAGCCATCGCAGTCAAATTCGATCAGGGCGCGGCGCAGCCCGCCCCCACCATATCCGTCCACAACACGAAGTTGTTTCTGGACGGCGTTATTGCAGCGCCCGCCTTCACCGGTGCCATGTTGGAACCCTACTTCACCAATCAGGGCACGCCAACCGCGCCGCGCTGGGAACCGGGTAACGATCGCGGCCCTCCCGTCTACTTCCCCGCGCCAACGCTCAAAGCCATCCTGCTCGGCCTCGCACGCAACGGCATTGAGCCCCACATGCACGCCGACGGCGATCGCGCCGTCCACGAAGCTCTGGATGCCATCGAAGCGATGCGCAAAGAATTTCCGGAGACCTCCATCCGGGCCGCGATCGCCCACGATGAGATCGTGACTCCGACGGACTTTCCCCGCTACGTGAAGTTGGGGGCGATCCCAGTCCTGTCGTTCCAGTGGGAAAAGCCAGCCGCGGACACCCTCGACGGCTCTCAGGACTACATGGGTCCCACGCGCTTCAAATACCTCGAGCCGGCAGGTTATCTGGCCGCCGCCGGCGCTCGTATCGCCTACGGAAGCGATTGGCCGGTGGACCGTCTCGATGAATGGTTCGCACTGAAAGTCGGCGTGACGCGCGAGAATGATCCAGACGCCGGACCGAAGTACGCCGGTCGATTGAGTACCGACGTCGGACTGACCGTGCCCGCTGTTATAAGAGCCATAACAGCCAACTCCGCTTACGAATTACACGCGGAGCGCGATATTGGCTCTCTCGAGGTGGGCAAACTCGCCGACCTCATTGTGATCGACCGGAACCTGCTCAAGAGCTCGCCACGCCAGATCGCGGACGTGAAGGTGCTGCTCACGGTCGTAGGTGGCCGGACGGTCTATCAGCGAGATTCCGACCAGGTCGAAATGTGGGTAGGGTCAAACTGACACCGCAGCGTCACCCCGACGCTGCGGCTCCGTCCAATCTCAAGCCCCAGCTTTCTTAGCCCCACCCTTGGCAGCGCCGAGCTGCTGAACCGCCGCGAGCGCCTTATCAACATTCTCCGCCGGCGCGAGACCGCCGATAGTCGCGGCGATCTTGCCATCCGGCGTGACGATGAACGTCGTACGCTCCGCGAACCCGTGACCGATCTCGACCCCACGCGAGTCCTTGGCTCCCTCGTGCGCAGCCGCCACCTTGAGGTCGTACGACTTCGAGATCGCGCCATCCGCATCGGAGGCCGTCGGAAACTTTCCCGCGCAGTACTGTGGATCGGCGGAGAAGTCGTTCAGCCGTGTGATGTTGTCGAGTGACACACCGATGATGGTCGCGCCGGCGGCCGCGAATTTATCGCTGTTGACCGCGAATGTATGCGCTTGGATGTTGCAGCCGCCGGTGTAAGCCGACGGGTAGAAGTAGACCACCACGGGCCCCTTCTTCAAAGCATCCTTCAGGGAGAAGGTAAACGACTTGCCGGCGAGCGAGGCTTGCGTCTTGAAATCGGGCGCGGCGTCACCCTCTTTCAGCGCGGCCATAGCGGGCAGCACAGTCACCGCGGACAGCAAAACACCTAACAAGAGACGTTTCATGAGTCACCACTATGGAAAAGGCGGCCGACATCATGACATGCGGCACGTATCGGTGCGAGGGCGCCGCGCCGCGCGGCGCGGGAACGCAGTTGCGGCACTGCCCTACTTCGGGGCCGCCCTACTTCGCGTCGTGAAAGATCACCCCCAGGGTGTGCCGCTTTCCACTGCGCACACGGCTGACCCCGTGCCGGAGATTGACACGATAGATCCCCCGCGTTCCCTGCACGGGCCGATGGCTGACCGCAAAGATAACCGCATCACCCTGCTGGAGCGGTACGACTTCCGGCCGGGATTGCATCCGCGGCCGCTGCTCGGTCATTACGAACTCGCCGCCGCCGAAATCTGTTCCGGGTTGTGAAAGGAGTATTGCGACCTGCAGTGGGAAAACATGCTCCCCGTAGATGTCCTGGTGGAGGCAGTTGTAGTCCCCGGCCTGGTACTGCAGCAGCAGCGGTGTCGGCCGATCCTGCCCCGCCTCCCGGCAGCGGCTCAGAAACTCGGCATGGGTGGCGGGATACACCGAGTCGATCCGCATCTGAACGTTCCAACGATTCGCGATGGGTGCCAGCTGCGGATAAAACGCCGACCGCAGCCCGGACACGATTTCAGGGAGCGGATAGCCAAAATACTGGTACTCCCCCTGCCCGAAACCATGGCGCCCCATCACCACCCGGCTGCGAAAACGTCCGCTCTCCTCGTAAAGCGCCGCGAGCGACCGGCATTCAGCCACGGTAAGAAGCCGTTCAACTACCGCATTACCGCTAGCGTCCAGCCCCTCTGACAGGCGCTCCCAGTCCAGCCCCAGTACACGATCACTTACCGCGGACGCGTGATGTCCGACCCTCGTCAAAGATTTCACCTCTGCATTCATGCGTTAATAGTGCGCCTCTACAGCAGCGCTCGCATTCCGATACTTGCTCAACACCGCCAAAGAGGGAATTCCTGAATGATCCGTCGCCGCCGCCCGTCTCGCCTCAAAGTCATGGCTCTTTCCGTAACGGTCACCCTCCTCGCGGCGAACGCCGACGCAGCCCAAAGCGATGCGTCACCCAACGGTTCGGCCCCCAGCGGCACCCCCCAAACTTTCACAGCCGTCCGCGGCGACCGTACCAGCGGCTGGCTCTCCCAAACTCGCTCAGAAGTCCTTGCACGCAACGGCGTAGTTGCCACCAGCCAACCGCTCGCCGCACAGGCCGGACTTCAGATCCTGAAACAAGGCGGCAACGCCTTCGATGCTGCGGTAGCAACCGCAGCCGTCCTGAATGTAGTCGAGCCCCAGAGCGCCGGCGTCGGCGGTGACGTCTTCGTAATAGCCTGGGTCGCCAAGGAAAAGAAGCTCATCGCCCTGAACGCCAGCGGACGCGCGCCCACCGGGGCAACACCGGCGCGTCTTGCGAAGCGCGGCGTCAAATCGAAAATGCCCCTCCATGGCATCGAGTCCGTGACAGTCCCGGGTGCCGTCGACGGTTGGGACATCCTCCTCAAACGCGCCGGCACCATGACATTCAAGGAAACGCTCGAGCCCGCCGCGACCCTGGCGGAGCAAGGCTTCGGCATCACCGAGCGCATCCGCAACGATTGGATCTACGGCGCCGAGGTTCTATCGAACGATCCCGATTCCGTCCAAACCTACCTCGTGAACGGCAAGCCGCCAGCCACCTACTCACTATTCCGCAATCCCGACCTCGCTCACACCTTCCGACTGTTGCAGGTACAGGGTCGAGACGTGTTCTACAAAGGCGAGATCGCCAAGGCCATCGTAGCCAAGACACACACTGCCGGCGGCACCATGACGCTGGTGGACCTCGCGGACACTCACGCGACGTGGGAAACGCCACTCACAACCAACTACCACGGATATGACGTCTACGAGATGCCCCCGAGCACGCAGGGATTTGCCGTACTCGAGATGATGAACATCCTCGAAGTCTGCGCACCCAAGCTCGGAATGAACCTCGCCACACTCGGCCCCCGCTCACCCGAGTACTGGCATCTGCTCGTCGAAGCGAAGAAGCTCGCCTACACCGATCTCTACGCCTACAACGGCGACCCGGGCTTTACGCAGATCCCGACCCAGCGGCTCATCTCGAAAGCGTACGCCGGCGAGCTCTGCGGACGCCTCGATCCAAAGAAAGCCGCCACACCCGCGCCCAAGGGCGATCCGGTCGGGGGCACCGTCTATCTGACAGTCGCCGACCGCTGGGGCAACATGGTGTCATTCATCTACAGCGTCTACGACACCTTCGGTTCCGGCATCACCGTTCCGGGCTACGGCTTCGTGTTGAACAACCGTGGCGCGCTGTTCTCACTCGACCCCAAGAGCCCCAACATCATCGCCCCGCATAAGCGGCCGTTCCATACCCTGTTGCCGGGGTTTCTCATGAAGGACGGTCAACCCGTCATGGCCTTCGGACTCATGGGCGGCAGCCAACAGGCGCAAGGCCACGCGCAGGTACTCGTCGACATGATCGACCTCGGCGCCAACGCACAGGCCGCCAGCGACGCAGCGCGCTTCACCCACGCGCAAGAATCCAACACCCTGGATCTCGAATCCAGCCTGTACGACCTCGTCGGAGCCCAGCTGGCCGCAATGGGCCACAAGGTAAAGTCAGCCAACGGCGAGGACATGGGAGGCTTCCAGTCGATCTGGTTCACGCCGACTCCGTCTGCGGCTCCCACCGCGGCACAAGCAGCAGCGCACGCGCCGGACCAACCCGTAGCAGGCCTATACCGCGCCGCCTCAGATCACCGCAAAGATGGCCAAGCCGTCGGCTGGTAGCGAATGAGCTCCCGGATGGCGCGACCAGACGTCGGCATCGGCCGCAGCCCCTGCTCGAGGGGCGTTGCGTCCCCGGCCACGGCGCA
Source organism: Gammaproteobacteria bacterium (assembly GCA_028293725.1). Next base: position 10,882 of record JAQGOE010000145.1, on the reverse strand, counting down.
CTCCTTCGTCTGGCTTCACCATTTCGGTTCGTTCTGCGATCGACGTCACATCCTCGCCTCGGAGAATACGGATGCTCCCGCGTCCCGTTCACGGGCAATACTAACGGCACCCGCGAACGGATCTTCCGCTGTTACCGATTCGGCGCTTACAACACCTCGCCCAGAGGAGAACCTGACACATGGCAGACACCGCAATCAAACTCGGACGAGCGGAATTCCGGCCCGCTCGCGCCTATGACGCGCGGGCGCGCGTTTCACCCGATCCGATCCACAACCCGACCTTCGCAGAGGCACAGAGCAAGGCGTGCGAGTGGGCCGATAAGGCAATCGATCTCTACCAGGTTGGCGACACCGAGCAGACCCGCCATGCTGTGCGGCTGGCAGAAGTCTGGTTGGCCAGAATGCATGCGTTCGAGCCCACGTTCCGGAATAGACAGCGCTCTACCATCGAGCCCGAGAGCTGCACTACCCGCACAGAGTCCGGAACTCGGGACTCCGCAGGGGTACCCGTGCGCCCGCTTTTGGTCGTAGCGAGCCCCGCCGCATCGCCTCTGATCGCCAACCACATCGGGACACGCATGGGGTTACTCTCCAGGCGCGGTCGATAAGAATCGACACGACGCTCCACCTCACTTCCCCTTCGCAAAATAATCCTGAATCGAAGCCACCCCCAACCGCTTAGCCTCGAACAAACTCTCCAGGTGCTCCCGCGAGTTCACCAACCCCCGCGCCCGCAGCACCCCCGCCTCGTCGAGCAGCGCCGCGAACGGCAACCGGCTCACCTGGTAAGTCATCCCCAAGGGCGCCGAAACCACATACGGCACCCCCTCCAACCCATTGGCCTGCGCAAACGCGCGATGCTCATCCGGATCCCCATCACTGGCCAGGATGACATCCAGCCAATCCCGCTCGTCTTTCCCGCTGGACTTGACGACAGGCAGCAGCGATTTGCAAACCGGACATGTCGGCGACACGAACAGCAGCAACGTACTTTTTCCATCGCTCCGCGGCGACCCCAACTTGACGTGAGCGCCCGCGAGATCGACGACATCCATCAGCGGCGCCTGCTCACCGACCGCAAGCCCGCGATTCAGCATGAGCGCCCCCACCGGCGCGATACGCTCATGAAGCACGCCGAGTTGCCTCGTCAACGCCAACACCACGGCCAGCAAAGCCAGCACGACAATCCACAGTACAATGTTGGAAATAGCCAGGGCCGTCATCGCGAGCCTCGCAAATGGGCGGCACGCTGCACGTAACCCATGAGTTGATCGATACACAGATAGATGAGCGCGAGAGTCCCCAGCCCGAACGTTATGGTCACCGCGTCCGTAAAAACGAGAGGCCGTCCCGTCCACTGCACCAACGTACTCGCCAGACCCAGCGCCAGAACAATGTTCCGCCAGACCATCCAGGGTGCAATCGGCCGCCGCTCGTCCGGGCCACCGCAGCCACACGCGAGGTCGCGACGACCCCGCCGCAGATTGATGCCGATAGCCGAGGCATACGCCAATAGCAGCATGCTCCCGACAACAACCGCATAGAGACGGCTGGCATCGAGGAGCAAACCCACCGCAACAGCCAATTCAAGAGCCGGCACCACCCACGATAGCCGCCAGCGCGAAATCGCAGGCACCACCCCGTACGCAGAAAATATCTCGTCGAATCGTCGCCAATCGCGCAGCTTATGGACAGCGGCGCTCCCGAACAGCAGCGCGAAAGTAGCCACCAATAAAAGTCCGACGGCGGGGTCCAGCATCATAAACGTCATGATACCGCATCGACCTCAGTGCGGCCGCGCACCCGCGCCGGCCGCGGACGCTGCCTGTTGCGCTGTGAACGCCTTCCAAGCCTCCCCGATGAGGTAGTCATGGATATCCGCGACGTCGGCCGGGCTCAGCAGATCATCGAACCGCCCCATCCCCAGCGAGGCCAACCGCCCGTGCAACACGATGTCATCGAAAATATTGCTGATGTCCGGCGGAATCCTTCGCAGGTCCGGCAAGGGTCCCACACCAAACACGTGGCACCGTGCGCAATGAGTCGTGTAGAGACTACCACCCCGATCGATATCCGCAGCCGATCCGGCCCGCGGCGCCGGCTGTTGGAAAACCACCTTGGGTTGCGGCGGAGGCAGCGGCACCGCGCCACCGCCAAGACGAAACGCGATGATCCGCCCCTCGTTCATATAATGGGCGCCCGCCGAGAACGGCGGGAATTCACTGCCAATGGCGCCCCCGCCATACCCCTGCATGACGGCGACGTACTGAACGCCCGCGACTTCATAAGTCATCGGCGCCGCCATAGTCCCCACACCTGTCTGCAACTTCTTCAGAACCCGACCGGTGTCCGCCGCATAGGCATTGAACGATCCGTCGATCCCTCCCTGCAGCACAAGGTTACCTCCGGTCGAAAGCACTCCTCCGTCGTAGACGAGATAGTCTCGTGAGGTCTCGTGCTCCCACACGGTGGTTTGTCTAATCGGATCCCAGGCGCGCAGCAAGTTATGAGTGACATGACGTGGGCCCCGCCCGTCCTTGAACGCGGGTAGCTTCCCGAATGAAGACTCGAGACCCTGCGGATCGTACGTCTTGTCCATGGGAAACCCGCCGACCGCGAACGTTCCTTCGACGTACTGAATCGGCTTGTTGTAGAGATCGACCCACACCATGGGCGCATCGATCACCGGTATATAGACCAGGTGAGTTTGCGCGCTGTAGGACATCGGTATCCAACTATGGCCGCCGTTGTAATTCGGATAGATGAGCTGCGGCTCCTCCCGGTAGTTGGCTGTTTTGGTGAGGACGGGTCGGCCGCGCGCATCCAGTCCCGTCGCCCAGTTGACGTACGTATAGGGCTTGCCGGAAATCAACTCGCCGGTCTTGCGATCCAGCACATAAAAAAAGCCGTTCTTCGAAGCCTGCATGAGTACATTGCGTGCGTGTCCGCCGACTTTCAAAGTGGCCTGCACGAAAGGCGCGTCGGCGTCCTGGTCCAGGTTATCGCCCGGCGTCGTCTGGTAATACCAGGCGAGCTTGCCGGTGGCCGCATCGAGAGCAATGATCGAGCACGCGTAAAGATCATCGCCGTGAGCGCCGGAAGGGTTACGCCCCCGCTCCTGATACGGCGAAGCATTACCGGTGCCGATGTAGACGAAATTCAACTCCGGGTCGTACGACATACCCGCCCACACGGTGCCACCACGCGGATCGCTTTTCGCATCCCAGGACCACAAAGCAGCCTTCATGGAGGCATCCGGCTGCGAATCGCTTCGCGAGGGGACTGTGAAAAAGCGCCAACGCTGCTCGCCCGATATGAGGTCGTAAGCTGTCACGTAGCCCCGCACCCCGCCCTTGCCCATATCGGCGCCACTGTTACCAATCACGACCACGCCACCTGCGATCTGCGGCAGCCCGGTTACGGAATAGGGTTGCTTATGATCGATCAGCGTGTCCACGGACCAGACAGGCTTGCCGTCGCGCGCATCCAACGCAATCAGCCGGCCATCCAGGGAAGCGACATACACACGCCCCTTCCACACCGCGACACCACGATTCACGACATCACAACAGGTGAACCGCCCCACCTGCCCGTTATTCTGCGGATCAAAAGTCCAACGCGCCTTGCCCGTGGCGGCATCCAACGCATACACCACACCCCAATTTCCCGAGGTGTACATCGTCCCGTCGACGACGATGGGCGTCGCCTCCAACCCGCGGAAAGTACCTGTCCGGTACTCCCACGCAAAGCCGAGAGTGCCGACGTTCCTGTCATTGATCCGCCCCAACGGCGAATAGTAAGTTCCCTCCGCATCCCGCCCGGCCGCCGGCCACTGCGAGGACTCCCCGGAGCCCTGCGCGAAGCACGATCCGCACAGGAGCATCCCCACCACCCCAACTCTCAACATCTTCATGCCGTTCTCCGGGAAGCCGCCAGCTTCTCTCGCATGCGCGCGAGGCCATCGAGGGTACGTAAATACTGCACGGTGACCCGCGCACCGAACTGGCTGAACCCGTGCAGCGGCAACGGATCGACCTCCGTAACCGGGAACCCCAACTCCTCCGCCGGTTGCCCGGAGGACCAACGCGCCAACAGCGACCCCATCATGGTCGCCATCGCCACGCCGCGGCCGTTATAACCAAAGCCCGCCAACAGACCCGGCGCCACCTCCTGCAGACGTGGCAGGTGATCCCGGGTGATAGCCACGAGGCCACCCCAGTGATAGTCGTAAGGGACGCCATCGAGTTGCGGATAGATTTCGCGCACCGCGCGATAATGATGGCGCGCTTGTACCGCAAGGGGAGCGTTACCAAACATCCCACGCGAGCCCATACACAGACGGCCCGTCGCGTCGAGACGGAAGTAACGCAACAGATGCCAGGTGTCGGACGCCGATTGCCTCTCCGGTAGAATGGACCGGAGCAATTCGCTCGACAACGGCGCCGTGGCAACCTGAAACGACGGCACCGTCACAATGGTACGTCGTACGACGTCCACAACCTGATCGGCGTAGGCGTCCGTCGCCAGAACGACGACCGGACTCGTAACACTGCCGAGAGGAGTCTCTACCCGCCACTCCCCGGCGGAACGGGAGAGCTTCGTCGCCGGACTCTGCTGAAAAATCCGACTGCCGTTGCGTAACGCCGCGAAGGCCAGCCCTCGTACATAAGAGAGAGGCTGTACCGTGCCGCCCCGCCGGTCGATCCAGCCGCCGCAATAACGGCTCGAGCCGGTCAGTCTGGCGGTCTCTTCCCGCGTAAGCATGGCGACAGGCGCACCACGACGGTGCCATTGCTCCACGCGCGAGCGTAGCCCACCCAACGCGGCCTCAGAGGTGGCAGGTTGGATCCAACCCTTCCGGACGGCGTCGCAAGCGATTTCGTACTTACGAATGAGCTCGAAAACCAGATCCGGTCCGCGGGCGACCGTCTCGACCAGCCGCCGTCCGAGCTCCGTACCAAACATCTCTTCCAGAGTGTCCGGATCGTACTTCACGCCCGGAATAACCTGCCCGCCATTGAGGCCGGAAGCCCGCTCACCTACATCGGCCGCTTCCAGCACCACGGCAGCGCGCCCGGCTTCCGCCAGATGGAGCGCAGTCGACAGCCCCGTATAGCCGCCGCCGATGATGGTAACCTGAGCCCGCTGCTCGCCCGCGAGGCGCCCCAACTCCGGCCCCGGCGCGGCCGTCGCCGCCCATAGCGATTGGCTCGAATTCGCGTTCACGTCACGACCGTGGGTCGGCATAGGCGCAGATAAATTTGATATGCAGAGTGCGATAATCGATACAGTACTATCGCGATTCGCCGGACTCTAAGGCAGCGCAACCGGTAGGTCAAACGCGATACTCCCCCGCGGCAACTCACGCATGAGCCCGACAACACATCATCGCCCCTCACTGGTGCGCCGCATTGGCCTCGCGTGCGCCCTGGTCGCCGCGCTCCTACTGTGCCCGTTGCCGGCCTCCGGCGGAGTCCTCTGGGACATCGGCATCGCTTTGGGCTACGCGGCCCTGGTCGTCGCCATCACGTTATATCTATATCCGCTGCGCGGTGAAGGCCTGCCGCACAAGCGACTCTTCACATTGACGCAACACCGCCGCATCGGCTGGATCGCCCTCGTCCTCGGTCTTCTGCACGCCGCGATCCTCCTCGTATCGCAGCCGCTGATCGGCCACTACCTGCTCCCCTCGGCCCCGCTTTACATGCTGCTCGGCCTCATCGCCCTCATCGCCCTCGCGATCCTGGTAGCGACCGGGCTCGCGGCCCGATCCGCCTTGCGAAGCGCCTCAACCCGCCGCACCACAGCAGGCGAATCGCACACTCGCAAGACTCCAGGCGCACCCTCGTCCACCGCATCTGCGGCGCGCGCGCTCCCACCCAGCGTCTCAACCCACGCCATCCTCGCGGCCCTTCTACTGACGCTCATCGCCGCCCACATCCTGGGAAGCCATCAACTCGCCAACAAGCCCGCCAAAATCATCACCGTCTGCGCCCTGCTGTTGCTCCCGCTTTTATGGGCCGCCCTCCGCATCTTACGGCGCCGAAAGTCTCGCGAAGGTAATTCCCAACACACCCCCACGGGCACTCCTACGAGGGCCCCCCTCCCACTCCTACCAACCCTACTCCCCAACTGCGTCGCGGCAGCGCTCCTATTCCTACTCCCCATCCCCACGGCCACGTCGCACCTACTGCAGCCAGCAGTGACCCCGTCCCTCCTCCCGGTGTACTTCCCCCACGAAAAGCACACCACCGTCGACTGCGTAACCTGCCATCACAACTTCATAGACAAAACCGGCGTCGGCAGTTGCCTCGAATGCCATCGCTCTTCCCAACCCAACCTCAGCCAGTCAGCGGAAGCCACCTTCCACACCTTCTGCCGAAGCTGCCACACCGATCTGGCTCAAACGACCGACAAACACGGGCCCACCCGCGCCTGCTCCACCTGCCACGTCAGCTCTTCAACAGCTCATTGACGGCCCGATCCGCCTGTTCGATGGCCACATCCGTGTAAGCACCGCCGCCCGCATCCGAGTTGGCGATGGCGATCCGCCCGAACTGCGCCCGTCCCTTCACATTGGGCCGCTCGGAAGCAGGTATGTCAGGGTCAAACAGCGGGTTGTACTCTGGCGCATACCCATGCGGCCACCGATTCACGGTAATCGCTTCAATGTCACGTGCGGGATCGAAACCTCCACCAGCCAACGTACGTCCGAGCTGGTCCCGGATATTCCGCTCGAATGTCGAGAACGGCGTCGCCAGCAGTTCGGCGCGCCCCACCTTGTGCTGTTCGGGCTCGGTCAACCCCGGCTGACACGGCGTGCGCGTCATATGTACGAGAATGGGCTCCGACGGCGCAGCCGAGCTGCGATACTTCCCGATATTGACATTCCAATTGAGATTGAAGCTCGAGTGATAACCCCCCGGCGCATACACCTCACTCACTCCGAGTTTCTGGAACGACTCCCAATTCCGCAGCGCGACGCTCGTATAAACGAGCGGTGTCTTCACCAGGCTATGCAAGGCGGCTTTCTGCGCCGCGGGTAACTCCGGACACAGATAAGGAATCATCACGTTGTAGCAAGCGAGCACGCAATTGCGTGCCCGGACCGTGTAAGCCTTCCCCGCCCTGATGTAAGTGACTTCAACGCCACCCGAACCGGACGCGCCCACATTGACGGCACGTATAACCGTGCTGCTCAAACGCAGCCTGACAGGCGACACCGCGCGATCGAGCCTGTCATAGGCAACCCGGGCCGTCACGATATCCTCCGCGGTGCTGCCAGGCACGGCGTCAGGCAAAAGATTCCTCACCAGGAGCCGCGCAATCGATGCATTCCCGTCAGGAAAGTGAAACGTCTTCGAGCCGCCGGTATCGGCAGTACCGGCCGGCGTAAATCCCATCCGGGGTATGGATCCGGGCTCCAGTTTCAGACCTTTGAAGCCGGGGAACTCCACGCCCCAGCAATCGAGCGCCGAGACGGCATCGATACCAACACCCCACAGTCCGTGCGTCAGCACCTGGTAGAACGCCAGCGTCATGGGATCGACCTTGACCACATCCCGCAGGAAATCGCGGTAGCTCATTTTCGAGAGCCGCAGTTTCTTGTCCGCCGAAGACACCCCCGGCATGAAATCGACGCTCGCGGACTCGATGCGCAAAATGTCTTCGCGCGTCCGAGCCGGTAAGGGATAGGCCTCTACGACCTTCTTCTCAGTGCGCTCGCCTGCCACGAGCTTGTCCGTCCCAAAAGTCTCGCGGTCGAAAAACACCGCCTCACGCAGGCCCATCTCACTGTAGAACTTCGGATGCGCCTTGTGTGCAAGCGCCTCGACATCGACTCCAAGAGTACGAATGAGACCCGCGGCGACCGGACCATACGGCTTGGGACTCTCAATCAACTGTGTGCCGCCGTTGAGCAACTGCGTGTGGCCGCCGAGTTGAAACTCATTGCGCTTGGCGTGGCCCCCGAAATCGTCGTGATTGTCGAGCAACAAGATGCGCGCGCCGGGCGCTGTGCGAGCGCGGAAAAACTGCGCAGCCGACAGACCGCTGATTCCAGCACCCACCACCACCAGATCGTACGACTCGCCGGTATCAACACCGCGCGGCGCCCCACCACCGTCGCGCAACGCATGCGCAGTCTCAAACGACCCAGGATGACTCCCTCGCATCCCGTTGAGAAGCGGCGGATAGTACCCAGGCATATCCTGCGCCGCGGTGCCGTCAGCAGCATATGCTTTCAACAGCGGCCCCGTCAGAGCCATCGCACTGGCTACCAACGCGCCTTGCAAAAAGTCGCGCCGCGGAATCGCGCGATCTTCTCCCAGCTCGCTCATGCTACAGGCGACCTCACAGCGGAACCGCGCCAAGCCCGAACCAGCAGGTACGCAATGATCGCCACCACCAAGGTGACCATACTCGCATAGAGGTCTTTCGCCATCCCGGTGAATGCCATGGCAACGAGCACCACCACCATCGCCGCAATTGCCGCATAACTCGCCCAGGGAAACAGCCACATCTGCAGCGCCGGCGCCGGGCCTCCCGCGCGCTCGCGCTCCCGTCGCAGACGGATCTGCGCCACGGTCACCATCATGTAGACAAACACGATGAGCGCGCCAGAGGCGTTCACCAGAAAAGCGAACACTGCCTGGGGCGCCTGGGTTTCGGCCAGAATACCCAACACACCCGCCAGCGAGCTCATCCAGACGGAATTCACCGGCACGCGCCGCGAGTTCAGGCGCACGAGCGCCTTGGGCGCGTCACCATGCTCGGCCAATACGAACAGTACCCGGGAGCAGACATAGAAAGCCGAATTAAGGCAGGACAACACCGCTGTCAGCACGATCGCCTGCATCGCCGTAGTGGCCCACCCGAAATGCATGGTCAGCAGCGCTTCCGCGAACGGCGACTCACCGACCTTCACCGTATCCCACGGCACCACCGACACGATCAAAAGAATCGACCCCACGTAAAACGTAAGAACCCTTACGATCACCGACGTCGACATCCGCGCCACAGCGCGCGTCGGCTCACTCGACTCCGCAGCCGCCACGACCGTGATCTCGGCACCGGTGAGAGAGAAAAACACCGTTACGGCACCAGCCAACACCGCGACGAACCCATGCGGCAGAAACCCGCCATGACTGGTGAGGTTGCCGAATGTCTGCCCCTGCGGCGAAGTGAAGCCGAAGGCATACGCCCCCGCCAGGGCGATGAACACAATGATGGCCGCGACCTTGATCGACGAGAACCAGAATTCGAACTCGCCGTACGAGCGTGCCGACATCAAGTTGACGCCGGTCATCACGGCCATCAGACCGATGCCGAGCTCCAGCAGCGAGAATTGCGGAAACCAACTATGCAGAATGTTGGCGCCGGCGATCGCCTCGACCGGCCCGGTGATGACCCAGAAATACCAGTACAGCCAACCCGCCACGAACCCGGCCCAAGGCCCGAGCCCCGCGCGCGGGAAGTCGGTAAACGACCGCACGCTCGGCAGTGCCACCGCCATCTCACCCAGCATCCGCATGACCAGCAGCACCAGCGTTCCGGTAATCAGATAGCTCAGTACGATCGCGGGCCCGGCGGCAGCGATGGCCGCGCTGCTACTGACAAACAACCCGGCACCGATGATACCGCCGATGGAAATCATGGCGATGTGGCGCGGCTTCAGTGAGCGACTCAGCTCTGACATCATGAACCTCTGGGACGAGTGACAACGCTGCCCGAAGCCGCCCGCGCGGTCTCGAGAAGCACCGAGGATAACTGGCTACGCATTTCTTCGAGCGTCCAACGACTCGTCGGCGCTGAAATATTGATGGCCGCGACCGGCAGACCGTCCGGCCCCAGCACGGGTGCCGCGATCGTCAAGTCGCCGCGGTAGTATTCCTGTGCGGTCCACGCATAACCGGCCTCCCGGGCGGCGTCGATCTGACGCAGGATCTGTTTCGGATCCGTCAGCGTCATCGGCGTGAACGGACGCAGCGTCGAGCGACGCACGATCCGTTGCGCCTCCGCACGTGGTAAAGCGGACAGGTAGGCACGCCCGGCGCCCGCGCAATACATCGGCAGGCGGCGCCCCACCGGCATATGAATCAGAAAGCGCTTATGGCTGGGAAACCGGGCGATATACACCATGTCGGTGTCATCCGGCTCCGACAGACTGACGGACTCGCCGCAGGTCTGGTTGAGATCGATGAGATGAGTGGTCGCCTGCTCGAGCAGCACATGACCGGACAGATACGCATGTGCGATACCCAGCGCGCGCGGTGTCAGAACCCAGCGTTTCACCTTCGGATCGCGGCGCAGATAACCCAAACGCTCCAGCGTGTGAGTGCAGCGCTGCGCCGAGCTCTTGGTCATACCGACCGCGAGACCGATTTCCGTAAGGTTGAGTGCGGTCTTCTCACTGCCAAAAACCTCCAGAATGCTCAAGGCCTTCTGTACGGTCTGGTTGAAAAGCGGATCGGTGGCGTCGCCGTCGAGTTGCTTGCGAGGCGCGCTCTTTGCGGCGCGGCTGGAGCTCTTATGTGGTGGGCGCACGCGCAGTAGGTCTACGATACCGGGTTGGACGGGGCACACCTGCCTTCCGAGCAGTATACGGCTAAAAATGAATCCGGCAATTGTGTGGTTCCGCAACGACCTGCGCCTGGCGGATAACCCCGCTCTGCACGCCGCCGCCGCCTCGAAGCGGCCGTTGGTCTGCGTCTATATTTACAACGATGAGCCGAGCCAGAAACACGGACCCCGTTCCCTCGGAGGCGCCGCGCGGTGGTGGCTGCACGGGTCACTCCAGGCCCTGGACGAAGCTCTAGCAAAGCACGGAGGGCGACTTACCATTCTCACTGGTGCCCCCGCAGACATCCTCCCGAACCTCGCG
>JAQGOE010000089.1 GCA_028293725.1 Gammaproteobacteria bacterium | reverse complement strand
AGGCGGCGCCGGCATTACATAATCATTCCGCTATGCAGCATTTCTTTGCCCTTTCGCGGAACCCGTAAGAGGAGCACTATCGCCAAAGGGGAAGAAATGTTGAGACGAGGAGCCGTCCGTCAGGAAGGGCGCGTCCAACGAGAAAAAATAAAACATGAAGCGGACTGCATCACACGCGCCCATTGAGAGGCGCGCACTGACTAACAAGCGTCGTACCCGGACAAGAACCAAATGGTATGCGAGTGCTTTAGCCGCACTAGCATCGGCCTTCGGGTTGGCCGTGCATGCCGCGCAGCCGGTGCTGCAGCGGGGCTACGACGCGGGTGTTTCCGGTGCGACTCTGGCTGAGACCACCCTCAACACATCCAACGTCAGTCCAAGTACGTTCGGCCTCGTCTTCAAGTTACCCGTAGACGATAACGTCTTCGCACAGCCGCTATACGTGCCGAACGTTGCCATCCCCAACCAGGGGACGCACAACGTCGTGTATGTCGCGACTATGAGCGACACACTTTACGCGTTCGACGCCGATACTGGAGGCGCGCCGCTCTGGTCGGTCAATCTTGCGAGTCTCGTCGGCGCGATGCCCGTACAGGTCGCCAACTTCGTCTTTGCGGGCAACCAAAACATTGTCGGCAGACTGGGCATCCTCAGTACGCCGGTGATTGATCCCTCCACCAACGTCATGTATGTCGTCGCCTGCACCCTCGAGAGCAACACGCTGGCATACCGGTTGCACGCGGTCAATATCACAACCGGTGCAGAGCCGTTTGGTCCTGGTGTCCTGATCTCCGGCAGTTACGCGGGGTCGACATTCGATGCGCGCTACCAGACACAGCGAGTGTCGCTGGCGCTCTCGGGCAACGAGGTGGTGTTTGCATTCGCGGCTCTCGGGCTCGAGTTTTCCGGCGGGTACTCCGGTTGGGTGATGGCGTACGACAAGAAGACCCTTCTGCAGAAGGGCATATTTGCCGCTGCGGTGGCTGGCACGCGCGGTGCAGGTGTGTGGCAGTCGGGGCGCCCACCGGTGGTCGACAGCGCGGGTTACGTCTATGTGTTCACCGGCAATGGATATACCGGAGGTTATGACGGCGTCAGCAACTTCAGTGAAAGCGCACTCAAGCTCGACCCTGCCAATGGCTTGGCGCTGATCGACTGGTTCACGGCGGGTAACTGGAGCGCACTGGACGGCGCGGACTTCGATATCACCAGCTCCGGGCCACTACTCATCCCTGGCACGAACCTGATCGTCGGCGGCGGCAAGGCCGGCTACTTTTACGTGCTCAATACCCAGAATCTCGGGAAATTCAACGCTTCCGACAGTCAGATCGTCCAGAAGTTACATGTCTCCGCGGACGAGATTCGTGGTGGACCTGTTTACTGGCAGCGATCAGCCGCGAACGGCGGCCCACTGCTCTACGACTGGGGTGCGTTGGACTGGGTTAAAGCGTATGCCTTCAACGGGACGACTCTCTCGGCCTCTCCCACCACGCAGGGGAGCGGCCAGCAGATCTGGCCCGGAGGAATCCTAACGCTGTCCGCCAACGGCGAACAGCACGGCAGTGGTGTGTTGTGGGCGACGGTCGTCGTGAGCGGCAACGCGGAAGACAATCCTCCGGCGCCGGGGGCGTTGCGCGCGTTCGATGCGGAGAACCTTACCCACGAATTGTGGAACTCCACCACGAACCCGTCGCGCGATGGATTCGGCAATTTTGGGAAGTTCGTGCCACCGCTCGTTGCAAACGGCAAGGTTTATGTGGCCACGTCTTCTAATCAAGTGGCCGTATACGGGCTGCTGATGGCGTCCTTCACTCTAGCCGCCAGCCCGAGCACGCAGACGGTTGCGGCCGGGAATACGGCGAGCTACACCACCAGCATTGCGGCGGTGGGCGGCTTCGGTGGGGCGGTAACCCTGAGTGTCAGCGGACTTCCGGCCGGAGCAGTGGGGACTTTCTCGCCGGCGACAGTGACGGGATCGGGCAGCTCGACGCTCACGGTAACCACGACCAGCGGCACCACACCGGTGGGCTCCTCCACGCTGACGATCACCGGGTCGAGCGGGGCTTTGACGCAGACCTCGAGTGTGACCCTCTCGGTGAGCACGGCCCCACCACCGGGCTTCACTCTGACGGCGAGCCCGAGCTCGCGGGCGGTGGTGGTCGGGAATACAACGACCTATACCACTAGCATTGCAGCGGTGGGCGGGTTCAGCGGCGCGGTGACACTGAGCGTGAGCGGACTGCCGGCCGGAGCGGTGGGGACTTTCTCACCGGCGACCGTGGCGGGGTCGGGCAGCTCGACACTCACAGTAACTACCACCAGCGGCACCACGCCAGTGGGCTCCTCCACCGTAACGATCACAGGGACGAGCGGGGCTTTGAAACAGACCTCGGGTGTGACCCTCTCGGTGAGCGCAGTGCTACCACCGGGCTTCACTCTGGCGGCGAGTCCGAGCACGCGGACGGTCGTGGCTGGGAATGCGACGTCCTATACCACCAACATTGCAGCGGTGGGCGGCTTCAGCGGTGCGGTGACACTGAGCGTGAGCGGCTTGCCGGCCGGAGCGGTGGGGACTTTCTCACCGGCGACAGTGACGGGGTCGGGCAGCTCGACACTCACAGTAACCTCCAGCGGAACCACACCTGCGGGCTCCTCGACGCTGACGATCACGGGGTCGAGCGGCGCTCTGACGCAGACCTCGGGTGTGACCCTCTCAGTGACGGGCGCAGCATCGATTGGCATCAAGTTCGTGGGCCAAGGCTCGGCGATGGCGAGTACTGAAGTAGCCGGAGTCGTGGCGCAATCGAACTGGAACAATGCGGCCGGTACGAGCAGCACCGCGTCGTTGGTGGATCAGACCGGCGCGAGCTCGGGTGCGACCGTGACGTGGAACACCAACGGGACGTACAAGCTGCTCATAACCGATATCGCGGGTAGTAACCGGATGATGCGCGGCTACCTGGACGCCGTAGGGGGCATCACCACGGCGACCGTAGCGAGTTTGCCGGCGAATGCAGCCGGCTACAACGTGTACGTTTACGCCGATGGGGACAACGCCAGCGCCACTAGAACGGGTGCCTATCAGATCAGCGGCTCGGGGATCACCCCCACGAGTGTGAACCTGACCGACCCGGCCAACACCAACTTCAGCGGCGCCTTCACCCAAGGCAACAACTCGAACGGCAACTACGTGATGTTCACGATCGCGGCGGCCGCCACGGGATTCACGATTACCGCCACTCCCGGCGCCTCGACCGATGCCTTTTCACGCGCGCCTCTCAATGCCATTCAGATCGTACCCCTGGCGGTAGCGACGCCGGGCTTCACATTGGCCGCGAGCCCGAGCACACAGACGGTGGTGGCCGGGAATACGGCGACCTACAGCACCAGTATTGCAGCGGCGGCCGGCTTCAGTGGGACAGTGAAACTGAGTGTGAGCGGGCTGCCGGCCGGAGCGGTGGGGACTTTCTCACCGGCGACAGTGACCGGATCGGGCAGCTCGACGCTGACGGTCGCCACCACCAACGGCACGACACCGGTGGGCTCCTCGGCGCTGACAATCACTGCGACGAGCGGAGCTTTGACGCAGACCTCGGGTGTCACCCTCTCCGTGACGGGCGCGGCAGCGATCGGCATCAAGTTCGTGGGGCAGGGTTCGGCGGTGGCGAGCACCGAAGTGGCCGGGGTCATCGCGCAGTCGAACTGGAACGATGCGGCCGGTTCGAGCAGCGCAGCGCCGTTGGTATTGTCGAATCAGAGCGGCGCGAGCTCGGGTGCGACCGTGACATGGAGCACCAACGGGACCTACAAACTACCGATCACGGATACGGCCGGCAATAACCGCCTTATGCGCGGCTACCTGGACGCCTCCGGGGGCACCACCACGGTGACGGTGGCGGGCTTGCCGGCGAATGCCGGCGGCTACAACGTGTATATCTACGCCGATGGAGACAATGCCAGCGCCACCAGAACGGGGGCCTATCAGATCAGCGGATCGGGAATCACCACCACCAGTGTGAATTTGACTGACGCGGCCAGCGCCAACTTCAGCGGGACTTTCACCCAAGCCAACAACTCGAACGGCAATTACGTGATGTTTACGATCACGGCGGCTGCCACGGGATTCACGATTACCGCCACTCCGGGCGCCTCGACCGATGCCTTTTCACGCGCCCCCCTCAATGCCATTCAGATCGTACCCCAGACGGCAGCGACGCCGGGCTTCACTCTGACAGCGAGCCCGAGCACGCAGACGGCAGTGGCCGGGAATACGGCGACCTACACCACCAACATTGCGGCGGCGGGCGGCTTCAGCGGGGTGGTGAGCCTGAGTGTGAGCGGACTGCCGGCCGGAGCGGTGGGGACTTTCTCGCCGGCGACGGTAACGGGGTCGGGCAGCTCGACGCTCACTGTGACCACGATCAACGGCACCACGCCGGTGGGCTCCTCGACGCTGACGATCACCGGGACGAGCGGCGCTTTGACGCAGACCTCGGGTGTCACCCTGGCGGTGAGAGGTGCAGCAGCGACTGGCATCAAGTTCGTGGGCCAAGGCTCGTCGATGGCGAGTACAGAAGTAGCCGGGGTTGTGGCGCAATCGAACTGGAACGATGCGG
Organism: Gammaproteobacteria bacterium; assembly: GCA_028293725.1. The sequence goes on along the minus strand of JAQGOE010000089.1, from coordinate 34,579 downwards.
TCGGTACAAGCAGCGCGGCGCCGTTGGTATTGTTGGACCAAACCGGCGCGAGCTCGGGTGCAACCGTGACGTGGAGCACCAACGGAATCTACAAACTGCCTATCACGGATACCGCCGGCAACAACCGCCTGATGCGCGGCTACCTGGACGCCGTCGCGGGTACCACCACGGTGACGGTCGCAGGCTTGCCGGTGAATGCCGGCGGCTACAACGTGTATGTCTACTCCGATGGAGATAACACCAGCGCCACTAGAACGGGAACCTACCAGATCAGCGGATCGGGAATTACCACTACTAGTGTGAACCTGACCGACGCGGCCAACACCAATTTCGGGGGCACCTACGCCCCAGGCAACAACTCGAACGGCAACTACGTATTGTTCACGATCACTGCGGCTGCCCCGGGATTCACGGTTACCGCCACCCCCGGTGCCTCGACCGACGCCTTTTCACGCGCGCCCCTCAACGCTATTCAACTCGTACCCAACTGAGCGATGACAATAGCCAAGTCCTACACCAACTTCAGATCGACTGGCGAGGTATCTGGAAAAACCTTCCGCACCTGATCCGGCGACAGTCCCCACAGGGCGGAAAACAGCCCGCCGAACACCGCGCGATATTCGTTCAGCACCGGGTAGTCTCGATCCTGAAACAGATTCCCGCGCTCAACTTTCGTCTGTTCGCCGGCGATCTGTCCACCGCTGACGCTGCCGCCGAGAACCCAGTAGACGGAGCCGTGACCGTGATCGGTTCCCTTGTTGCCGTTCTCGCGGAAGGTGCGGCCGAACTCGGAAACGACAGCCACCACCGTGTTGCGCCATTCGCCGCCCAACTCCTGCGCCAATGCCGCAAGTCCCTTGCCGAGACTGTCCACGTTGTTGGCCAGCGCGCCCTGAGCAGAGCCCTCGTTGACGTGTGTATCCCACCCACCGACATCGACGAAGCCAATCCGGTACTGCTCGCGCATCAGCCGCCCGATCCGCCGAGCCTCCAGCTCGAATCCTTTGGGGGTTATGGCGTCGCGGTTGGCATCCTTCATTTCCTGCTCCATGACCATGCTCACTTCCTGCCGCAACTCCAGACCGTCCCGAACCTCCGGTTGCAGATGATGGCCGGCGTACATATCCGAAAGGATCGACGCCTGGCGGGCATCGAACACGGGTTTGGCCACGCCTTTCAGGGAAATGTTGGGTATGTCGGAGTTTCCGCGAAAACATACGGGCAGAGAGTCGGTGAAGGCGATCGGATCGGCTCCGTTGATCACCCCGGCAAGACGCGAGAGGAATCCGGAATTGAGATCGTGCGACCCCTGCAGCGGCTGACCCAGTTCGATACTGTCCTGAGTCTCGAAATGGCTTCGCGATAGATCCTCCGTGCCGGCAAATGGGATGAAGAGGGCCTGGCGCTGCGCGTATAACGGAGCGATCGAGGCGCGCAGCACGGGCGTAAGCGCCCAGTCCGAATCCAAAGCGACGGCGCCGTCGCCCGTTTGTCCGGTGGGCTTCGCAACCGCGATGTTAGGTCGGGTCTCGTAATAGTACGAGCTAGAGTAGGGTATGACCACGTTCGCGCAATCGTACCCGCCGCGCAGGAAGACCAACAGAAATCGCGGTGAGCCAGGCGGGGCCGCGAACACTCTGCCCGTGACGGTGAGCGCCGGGGCCGCCAAGGCCATCATTTGCAGGAAGTTGCGTCGTCTCATGAGGCTGGAGTCCTTGCTTAATGGTCCCGGGCCGCTTTCAGCGATAGTTGAAATCGGGAGAAGCCAGCAGGAAAGTGTTCCACTCGAGCTGCGAGCCCGCGCGACCCAACGCAGTGCGGGCGTTCGTGGACAGGAACGGTTCGACAGCCGAGAAATATAGCCGGCCGGAGAGCTGTGGAAATCCGCTAGTCGTCGCAGGGGTGCCGTCTTCAGGGTCGAACAACCCGCCATTGCCACTGCCGATGTTGCGGGCGATCTCAAAGCGGCGACTGATCTGTCCCGAGCTGCCCCAGCCGCTCTCGGTGAGCGGATAGCCATCCGGTGTCTGCCGTCCGAAAGGTGCCTCGCCCAAGGCATTGAGCCAGTTCAATACGGGATGGGTGTTGACGATGGGCTTGCCGTCATAGGCGAGTCGTACCGTCGAAATCACGAAGTGCATCGGATCTTTGAACTTGCCGCCGAGCGACGCTTCGAACTCCCGCGACTTGAAGAGAGCTTCCAGAACCTCGGCGATGTCGCCGTGAGTCTTCTGGAAAGTCTTCGCCATTCGATCCGTGAGTGAGCGGGGCGGATTGTCGGAAACGAAGTAAATCGCCAGCTTGCGCGAGACAAATTGTGCACACGCAGGTTGAGAGACGATCAGATCGACAGCCTTCTCAACCTCGTCGAATCCGCCGCCGTCGATACGCTGTCCCAGTAACGTCTTCGAGCCGAAGTCGTGCCTCGCGGGATTGAACTCGAAAGCTCCCTGGTGTCGGTAGAGCTTTTGCCACTCCGGTTTGAGCTTCGGCTCATTGCCTGATGCGTTGACGCCCACACCAGTTAACACCCGCGCCAGCTCTTGGATGTCCTGCTGGGTGTACCCAGAACCCACGCCCAACGTGTGCAACTCCATCAACTCGCGGGCGTAATTCTCATTGATGTGCCCCGAGGCGTTCTGCGCGTTATCCAGGTATTGCAGCATCGCCGGGTGAGTCAGCGTCGCCATGACGAGGTCGCGAAAATGTCCGAGCGCTTGAGGTCGGATCGCGTGCTCGGCGTAGTCGCCGACGAGCCACGCATCGTTCGCCTTGTATTGAAACACGCTGAAGTGATTCAACCAGAACCACGTCAGCTGCTCCTGCAGTTGTGCCGGTGAATACAGCGCCCGCAAAATCTCGCGCCGCGCGGCTTCGTAGGCGAGCTTGTTGCCCTTGTCATTGAGCGTTTTGCGCTCGGCCTGCTTCTGGGTCTCGTCGGGCAACGCGTTGATGCGTTGCTGCTCTTTGAAAACTGTGGCGAGCAGGTCGGCGGGATTGGCGTGGGCGAGGTCCAGGGCCGCAATCTGGTCGGCGGCCGGCTGCGGCAGGTGCGCGTCCTTCGGGTGAAGTTGCTCGTCCAGGAAGCGGCGCCGGCCGAGCTTGCGGTATTCCTCGACAGTCGCTGTGCTCGGACCGTAGGTCACCCGGCCCAGCCACTGAATGTCCTCACGCGAGAGCTCACTACTCATCGCCCAAGTTGGCAGTACTGCGGCACCCGCCACGGCCAAGATCGCGATTTTCCTCATACAACGAGGAAACGCGCTTCGGCCGTCCGGGGTGACAGTGTGCAACGATTCATCGCAGGTTTCATCGGAAAGCTGGTCGCCCGGGCACGCTGAAGGCTACGATTCCTTTTTTCCCCGCACCGCACAGGAGTGTTCATGCGCTGTTTCGCTTGGGTGATTCTATTGGCGGCCCTGCAAGTTGCGGTTGCGGCCCCGGAAACGGCGGCTCCCCGCAATGCCGCCCAGTCACACGTCTTCACGGGACGGGACATATTCGATCTCCAGTGGGTGGAAGACCCGCAGATTCGGCCGGATGGGCACGCGGTCGCCTATGTCCGGATGTCTTACGACATCATGTCCGACCGCCCACAATCGACCCTCTGGCTCATGGACATCGATACCGGCACCCAGACGCCGGTGGCGAGCGGGTCGGGCTCGCATTTCTCGCCGCGCTGGTCTCCGGACGGCAAGCGCCTCGCATACGTCTCTAGCGCCGAAGGTGGCCAGCCACAGTTGTTCGTGCGGTGGATGCAAACGGGCCAGGCGGCGCGGATTACCGACCTGACCGAGCCGCCGAGCGGTTTGTCGTGGTCCCCGGACGGCCGCTCGATCGCTTTCATCATGCTCATTCCAGAGGAAAAGCCGAAGCTCGGCGAGGCGCCTATGAAGCCGGAGGGCGCTCATTGGGCCGATCCTCTCACCGTCATCACCGACGTGACCTATCGAGCCGACGGGGCCGGGTATCTGACACCGGGCTATTCGCACGCATTTGTCGTATCGGCCGACGGCGGCTCGCCCCGGCAGCTCACGTTCGGGGCCTACAACGAAGACGGTCCGCTGTCCTGGACTCCTGACAGCCGTTATGTACTGTTGAGTGGCAACCGCAGCGACAACTGGAGGCTCGACTCGGTCACCTCGCAGATCTACAAGGTGTCGGTCGCCGACGCCACGCTCACCGCGCTGACGAATCGCGCCGGGCCATTCCGGCAGCCCAAAGTGTCTCCGGACGGTTCGAAAATCGCTTACCTGGGCTTCGAAGACCGCCAGCTCGGCTATCAGAACGTGCGCGTGTATGTCATGGACCGCGACGGACAGAATTCGCGCTCGATCTCCGATGGTCTCGACCGTACGGTGGAGGAGTTGGCGTGGGCCGCCGACGGCCGCAGCCTCTATGTCCAGTACGTCGACAAGGCGGTCATGAAAGTAGGGCGCCTGGCTCTGAACGGCCACGTCGAGTCCGTGGCTTCGGGATTGAGCGGTGGCGAGTTGGATAGGCCATATACCAACGGCGGCCAGTTCTCGGTAGCGCCGAACGGCACTGTTGCCTTCACGAGCGGTGATCCAACTCATCCTTCCGATCTGGCGGTCGCGCGTGCCGGTCGCGTTACCCGGCTCACGCATCTGAATGACGAGTTGTTCACCGGCAAGAAGCTGGGCGAGGTCAGGCCGCTGGCAGTCAACTCTTCCTTTGACAAGCGGCCGATCGACGCGTGGTTGGTGTTGCCTCCGGATTTCATGGCTGGCAAGAAATACCCGCTCATCCTCGAAATCCACGGCGGCCCGTTCGCGAGCTACGGCGCGGAGTTTTCCACCGACGATCAGCTTTATGCGGCCGCGGGCTATATCGTCGTGTACGCCAATCCCCGCGGGTCGACCTCATATGGTGAGGAATTCGCCAACCTCATTCACCACGACTATCCGAGCCATGATTATGACGATCTCATGAGCGCGGTGGATACGGCCGTAACCAGCGGTCTTGTGAATCCGGATGAAATGTTTGTCACCGGTGGCTCGGGCGGCGGCGTGCTGACGACCTGGATCGTCGGGCAGACGCCGCGCTTCCGGGCCGCTGCGGCGCAAAAGCCCGTGATCAACTGGGCGAGCTTCTCGCTCACCACCGACATGGCCACCTACGCGCCGAAATACTGGTTCGGCAAGCAGCCCTGGGAGGACCCGCAGGGTTATTGGAAACGCTCGCCGCTGTCGCTGGTCGGCAATGTATCGACCCCGACATTGGTCGTCGTCGGCGACCAGGATTTCCGCACTCCCGTGAGTGATTCAGAGCAGTATTACGAGGCTCTGAAGTTGCGCGGCATTCCGACTGCCCTGGTGAAAGTGCCAGGAGCCTCGCACGGCGGGCTCGCGGCGCGGCCGTCGCAATCGGCGGCCAAGGCGAGCGCTATACTCGCGTGGTTCCAACGCTATCGCGTGCCCACTCACTAACACGAACACGCGCGCTCTCCCTTACGAGAGATAGCGTACTTTGCCTCCACCGAAAAGAATGGTCGGGGAGCCTCCTTCCGAGGTTCCCCCGTTCTTCTCCCGTCCCGGAGGCGCTTCCATGTCCGTTAAGCTTACCGTCAACAATCAGAGCCACGAGCTCGACATCGATCCGAACATGCCCTTGTTGTGGGCTATTCGCGATCACCTGCAGCTCACCGGCACAAAGTTTGGTTGCGGTATGGCGCTCTGCGGCGCATGCACCGTGCACGTCGAGGGCCAGGCAGTTCGCTCCTGTGTCACTCCGGTCTCGGCCGTTCAGGGGAAGAGTGTCACGACAATCGAGGGCCTGCAGACGCCGTCCGGCAAAGCAGTGCAGGACGCCTGGGTGAGCCTCGATGTTCCCCAATGCGGCTACTGTCAGAGTGGGCAGATCATGTCGGCCGCCGCGCTGTTGGCGACGAATGCGAAGCCGACCGATGGCGATATCGACGCGGCGATGGCAGGCAACATTTGCCGCTGCGCGACGTACGTGCGCATCCGAAACGCTATTCACGAGGCCGCGAGCGCCGTGCCTGCCGCGACCAACGGTTGAGACGGACTCGATAAGGATCCACTATGTATTTCCGTTACTTCAAAGATCCCGTCTCGCTGTGGACTGGCGTGTCCGCTTCCGAGCTGACACGGCGAAATTTCCTGAAATTCACCTCGCTCGCCGGTGCTGGGCTGACTCTCGGTGCGCTATTGCCCGAGCGCGCCGCCGCGGCAGGCGGAAGTGCGGCCGCGACGCCGGCTCTGGCGATGCCCTTCCTGCGGGTCGATCCCGACAACACCGTCACCGTTACCTCGAAACACGTCGAGGCGGGGCAGGGTGTGTGGACGGGCTTGCCCGCCATCGTCGCCGAAGAGCTGGATGCCTCGTGGAGTCAGATGCGCGTGGAGAGCTCGCCGGCGCGGGTGCCCATGTATGGCAACTTTGCCTTTGACCCCAAGGGCAGCGTACAGGGCACCGGCGGTTCGACGGCCGTAGCCAACTCGTGGATGCAACTGCGGCAGGCTGGCGCCACGGCTCGCGCCATGTTGGTTGAGGCGGCTGCCGCGGAATGGAAAGTTCCGGCCGCTGAGATCACGGTCAATGAAGGCGTGGTCGCGCACTCGAGATCGGGGAAGAAGGCGACGTTCGGCGAGCTCGCCACACGGGCCGCCAAGATGCCTATCCCCACCGATGTGAAGCTGAAGGACCCCAGCCAGTTCAAGATTATCGGGCGTGACAAGCTACCCCGGCTCGACAGCCGCGCGAAATCGTTCGGCACGCAGCAGTTCGCGATCGATGTCATGTTGCCGGGGATGATGACAGCGGTCGTCATGCGGCCGCCGCGCTTCGGCGGCAAGGTTGCTTCGTTCGATGCCACGCAGGCGAAGGCCGTCGCGGGTGTCGTGGACGTCGTGCAGATTCCTCGGGGTGTGGCGGTCATCGGACGCGACACCTGGTCGGCCAAGAAGGGCCGCGAAGTGCTGCAGGTGACCTGGGACGAGTCGGGCGCGGAAACGCGCAGCACCGCCCAGATCCTGGCGGAATACAAACACCTCAGTCAGCTTCCCGAGACTGCGAAGGCGGCCAAGGAAGGTGATGTCGACGCGGCTCTCAAGACCGCCGCGCACACTCTCGATGCTGAATTCGAATTTCCGTATCTCGCGCATGCGCCGATGGAGCCGCTCACGGCCGTGGCGCGGCTGAGCGCGGACAAGTGCGAGATCTGGGCCGGTTGCCAGTTCCAGACCATCGATCAGGTGAACGCCGCTATGGCTACCGGCCTCAAGCCGGACCAGGTTTTCATCACCACGCTCGCCGCCGGCGGTACTTTCGGGCGCCGCGCGAATGCGGAGTCGGATTACATCGCGGAAGTAGCCTCCATCGCGAAGGCCGTCGGCGGAAAATATCCGGTGCGGCTCATCTGGACCCGTGAGGACGACATCATGGGTGGCCGCTACCGTCCCATGAACTATCACCGGATCACGGCGGGACTGAGTCAGGACGGTAAGGTCGTAGCCTACAGACAGCGTGTTGTCGGCCAGTCGATCATGGCGGGCACTCCATTCGCCGCAATGATGAAGGACGGGCTCGATCCCACCGCGGTCGAGGGCAACGCCGCCGAGCAGTACGACATCGAGAACGTGCACGTCACCTGGAGTCAGCCGAAGAGCGCGCTGCCGGTTCTCTGGTGGCGCTCCGTCGGCCATTCCCATATGTCGATTTCCAAGGAGATCATGTTCGACGAGTTGGCGCAGCTCGCGGGCAAGGACCCGGTGGCTTTCCGGCTCGCCCACTTGGAAAAGCATCCCAAGCACGCTGCCGTGTTGCGCCTGGCGGCCGAGAAGGCCGGCTGGGACAAGCCCTTCTCGAAGGAGAAAGGGCGCGGACGAGGCGTCGCGGTCCAGGAATCGTTCGGCACCGTCGTGGCGCAGGTCGCCGAGGTCACCGTGACCGGCGATACGATCAGGGTGGATCGGGTCGTGTGCGCCGTGGACTGCGGAATTGCAGTCAACCCGGATGTCATCAAGGCACAGATGCAGAGTTGCATCGGCTACGGTCTCGCGGCCGCGCTCCACGGGAAGATCACTCTGACCGACGGGCGCGTCGATCAAACCAACTTCCATCAATACACGGTGCTGCGGATAAACGAGATGCCGCGTGAGATCGAGGTCTATGTCGTACCGTCGACGAATCCGCCTACGGGAGTCGGCGAGCCCGGTCTACCGCCGATCGCGCCGGCTGTTGCCAACGCGGTGCGTGCCGCGACCGGCATCAAGCTGCGCAAGTTGCCATTCGATCTCGCCGAGGCGCGCGCCGCGAAAGTCTGAAGACTGGTTAGGAACTGAAATACCGCGAGCGGGAGCGGTTCTGCCACTTCGGCACCAGGCTTTCGCTCAGCATGCGCAGGAGTTCCTCGGTCTCGCGATAGACAGCGCCCGCTTCGGCGGGCGCGACCCGGATATCCTCGAAGGGAACGGAGATTTCGAACACGCGGTTCTTGAAAGTGAACCGATTGCGGTCCACCGTCCACAACGACACGGGCTCGCTCTCGAACTGTATTCCGGGCAACTGACTCAACGCGGTACGCAGAGCTCCCGCGGTCGTGTAGCGGCGGCTCAGCTCGAACGCGCCCAGTGCCCCGCTGGTGTCCCTGAATTCACTGAGCATGCTCGTACGGACACTGAGCCGAAACGGGCTCTCAGTGGCGTGGAGGTGACCTGTCGCAAGGTCTGGTGGCAAGGGTGGCGACACCCGGAATCCTTTCGATTGGTGCAGGACACCATCTAAGCAAAAATCGCGGCGCCCCCGGGCCGGATTTCACAGAATCTGATACACCCAAAGTGTGATCGCGGTGGCGAAACGCGCGCCACTGCAGACGAACAGATGACGATTGAGCCAGTCGTATCGGCCGGCGGGTGCCGTGAGTACCGGCGTTGCGCGGAAATAGTAATCGGCCGGGCTCACGTTCTCGCCCGCGGCCAGCCGCCTCATGGTCTCCGCCGGGCCGTGACGAAGTCCCCGGTTGTGAACCTCGATCAACACGTCGTCGTTTGTGCGCAGCAGGTATCTCGCTTCGACGACCGTGACGTCATCAGCGCGCACGTACTGCCAATCGGCCCCGCCCGGGACTATGGTCCCGGCCATCTGAGGGCCGTTGAAGGTTCCGCCGAGGATTGGCACCACGCGCTTGAGTCCGGCGGGGGTCTCACCCACCACGATCGACGCGTCGAGAACCCCGTGAGCCTCGAATAGCAGTTGCAGTTCCGGCTTCATGAGCCTGCGACGCTACCACACCGCTCGCAGGCGGTGGTCTAGCGTGGGAGGCTTCGGGCAGTCGCGCTGGAGTCCGCCGGCGCATCGTCGTCGCAGGACTTACGCGACCGAAACACGAACCGGCATACCCGTTTGAAGATGGTCAGTATGGAGTGCATTCCGGGCAGGGGGTCCCGCCAACTCACGTAGGCAAAGCTTCGGCAGGTTGCCAGCGACGCCAGCCAGCCTGCGATGCCGAGCCGCCCCGTCGCGCGGATCTCGCGGAATGTATCGATATCCTTGGTGATATAAACCCAACGCTTGCGCGTGACTGCCGGCCGGGGATTCACGTCCGCGAGTGATTGTCCGATCAGGTCCCGATAGGCGAGGAATGGCAGGTTGACGCCGCAATCGCGCAAGTGGCCGATGGTCAGGAAGGGGCGGGCGTTGAAGTCGATCAAGTAGAATGCGCCGGTCGACTCGTCACGCAGCCACTCGATGCCGAAAATGCCGTGGAATCTGACCGTGTTGAAGAGCCGTTCGGTGGTGGCGAACAGAAACTGCTCGTCCCTCGTCGGCAGTACCGCGGGGATCTCGCCCATCGAAGTCGCGCCGAAGTCAGGAGGATACTGGCGCAGCCGCTGATGCGAGGTCATTGAAACGACTCGTCCGTCGCGGTCGCACAGCCCGTAGCAGTCAAATATGTTGCCGTCCCCGCCACGGATCATCCGTTGGATCACGAGTGCGTCGGCACCGTGAGTTCTGACATGACTGATGAGCTGCTCGCGAGTCCCGAGCAGCAGGTTCTTGCCCCGGAGTTTGCAGGTACCGATGCCGTCGTAGCTGGGTTTCAGCAGGTAGGGGCCCGGATGTTGCGTGCTCCAGGCCGTTACCTCTGCCACCGTGGGTGTGGACAGGCCCGGGATGATGGGCGCGCCGGCCTGGCGCGCGGCCTCATACAAGGTAGTCTTGTTGACGATCCGGCCGAGATCCTCGTAAGGCAACTCCCAGATCCGGTAGTGAGGTCGCAATTGGTCTGCGTATTGGGCCAGCAGTAGCGCGTGAGCATCCCCAGTGGGCAGCAGGACGGGCCTGCCTCCGAGCTTGCGGGCGTAGCCGATCAGAAACTGCACCAGGGCGGCTGGATCGTCCTGCAGGTGGTAACAGGGGATCTTGATCCCGTAGCGCGAGTGTTGAAGCGGATCTTCCTGGCGAAACATGCAGGCGTGAACTTCCACACCGCTTTCCGCGAGCGCTCTGACCGTCGCGATCCCGGTAACCGTGTTACAGAGCACGACCGCTGGGACAGGCGCCTGGAGTGCGCCGGAGGGTCCAAGCGTTACTGAAGAAATGGAGGAAATTACGGCGCTCTCAAGCTTTTATTTGCTCGGGACGGTAGCAGAACAGGGCTGACATACCTAGAGCATCATCACACTTGCGGACTTAATCCACGGTGCCTCTTCGGCTACCTTTCAACCGTCTTTCATGTGCCTCCCGACGTCTCGGAAGACAGACAGCCCGGCCGAGTGTGTCGATTTGTTAGGAGCGCGCGCGGCGGGCGGTTGGCCCAACGATAGATGTTTCGGGGGGTGGATACCGTGAACCAGATGCAAATGCCGTCATTTTCAGGAATACCTCTTGCTGCTGCCCTGCACCCATGCGTAACGAAGTGAAGTACGGGCTGCGGTTCCTCGTACGCGACACCTTAAACAGCGAACGGCGGGTGCAAGCGCTGTTGGCGCACGAGCGGTTGCCTCGCGAGCAACTGGAAGCGGTGACCGACCGGTTGCTAACGGATACCTTACGGGCGGCAACGCGACACATTCCCCGTTACCACGGGGTCAAGACGACCACAGATGCGGGCAACATCCGGGAAGCGCTGGTCACGCAATTCCCGATTATCGAGAAGGGCGACCTCACTGAGCGGCCTGCCGAACATTACCCTCATGGCCATACGCCTCGGCCCTGGACCATAGTCGGGAGGACGAGCGGCACTTCCGGGACCCCCCTGCAGGTGTTTCGCAGCCTCAATTCCGTCTTGTGGGAAAACGCCATTGTCGAGCGGCATTTTCGCTGGAGCGGCTACCGCCCGGGGATGCGGCGCGCCTTTCTGCGCGGCGACCTCGTCGTGCCCATCGAGCGCACCACGCCGCCTTACTGGTTTCTGAATCGATTTAACAACCAACTCATCGTATCGTCGCGTCATTTGCGGGAGGAGTGCATCGGCGACATCGTCGGGAAACTGACGGAGTTCGCCCCGTTCATGATGGAGGCTTATCCCTCTACGGCCTATGAACTGGCGCTGCTCCTGGAGCAGCGCAATGCGACACTGAAAATCCCGTATGTGTATACGGGCTCGGAGCCGCTCTATCCTCATCAACGCCAACTCATCGAGGCGCGCCTCGCCACTCGAGTCATGGATCACTACGGGATGGCGGAGCGCATTGCCTATGCCACCGAATGTGAGCACGGCGGTCTACATGTCAACAGCGATTATTCGTATGTTGAAATCGTGGATGACGACGGCCGGCCGACCGACGGCGAGGGTTATGTGGTCGGAACGACGTTTAACAACGCACTCATGCCCCTGGTGCGCTACCGGATGTCGGATCGCACTCGTTGGCGGAGGGAGGCCTGCCCCTGCGGACGAACCTATCCGCTGATCGAGCCGGTGACTGGAAAATATGAGGACACTCTGTTTGGCTCACGGGGCCAACGCATCAGCCCGTCGGTCGTCACTTTCGCCTTCAAGTCACTGCGCGGGATCAAGTACTCCCAGGTGGCCCAGACGGGCGAAGGCACCTGGGAAATCCGTGTGGTGCCGGAGAAGTCGTTCAACGAAGCCGAGCGCAATAGACTCATCGAGAACGTGCGCCATCTCGTCGATCCTGGAATCCACGTCGTCGTGCGTGAAGTTGCCGAGATTGCGCGCACTTCCGCCCATAAATATCGCTGGATCGTGAACGAGTCGCCACGGAAAACGGAGTGACGGACGCCTTCAGTCCACGAGTCCGACGCTTTTTAGCGCCTGCAGGTACTCAACTACGACATCCAGCGGCACGGCACCGTACTCCGCCGACAACGCCTCGGTGATCTGGCGCACCGAGTGTTTGCCGTCCGCGAGGTTCAGAGCTTCATAGGCGTAGCCAGGCTCCTCTTCTCCCAACTTTCCATCCGCCCCATAACTGAGCAGTTTGGGCGTGTTCACACCGGCCGCCTTGGCGTGGTCTTCGAAGTAGTCGTAACCGAACACGCTCAGCGGGCCGCGAGGCTCCGCTCGGCGGCGGAAAACCGGTGTGCCATCGGACTTCGCCTTCGAGTCGCCCGTAGTCTTGGCCGGTGACTGCGAGCCAAATGTATTGAACGAGTCCATGACCTTCCGCTCATAGTCGTCCAGGGGTGCGGCGGGGCCGCCTCTGCGCAATGCCGTCTCGGCTCGAATGAGCTTGCCCATCTGCACCGCGTGCGCAGTGGCCGCAACGTCCTTTGGTGAGAAGTCGGCCAGGAAATAGGCGCTGGCGGCGCCAATCAGCGCGGCGCGCTTGAGCTTGGTGGGATCGATATTGGCGGTGGTGTCGAAGTTGGTATGGATGTAACGATCCGGCCAGTCGTTGAGGTAGATCGACGGAATACCGAACGAGGAATCCTGGTACACCTGGTGATCGCTTCCCAACTCAAACGGCGAGTATTCGGCGCGCTGCGGATCCTTGCCGCCCTCGGGCGCGGTCAACGGGTACTGCGCCGCCCCGGTGGCAGCATACTGATAGGATTCCGTGTTGATCCAGTCGGCGAAAGCCCAGGCCACATCGTGCACGAACGACGGCAGACTGAGTGGCCCTCGGGTTACGTGGAAAACGGACTTCGTATCGAGATTGCCGCCGACCATGTCCATGTGAATTGCGACTTTGATCCGTCGCGCGAATTCCGGCTTCGCGTTGAGGAGCGTAATGGTGCCTTCGATCTCCGGAGGCCAGATGAACCGGATCGTTCTGGCCGGCCGCGGCAGGGTCCCGGCGGCAATGAGCTTCTGCAGGGTCCTGGCGGCCTCCAGGATCGTCACGCAGCCGCTGGCATTGTCGTTGGCGGCGGGACGTTGATGATCCAAGTGGCACGAGAAAGCGATCTCGGTGTCCTTGAGCTTCGGGTCCGAGCCCTCGATGGTTGCTGTCACCACCTCATAGAACGCCGGATGCTGACCTGCCTTCACGCGCGCGTGGAATCGGATTTTCTCGCCCTGGCGCAATCTGTCCTGCAGGGTGCGTGCGGTTCTGAGGGAGACCATGAAAGCGAAAGTTTTGTTGGGCGAGAAAGTGTCCAGGTGGCCCCAACGAATCAAGTTGACGTTGTCGCCGGACCACGCGGTCGGCTGATTCTGGGCGTAGCTGATGATTCCGGCGGCGTGATATTTGCCTATTGCGATATCTTGCGCGGCGCTCGGGGGCGTAGCGATCAGGACGAACTTGCCGCCAACGTTCTTGCCCGCGTAGTCACTGTCTTGCGTGCCTTCGCCGACATCGACCAGGTTTGCGGTAGCCTCGCCGGATTCACTGTCCTCCGACAACACTATGGGCTCCGCCGCGTAACTCGCTAGTTTGATTTCTCCCGCTTCCGTGACCTCGGAGAGCTCTCCCTCCTGCGCATCCCACGCCGGGCGTGACCGCTGTGTTCCGTAGAAAATCTTGCCGTCCGCCGGAAATTGCATGACCTCGACATTGCTCAAGCCGTACGCGCGAGCACTCGTAGCAACCAACTCCGCGGCCTCGTGAAATCCCTGTGAGCCGCGTTGACGATGAAATCGTGCGAGTCCTTCCAGGTTTCGTTTTGCCGTCTCACCGCTCAGTTCGTTCGCCAGAGCCGCGACGTCTTTCTCGGGTAGAAGGGGCGGCGCGTGTGCCTCTACAGCGGTGATCTGGGCGGCGATCAGAAGAGTCGGCAAAAGGATGTGGCGCACGAAGACCTCGGCTCATTGACGTTCCCAAAGACGCGACGGCACTATAGACGGTAAGCCCGTGCTTTTGAGAGGAGGCTTTATGACGACCCGTCGTGATTTGCTGCAGATCGCCGCATGCGCGGCTGCTGGCGCTGCTCTCCCGGATGCCATGGCGGCCGTTGCCGGGACCGATCCGGGGCCCAAGACGAAGACGCTCCTGATTTTGGGCGGCACCGGCTTCATCGGGCCGCACCTGACACAGGAAGCAATACGCCTCAACTGGAAGGTGACGCATTTCAATCGCGGCAAAAGCGCCGCGGACGGCGTCTCGGGTGTTGAGACGTTGAACGGGGACCGTAAGGGCCAGCTCGATTCATTGCGCGGGCGCAAATGGGATGTCGTGATAGACGACACCGGCTATATCCCGAAATACGTGAAGATGTCCGCCGAACTGTTGGCACCGAACGTTGGATATTGCCTGTACATCTCGAGCATCTCGGCGTACGCGAGTTTTGCGAAGCCCAACGATGAGGCGTCGCCGACCGGGAAGTTGTCGAACCCCGAAGTCGAGGAAATCACCGGCGACACGTATGGGCCGATGAAGTCCTTGTGCGAGCAGTATTCGGCCGAGGCTTTCAAAGGTCGTATCTCCATCGTCAGACCCGGCTACATCGTCGGGCCGTTGGATTCGACCGATCGGTTTACGTACTGGCCGGTGCGTGCCTCGAAGGGCGGCGAAATGCTTGCGCCCGGCACTCCGCGAGATCCAGTGCAGATCATCGACGTGCGCGACCTCTCGGCCTGGATGATGAAGCTCGTTGAGGCGCGGACGAATGGTTACTTCAATGCGGTGTCCCCGCCGGGCGCATTCACGATGGGTGATCTCGTCAACGCCAGTGTGCGAGCTTCTCCAAAGGCGGGTACCAAAGTCACGTGGGTGTCGGAAGATTTTCTGGCCGCGCATTGGAAAGCGGAGGAGCTCGATCTGCCGCCGTGGTCACCCATGAAAGGCGACATGGCCGGCGCGTCGCTCACCGCGATGAAGCCGGCAAGTAAGACGGGTCTTCGCTCTCGGCCTCTCCAGGAAACCGTACGCGACACGTTGGCCTGGTTTCAAACACTGCCCGCGGATCGCCAGGCAAAGTTGCACGCGGGCCTTGCCGCGGAGAAAGAGTCGGACACGCTGAAGGCTTGGCATCAGAGCAAGGGTTGAGAGAGCGACGGCGCACACGCGTCCGGGGAGCTACCTCACTGGGTAGGGGCCGACATCGAATATGGTGGAGTGGTAGCCCTTGCTGCCCACTTCGCGTGCCAGCGGGCTACGGAAATCGGCTCCCGCTCGCAGGCAGTCGAGGACGTGCTGAAAGTCGTATTTAGGTCGCCAGTCCAACTCCGACACCGCCAGATCATTCACATAAACGCGATCGATACTGGGAAACATCGCCCAGCCTCGAGCCGTGTAGAGTGCCTCGGAATCGGGAAAGAGGCGGCGAACCACATCTGCCGCGTTCAGCCTCAACGCGGCCAGGTCGCTTCGGCCGAAGGGAGTCGTTGCCGAGATGATGTAGCGGCGGAAGCCTATGCCACGCGCTCTTTCTTCGGCGAGCAGATGTGCGCTCACCACGTCTTCGATATCTACACGACGATACAGTAGCTCGTTTGCCTGAGAGTTGGCCGTGTCGTAGCGAGTTCGGGTCGAGGCGTCGTCGTCATCTTCCGGGAAGAATCGCGAAGTTCGCAGTACCATCACGGGCAGGTTGCGGGTGCGGCTGAACAACTCACACAAACTCTCCGCCGCAAGCTTCGTCACACCGTAGATGTTCTTCGGAATGGGTGCCACGTCCTCCGTCACCCAGGCCGCCGGCTCTCCCTCCGCAGGAGTCAGTGCCGCTCCGAACGTGCTCGTGGTACTCGTGTAGAGAAAGCATTCCACACCGGCCGCAGCAGCCTCCTCGAGCAGAATCAGGGTGCCCGTGATGTTGGTGTCGACGAAATCCTGCATCGTATGGGTCACGACGTGAGGCTTGTGCAAGGTCGCCGAATGAATGACCGTGCGGACACCCCGCATGCATTGCCTCACGAAGGAACGGTCGCAAATGGATCCCACGCGATCGGTGAACGGCGACGGCTTGATGTCTATACCCAATGCCGGCCGGCGTGCCGCGCGGAGCTTGCGCATGAGCGCCTCGCCGAGGTGGCCGGCGCTTCCGGTGACTAGCGTTGTCATGGTTGTTCGATAGTAGTCCGCTCTGTCGTACCCGGCAGCATTCTAGCGTCTTACGTTAAGTCGCGCGATCGGTCGGTTGCACCGAATTGGCCGTTCCTGGCGCCGCCATTCGTGTTATGTCGCGGCCGAGCGGGAATCGCAGGAAATTCCGGCGGGCACGTCAATGAAAGTTGTGCGACGCGCTCGTCATCTGTGACGCACATCGTGTGAGCTTACATACAGGCGTCTAGACTTTTGGCTTCTCCAGCCCGTCCGACCTGCCTGTCCTGTTTGCAACACTTATCCCATCCGCTATCAAGCGAAGGAGCACCTCATGGGAGA
This sequence comes from Gammaproteobacteria bacterium, assembly GCA_028293725.1. The sequence continues at coordinate 17,867 of JAQGOE010000089.1, read as the reverse complement.
TCCGTATGACACTTCCGCCGAACGCACCTCAGTGCTGGGCCCGACCTTGCGTTTCAAAGGCGAGCTGCACGCTGACGAAGAACTGCTGATCCGGGGCCAGATTGAAGGCTCGATCACTCACTCGCAGCGAATCACCGTCTGTGGCGAGGGCATCGTCAAGGCGAATATCCGCGCGCAGACGATCGTGATCGAGGGTACCGTCGAGGGCGATCTGCAGGCCGAGAAGGCCATACAGATCAAGGAGACCGCGCGCCTCAAGGGCAACGTGCAAGCCCCGAGTGTCAGCATCATCGAAGGTGCTCAATTCAACGGTGGCGTAACCATGGATACGGCGAAGCGCGCTGCTGGAGTCAACACCAACACCCATGCCGGCCGTTCCAAGGCCGAAGCCGTGGGCAAATAGCCGCCGCCAGGTGCGGCCAAAGGATCCTCACATGTCCGTATTCAACAATCAGGTCGATCGTGTACCGCCGGCTCCGGAACGTCGGATTGTGCCGCCCGCGCCCCAACCGAGCGCCTCGTCTCAACCGGCGTCCTCCAGCGCGGCGCAGGCTCCGGCCGCTGCTGCGTCCCCGGGCGCCGCCGGGAAGGTCTCCGTCCTGGGCAAAACCCTCGTTTTCAAGGGCGAACTCTCCGCTGACGAAGACATAATCCTGCAGGGCCGCGTCGAGGGCTCGATCCATCACACCCAAAGCGTCACCGTCGGGATCGACGGCGTCGTCATCGGCGATACGCATGCTCGTAGCATCGTCGTTGAGGGCACCGTTGATGGAGATCTGCGCGGCGTTGTTTCGGTGCTCATTGCGGCGACCGCCACGGTACGTGGCAATATCTCCGCGCCCCGCGTCGGTATCATGGAAGGCGCGAACTTCAACGGCTCCGTGGATATGCATAGCACCGTGGGCGCCGTTCGCGGCTCCGATGCGAGCCCGCGGACCGAGTTCGTCCCGTCCTCCGATATCGGATTGACCGATCGCTCGGTCGAGAAAATCATCACCAAGTAATCGAAGCCGGCACGGACCGCGCGAAAAAAGTCTCCCGTCCTAGCAGGCGCCCACCAGTGTGACGAGCACTGGCGGGCGCTTTGCGTTTCACGCATGCTCCTCGCTCCCAATACCGAATTGCGAAGGGCATGCTATGAAAGAGTGGTCGACGGAACGATCGAGCCGGCGGGGCTTGTTGCTGCTGGCCGCGGCAGCCGGTGCAACGCTTGCGACTCCGCGCCTGCTCCGGGCGGCTGCTAACAAGGCGGACACGAAATTCGGTGGAGATCTGTCCGCCGTCCGCGCGGCGATTGAGAAGCAGCGACCCGAAGCCATCAAGCGCCTGCAGGACTGGATCGCCTTGCCCTCCATCGCGGCAGAGAGCCGCAACATGAAGGAGGGGGCCCAGATGATGGCCGATCTCCTGAAGGATGCGGGCTTCCAAAGTGCGACCATCATGCCCACCGATGGTCAGCCTGGCGTGTTTGCCACCTTGGACGCCGGCGCGAAGCGCACCGTCGGCATGTACTTCATGTATGACGTGAAGCAGTTCGATCCGTCGGAATGGAGTTCTCCACCGCTGGCGGCGGCCATCGTGGACCGGGCCCCCTTCGGTAAAGTCTTGATCGGACGTGGCGCCGTCAACCAGAAGGGACCGGAGGCCACCTGGCTCGCTGCTTTGCACGCGCTCAAGGCTGCCGGCCGCAAGCCGCCCGTCAACATCGTGCTGGTGGCGGAGGGAGAAGAGGAAATAGGCTCACCGCATTTCGGCCAGGTCGTGCACCGGCCGGAAGTCCTGCAGGCACTGTCGAAGTGTCACGAGGTTTTCATGCCTTTCGCCTCGCAGTCCCCGCAGGGCGGGGTGGAGATCGCGCTCGGCGCGAAGGGTCTGATTGAGGTTGAGTTGGTGTGTTCGACGCAAGCGTGGGGCCGCGGCGCCAAAGATGACATCCATTCGAGCTACAAAGCGGAGTTAGACAGCGCCGTCTGGCGGATGGTCAAAGCGCTCTCGACGTTGGTGTCGGAAGACGGCAACGATCCGGCCATCGATGGCTGGTTCGAGCACGTCAAGCCGTTGACCGATCGTCAGAAGCAAATCATCGCGCAACACGTCGCCGAAACCAACGAAGCCGACGTCAAGAAGCTGTTGGGTGTACAGCGCTGGGTCCGGGACCTCTCCTATGAGGATGCCCTGGACCGCCTCGCCTCGCAGCCGACCGTCAACATCGAAGGGATGTACGCCGGATATACCGGCCCCGGCGGCAAGACGGTCCTGCCGTCGAAGGCGGTCGCCAAGCTCGATTTTCGCCTGGTCCCCGATCAAACGGCCGCCGAGGCGGCGGAAAAGCTGAAAGCGCATCTGGCCAAACGCGGTTACGGTGACATCGAGGTCAAGGTGACCGGCGGCTATGACCCGACCCAGACGGACGAGAACTCTGCGCTGATCAAGGCGTCCAGGGCGGTCTACGCGGCGGAAGGCCTGAAAGTCGGCCTCTCGCCGCGTCTCGCCGGCTCGTGGCCGGGTTACGTGTTCACCGGCCCGCCGGTGAGTTTGCCGGCCGGACACTTCGGCACGGGCCACGGCAGCCGGCAGCACGCTCCGGATGAATATTACGTCATCGAGTCGAGCAATCCGGCGGTCTACGGCATGGCGGAGGCGACCCTGTCGTACGTGATGCATCTCTACGCCCTGGCGGCCATATAGAGCGGCTGGCCGAAAATCGCAGGTCGCAGCTCGTCCCGTTAAATTTTTGTCAAGATTGGGGGCTATGCTGGCAGCGGGGCGTATCCGCCCTTGAATTTACCCTGGGGTTGTTCTTTGGGCGCAGCATCGCTAGTTGACCGATACGGCTGGAAAGAAGCCGACGTTCCGTGTTCGTGCGCCTATGTCGTCCCGGACGTGTTGCATGTCATCGAGCGATTGAAAGCGCAGCGGGTGCTCGATCTGGGAGCTGGAAATGGGGCGCTGTGCGGTCTCCTGAAGAAGGAAGGCTACTCGGTGGCGGGCTGCGAGTACGACGCGAAGGGCGTGGAAATCGCTCGGGCGGCCTATCCGGAGGTGCCGTTTTATCAATACGGCGTTCAGGACGACCCCACGGATCTGCTGGCTGCCGAAGGGAAGTTTGACCTGGTCGTCTCGACCGAGGTGATCGAGCACCTGTTCTCCCCGCATCACCTGCCGATTTTTGCCGCGCGGGTCTTGCAGGACGGCGGACATCTCGTCGTGAGTACGCCGTATCACGGATATCTGAAGAACCTGCTGCTTTCGATATTCAACAAATGGGACTTTCACCACAGCCCGCTCTGGCATGGCGGCCACATCAAATTCTGGAGCCGCCAGACCCTGTCGAAGTTGCTCGAGGAGAACGGCTTCGAGGTGCTCGAATTTCGCGGTGTCGGGCGCGTCGCCTTTCTTTGGAAGAGTATGGTCCTGGTGTGCCGGAAGCGGGCAAGCCACTGAGGCGCCCGCGAGCGGCACCTCCACATCGGCCGCAAGGGGCACACTCCATGCTCAGGATCCTCGGCAAGTCAGAGTCAATCAACGTGCGCAAAGTTCTCTGGCTTTGCGCGGAAATGGGGCTCACGTACGAGCAGGAGCAATGGGGGGCGGGATTTCAGTCGACCCAGGCCGCGGAATTCAAGCGGCTGAACCCTAACGCCATGGTGCCCGTCATTCGCGACGATGACTTCGTGCTCTGGGAGTCGAACTCCATTTGCCGCTACCTGGCGTCTCATCATGGCCGTACCGATTTGTTTCCGCAGGAGGCACGGGCGCGTGCCCGAATAGAACAATGGATGGACTGGCAGATAGCCGAACTCAACGTGTCGTGGCGCTACGCGTTCATGGCGTTGGTCCGCCGCAGCCCGGCTCATAACGACACCACGGCGATCGGGCAAAGCATCCAAAGTTGGAATCGCCACATGAGCATCCTGGAGGAGCAGCTCTCGGCAACGGATGCATATGTAGTGGGCAGTACGTTTACTCTCGCCGACATCGTCATCGGGCTGAGTACCCATCGATGGCTCATGGCGCCGATAGAGCGTCCGAGCTTGCCCGCGGTGGGTACATACTACGAGCGGCTGAGTGAGCGCCCCGGCTTCCTGACACACGGTCGTAACGGGATGCCCTGACACCGGCAGCGCTCATCGGCTCCAATGCCGTCGCCGCCATGTGACGGATTTATTGCGGCTCGGTGACGCGATGCCAGCGCCTCCAGCGAGGTGACCCGCTTCTTCCGCCTCGTCAGGTTATGATGAGCGGTAACAATGGTTACCACGTCGCCCGCAGCACTCCGCTTTCGACAGATCACGACGGTCGTGCTCCTGTTTGGTGGCTACGGTGCCCTTTACTTCTGCAGGGCCGATCTGTCCGTCGCGACGCCATTCCTGGTCGACGAGCTGGGCGCGAGTGGGGTACCCCACCATGATGCGCTCGTTCGCATCGGCCAGATGAGCTCGCTGGGGGTGCTGGCCTACGCGCTCGGAAAGTTTTTCCTCGGCGGTCTCGGCGATTTCTGGGGCGGCCGGCGTAATTTCCTGATCGGGCTCGGTGGCGCGACAGCGTTCACTGTGCTGTTCGCGTCCGGCGGCGTCATGCCCGTCTTCATGATCGCCTGGCTCGGCAACCGGCTCACCCAGTCGATTGCCTGGGCCGGACTGATCAAGGTGACCTCGAAGTGGTTCGACTACACCTCACATGGCGCCATTATTGGAATTCTGAGTGTTAGCTTTCTGGTCGGCGACGCGGTGGCACGCCGCGGAATGGGTCTGTTGATCGAGCATGGATTCGGATGGCGGGCGCTCTTTTATTTCGCGGCGGCGGTTGCCGGCGCACTGCTGATTGGCAACGCGCTCTTTCTCAAAGAGTCACGTGCCGACCTGGGCTACCCGCAGGCCAAGCCGCATCCGGCCAATCTGTTTGGCGCGGCAGAGTCACGTCCGCCCGGTCTGAAGGCCCTGCTGATGCCTCTGTTAGGGAATCGCGCCTTCATCGTGGTTTGCTTGCTCTCTTTCGGCTCCACCATCGTACGCGAGACCTTCAACACCTGGACCCCGGAGTACCTGCGCGAGCACGCGGGCTACAGCCTGAGCAGCGCGGCCAGCATGAGCGCTGTTTTTCCCGGTGTCGGTGCAATATCCGTTTTGCTCAGCGGCTGGCTCAGCGACCGCATCGGCGAGAACGGGCGCTCGACCATCATGTTTTTCGGGTTCGCGGCCAGCGCCGCGGCCCTGCTGATTCTCACCTGTCTTCGGCCTACGCCCGCAGGGTCGATGCTTGCTGTAGGGGCGATCGCCCTCGTTGCCTTATGCCTCCTGGGTCCCTACTCCTATCTAGGGGGCGCCTACGCTCTGGATTTCGGCGGTAAACAAGGCGGAGCGGTCGCCTCGGGTATCATCGACGGAGTGGGTTATCTGGGCGGCGCGCTTGCTGGCGACACCGTCGCGAGGATCTCGGTAGCGTATGGCTGGAAAGGCGTGTTCATGACGCTGGCCGTCGTTTGCGCGGCGGCGGCCGCGGGTGCAGGATACCTGTATCTCTGGAACTCTAATGCGCGAGCGGCGAGTGTCGCCGTGTCATGAATAACACACACCTACCGAAACAAGTCTCCACGACGCCACGCGCGCTCCTGATCGAATGGCAGGACGGCCACGTGAGCGAGTTTTCGAGTATCTGGCTGCGAGATAACAGTCCCGCCGACCGTGACCCTGCCAACGGTCAGCGACTCGTCGACATCGTGGAGTTGCCACCGGACCCTAGGATCGAATCGGCCACTCTCCGGCCGGGCACTGTGTTGGTGCAATGGGAGGCCGACGCGCAAGCCGCTTCCTTTGATCTGAGCTGGCTCGCCCGGCATGTGCCCGGCGGCGACTCACATTATGTTGCGGAGTTCGGAGCTCGCGCGTGGCTTCAGGGCGCGTCTCTCGATGCGTCGAAAGACTTCGCGTGGGTCACATTGGAAGAAATGCGCGCCAGTCCGGCAGCGCGCCTCGCCTGGTTGGGCCGCCTCCTCCAGGACGGCATGGCGTTCATGCGCGGTGTGCCCTGTGAGACGGGGACCATTCTGCAGGCAATCGAGCCGATCGGACACGTCCTGGAAACCAACTATGGAAAGGTGTTCGACGTGCGGTCGGTGCCGCAACCGGAGAATCTGGCGTACTCCGATCTCGGTCTCGGCCTTCATACGGACAATCCCTACCGGGAGCCCGTGCCCGGGTTTCAGGTATTGCAAGTTATAGCCGCCTCTGCGGAGGGCGGCGAGAGTTTGTTCGCCGATGGATTCGCTATCGCCGAGCACCTCCGCGCAGTGGAGCCGGATGCGTTCGAGCTGCTTACACAAACGGCCGTGCCGTTCCTGTACCGCTCCAAAGACGCCGAGCTCTACGCCGAACGCCCCTTCATCCAGCTATCCTGCGAGGGCGCGGTCGTTGCGGTTCATTACAACAGCCGCTCCATCGCCCCCATGCGGCTACCGGCCGCACGAATGGAACGGTTCTACGTGAGCTATCGAGTCTTCGCCGAATTGCTCCGTGACTCGCGCTACCAACTGCGGCTACGTCTTCGGGATGGTGATCTCGTGGCTTTCGACAACCGACGCATCTTGCACGGCCGTACGGCATTCTCATCCGCGAGATCCCTGCGCCATCTGCAGGGTTGCTACCTGACTCGAGACAGCGTTTATTCTGAGGCTGCCATGCTACACCGCAAGCTCGCGGACGAGAGGCGCGCGTGAGTGTTGCTGACGAGATATTCTCGATCTACTCGGCGCGCGGAGCTGCTGCCTACTTCGGTGAGCCGGTCTCCGTGACGGAGCATGGCTTGCAAGCAGCGCATTTCGCTCGGTTGGAGCAGGCGCCGCCGCAGCTCGTCATTGCGGCGCTACTGCACGACGTCGGTCACCTGGTCGTCGAGTGTCCGGATGACATCGAGGAATGGACCAGCGACGCTCATCACGAGCAGATCGGGAGCGGTTGGCTCGCCAAAAGGTTTGGACCTGAAGTCTCCGAGCCGGTGCGCCTCCATGTGCCCGCCAAGCGCTATCTGTGCGCCACTCGCGAGGCATATCTGAAAAAGCTCAGCCCCGCTTCAGTGGTGACTCTCAAATTGCAGGGCGGCGCCATGTCTCCTGACGAAATAAGGCGCTTCGAGGCCGAGCCCTTTTTCAAACAGGCGATCCGGGTCCGGGAATGGGACGATCAGGGCAAGATCGCGGGGTTGAAGACCGCTGACCTGTTGGAGTATCGGGCACTGCTCGAGGGCATCGCCCGGGCAGGCTCGTAGCGGCTCAACGGCCGATACCTCGACTACGCCTTACGCGGGCCTCGTCTTCACCGTAGCTTTGTGGGAGCGCTTCGTCGCCGTCGTGCGAGGTGCCGTTTTTCTTTTGCGTGACGCTTGGGGGCTCGCCAACCCGAGCGCAACCTGCATGCAGGACTTACGCAGATCATCCGCCTCAGTTTCGCTGCGTAGCGCTCTCGCAACTACTACTCCACCGATGCACAGTGCTGCGACGGCCCTGGCCTTATGGTGTCGCGAACGGTCCGCCCGATCCATACTCTGTTCCAGCATACGAACCATGGCGAGAAAGACCGTCTCGAACGCGCCTTTGACGGCTTTGCCGTTTCGGCGCACCTCGGTCGGCAGCGCCACCATCGGACAGGAATTCTCGATGTCGTCGTAATGCGCCCGTGACAGGTAAGCACGGACGATCTGGGCACCCACATCCGCGGCGCCTGGATCGACCTCGATTCCCTCCCATCGGGATTTCCAGTTCGGATCGGTAAAGAAGCAGCCTAGAACCTCCGTATAGAGATCACTCTTGCCACGGAAGTAATCGTAGAAGCCGCCATGAGTGAGGCCTGCCGCAGCCATGATCTGCCGCACCGACACACTGTCGAAACCGTGCTGGTTAAAGAGTTTGCGTGCGCTGTCGACGATCTTTTCGCGGGTTACGGCCCGATGACCTGCGGGGTACGGCATGAATCCCACTCCTGCAACTGGGTTAAAACATTACCTTGATCATGTTTTGACCGGATGATCCAATCGCACCAACATTGTACGGCTCGGGAGATGCTCATGGTTCCAGGCGACCCGATCGATCCGCTGGCATCACGAAGACAGGTCATCGCGGGCCTTACCGCCGGAGCCGCAGTCGCCGGCACCGCAAGTGTCCAGGCGAAAGCATCCGGGGGGATATTACGCGTGGAAGCGATTCATCAGGAAGTTACGTTTAAAGCATCCCGCGAGCGCGTGTATCGGACCCTTACGGATGCCGGCGAATTCCACAAAGTGGTATTGCTGAGCGGTGCCGTTAAGTCGGGTATGGTCAAGGCATCCACGCCAACACAGATCAGCAACGAGCCCGGCGGGGCGTTCGCCATTTTCGGCGGATTCGTCGTGGGCCGCCAGATAGAGCTGGTCCCGAATACGCGCATTGTGCAGGCTTGGCGCCCGCTGGACTGGGAGCCGGGCGTGTATTCGATCGCGCGCTTCGAGTTGGTGGAGCAGGGGGCGGGAACGCGGCTCGTCTTCGATCACACCGGCTTTCCGCCGGGTCAGGCTGAGCACCTCACTCAGGGGTGGAAGGCCAATTACTGGACGCCCTTGGAGCAGGTTCTGGCGACCTGAGCCGCCTCGAGACCGCCAGTGTGGCTCGGGGGCGATCGCTACTGGTAAGTTCCGGCTTTGAAAATCAACCCGTCGTGCATCTGCCAGTAGGCAATTTTGTGCTCGATCTGGCCGGTGTTCGGATTCTCGCGCATGTACGTCACCCAGCCGCTCGTCTGAGACCTGGCGGCGGTCACGATTTCCTGGATGAAGTGTTTGCCGTGCATGTCGGCCACGTCGAGCCGGTTCGCTCCAACAATATCCGGAGAAAGCGGGTGCGCCAGGCACACGCCATTGAGGTCGTGGACATCGACGTAGTCCATGCCTTTGGCGAAGGGCCCATCCTTTCTGTTGAATGCGACCAGCGCCCGTTGCCGCCCATTGGCCTTGTAAAACTCCACGGCCTTTACGACCTGGGCGATGACTTCGTCCCTGCTCGGCGGTTGAGAGTTACTCGCACCGAAGGCTGGTCCTATCGTTAACACTAACGCGGCGAGCGCCACGTATACGGTCCTTAACATGACAGCTCCTGGCAATCCAACGGACCGAGCGTACGCGCGGGCCCGCGCGATAATGTGAAACCAGTCCGCAATTTGAGGCCATGCAGACGGCGAACGTCTGTGTCTCGTGGCCCACGGCCGCGAGGTGGCCGCTTATCGTTAAATCGACGGGCTAACCCGTCCAGTCTTCTCTTACGACCTCGTTACGCGCGCGCAGTCTACATACTGAAGAGCCCCGCGATGGTGTTGACAGCGAGCTCCGCCTCGGTCCGATTGGGCGTGGTGGTATCGTCATTGAAGCCGTAGTAGTCATCATTGCCAACCACTTGAAACACCAGTCCGTCGCGACGTGGAACAAAAGAGACGCGCTTGTAGTAAAGACCGTAACCGACTTCCGGCTGCGGAATCATGCGGGCCAGTTGTCCGCGTATCGGCGTGATCGACTGATCACCAAACAGTGCGCGTGCGCCGTAGCCTGTTGCATTGATCAGCGTCCGCTGCGGCAACGAGACAAAATCGGCGGGCGAGTGAAACTCCTTGATCTCTAGCTGCCCGCCATTGGCGCGAAAGTCACTCAGCAACATCCGGGCATAGGTGCTCAGGTTGAACATCATCAAGGAGTTGCGCCGAAGATAGCGGGCGCCGAGGGAATGGGTCCCCGGCTCAAAGTCCGCCGCATTGGGTATCAGGTCCGCAATCAGCTCTCGTTGCAACTCCGCAAACTTCGGCCTGGTATCGCCGGACACCGGTTCCCGACGCTGTGCGCGTGGATCATCGGTGACGAAGTAGTTGTCGATGAATTCCACCGGATTGCCGGGCAGGCCGAGCAGTGTCTGGTAGGTCTGGAAGGATTGGCGGGCCATGCCTTCCCAGAGCTGTTTGAAAGCCGGTGTCGCGGAGTCCTCGAAACAGATTCTCGAGTCCGGCGTCCACAGGCCGGTAGCCAGTGACGAGCGGACATTGGGCGGCAGGTCCTTGGCATAAATGGTGACGCGCGCGCCGGCGCGCTGTAACAGGAGCGCCGAGGTAAGTCCCAGCGCGCCGCAGCCGATTACTCCGATATCGCGCTCATCCGTAGCCAGAGCTTTTTGCGTCGCCAGGGTGCTCGACCCCCACGATAGCGACCAGCCACTTCCACCATGACCATAGTTGTGAACAATGGTCTTGGATCCGACTCTTTCAACATCGAGTCGCGGACCCTGGGCGCGAAAGGGACGGGTGCAGACTGTTATGGCCGTGATGCGATCGGGGCTCGCATGAAGAGGCGCCAGTTCCAACGTGTGCGCGGGCGCTATTCGGCGCCTCGTCCCGAGCGCGTCAATGCTACAGCCGTCCAAGGCCCCAACAAGCAAGGCCGCCCCCGCTCCTGCAAGCAGTCTGCGGCGTCCGATCGTATTTTCCACTCCATACTCCCATTGCTGTGGCGAGACTTTATTGTACTGGGTGCAAAGGGCAGTGTTGGTTTCAGCCGCACGCCGCATGAAGCCCCACCCTACTTTGATGTCCGCCAGATTCCATGGTAGTTTGCGTGGCGGGTCAGGTGCTCCCGGGCGACGGAAGTATCTGATTTATAAGAAGATGCGGGTGTAGCTCAATGGTAGAGCTCTTGGTTCCCAACCAAGTGACGAGGGTTCGATTCCCTTCACCCGCTCCAGTCACTGATCTGCTGAGTTCCACCGAGTTCTGCAATTCGACGCGCGCTTTCGTAGGCCACAGCAATCTTTTGCTGGGCTTGCCTGGCGCCACTCACGCGTTGAATGACAACGGAAGGAAGGTGACGTCCCAACGGGACCGCACGGTCGAAAGGCTAGAAGCGGTGGTGAGCAGAGTTGAGTAGATAGGGCAGTGCGCGAGCGGCATCGCGGGCTCTAGAGCTCGTACACCACGAACCCGCAGAGACTCGGAAACCGCTCTGATGGGATGACACGCCGAGGGACGACCGAGAGCGCTACCCGCGAATAGTGATCTCGATCGCGTCCGGCAGCACTCCGAACGTGAGCGCGAGCCTCCGCTTCGCCTCCGCAATCGTCAGGGGGCTGTCGTCACCCGGAGGGTGTCCATTGGGCCGCGCCCCCCCGTTTGCCGTAGGTGGCGGCATTGGTTGCCAATCCAGTTCGGCGGGATCCACCCCATAGTCCTCCAGGGACGGCACGTACTTGACCGGATTGCGGTCGCCTTTCCAAGCGTCGGGAATGTTGACGCTCGCATACTCCGAAAGCTGAATCTGAAAGCGATCCTCTCCCCGGGCGTTCGTCTCCGGGATCACACCGCTGACACGCCCGACCAGGAATCCCGAGTGATGATCCTCGGACCCTTCCGACCACTCCGTCTTGGTGTTCCGCGTACACAAGACGAACTCGCAGTTGCGAGCCCGATTGCGGTCCACGCGCCACCAGTTCGTGCCGCCGTCTCTGAGAATGGATTCGACGCTCTTGCCGGTAAATACAACGAGAGATTCGCTTCGTGAGGTCATGGGCCTTCTCCCCGGGGGGATGATCGGGTTCATATAAAGTACGAATAGATCTGTAGAGGAAGTTATCACGACTTTATCGAATACGCGAAACTCACGCGGAGCATCGAACCGAGGCGTGGACTTACAGAGCCGATTCAGCATTACGTTCGCGTTAAATAGCGATTAATGATATATTGCGCGAATGCACTGAGGATGCATGATGAGAACTCGAAGCCCCCTGACTGCCGTTCTCGACGCCGCCGAACGCTCCGGCAAGCTGAACCTGCGCATGCAAGACATCCGTGCAGCAATGCCTGGCGTCAGCGCGGAAGCACTGCGCCAAGCGCTGCACCGGCAGCAACGGCGCGGCCGGCTGATACGCCTATCTCGCGGCTCAGATCATTGGCTCATCGTGCCACTTCAACATGCTGATGCAGGTGCTCCGCCGCTGGAGACCTGGCTGGACCGTTACATGAGCAAGACGTTGGGCATTTCCTACTACGTTGCCCTGCTCAGCGCGGCCGAAATCTATGGGGCCTCACCCTATGCAGTGATGGTGACTCAGGTGATGGTGCCCGAACGCCGCCGCCCGATCACGGTCGGCCGGCACGAAGTGGCGTTTCACACCTCCGCGCGAATTCAACACATGCCAACCCGATGGCACGAAACTCCGGATGGGCGCTTCAGGGTCAGTACACCGGAGTTGACGGCGCTGGAACTCGTGCAGCGAGAAGCCCTGCTTGGCGGCATGGATCGCGTACGTGAAGTATTGCGAGAGCTGTGCGCGTCTTGCACACATCAGGGGCTGATCGACGCGCTGGAAGCCATGCAAGAAGTCCCGACTGCGCAACGTCTCGGGGTTCTGTTTGCGTTGGAAGATCAGGCCGCTCTCGCGTCTCGAGTCGCAGAGTGGTTACGCAACAAGCCTCTGCGCCTTGTGTCGCTCGAGCATGGACAAACGCCGGACACCTCGTCGGCAATCGACGCCGCCTTCAAGGTGCGACTGCCTCCCGATGAGCGGAATGCCAATACATGATTCAGCACACCCATCTAACAGCCTGGCAGGCTCACGCTCCGTGGCCCAAGCGCAGTCAGATCGAGCAGGATCTGAGGTTGTCCCGGGGCGTCGCTGCCATCTTTACTGATACCATCCTGAGCGAGCATTTGGCGATGCGTGGTGGCACGGTGTTGCACAAGGGGCACTTGGCGCCAGCCGCACGTTACTCGGAAGACATCGACTTGGTGCTCGTGAAGCCGATGGATACGGAGACCCTGGACCAACATCTGCGTCGCGCTCTGACCCCGGTTCTGGGACAACCAGTGGATTCATTGATCTCCGATGCGTGGCTGACGATACGCAATGTATTGCGTCCGTCTAGAATTCTACGCACGACCTATAAATTCGTTCCGGTGGGGTTGCGCCGTGAGGAGTCTATCAAGGTCGAGATCAACCTCAACGAAAACGCCTCACTTTATCCATTGGTGGGCGTCGAGCTAGATATGTTGGACGATGACGGCGAGACGGTTCGTGTGACGGCGCGCTCCTATGACTACTTGGAGAAGGAAGGAACGCATCTTGGCCGCGATGAAGCCAATGCGCGACTCGACGAGCGGCTGCTCAAGCCGTCCTTTCGCCGAGACATGGATACGTTGCTGCGCCCGGGATTACCCAAGTTCGATGTAGATCAGGGCGCGGAGGTTGTACGGAAGGCTTATTTCAAACACCTAAGCCGTAGCGTTCAGCATACGAAACGGAATCCATGAACAGTGTCAGCCGCACCAGCTCGGAAAATCGACTCTTGGCAGATCTACGCAGCCTCGAGCGGCGCACCTGCCGAGTAGTGCTCTTGGCGCAGCGGCAGGGCAAGTCCATAATCAAACCCATTCCGGTTTCGAACTGGAATAAATCGATATCATGAGCGCACCACCGATGGCAACGATCGTTTTGGTCCACGGGGCTTGGCACGGCAGCTGGTGCTGGCAGCGCGTTGCTCCACTGCTGGAGAAGCAGGGGTTCACGGTCCGGACCGTAGATTTGCCGAGTGTGGGCGCGCGTTCGGGAGCGGGTGCCGATTTGTCGGCGGACGCCGCTGCGGTTGAAGCCGTCGTTGAGGACGTCGCCGGGCCGGTGGTCCTGTGTGGACATTCCTACGGTGGAATGGTGATTTCACGGACCGCCGCCGGGAATGTGAGTCGGCTCATCTATCTATGTGCGTTCATGCCTATGGAAGGCGAGTCGCTCCTCAGTATTGGCGGCGGACGGCACGCGCCTTGGATTCAGATGCTCGATGGCGGTTTGACGCTGCCAGATCCGGCGCGCTCTGGCACGGTGTTTTACAGCGGCTGTGATGCGCGGACCAGTGAGTGGGCGAAGAGCGAGCTTCGTCCACAATCGCGTGCCGCGTTCGAAGAGCCGGTGCCATACCCAGCGTGGCGGCACACTCCCTCCACATACGTGGTCTGCGCCAATGACATGGCGATGCCGGCCGAACTGCAGCGGAACGTCTTCGCGCCCCGCGCAACCGAGACGATTGAGCTGCAAGCCGACCACTCGCCGTTTCTCTCGCAACCCGATGCGGTGGCGGATTTGCTGGCGGAGCGGAGTAGCTAGCTACAGGCGGCCCCGTGCCCGGGGCAGTTCCGGGCCGCGCCCGGATGAGTCCGCTGCCCGGGTCGGATGAGACCACACGTATCCCTCAGCCAGCCGCCCCCGGCACACAAACACCACCACCCTCTTCAGCCGCCGCCGCATTGGCCCTGAACATGCGAAACAAATCCCGACCCATCCCAAAGCCATTGCTCTCGAGCACAGGTGCTGCAACGGTCCGTCGCGAAAATTCCTCCTCCGACACCAGCACCGCCAGCGTGCCCGCGAGACTGTCGAGCCGAACGATGTCACCGTCGCGAACCTTCGCGAGTGGGCCGCCGTGGAGACATTCCGGCGAAACGTGAATCGCCGCCGGCACGGTTCCCGATGCCCCGGACATGCGTCCATCAGTCACCAGGGCGACTTTGAAGCCCTTGCTCTGCAGCGATGCCAGCGCCGGTGTCAGCTTGTGCAGCTCCGGCATCCCGTTGGCACGCGGCCCCTGGTAACGCACGACGACAACGACATCGCGCGCCAGCTCGCCAGCCTCAAAAGCCTTCAAAACATCGTCCTGCCCATCAAACACGCGCGCAGGGGCCTCGATGACACGATGCTCGCTCTTCACCGCCGAGGTCTTGATGACCGACCGACCCAGGTTGCCGCGCATGAGTTTGAGGCCGCCGTCCGCGCTGAAGGGATCGTTCGCGGGACGTAACACTGACATATCACCGCTCTCAGTGGGCGCCGGGCGCCAAGCAACCCCCTCCGGCGACAGCCACGGCTCCTGAGTGTAGGCGTCGAGCCCCACACCGGCGATCGTTTGCACGTCGGCATGCATGAGCCCCGCGTGCAGAAGCTCTCGCACCAGAAATCCCATGCCTCCCGCGGCGTGGAAGTGATTTATGTCCGCGCTGCCGTTTGGATAGATTCGCGCCAGCAGCGGAACCACATCCGACAACTCGCTGAAGTCGGTCCAGTCGATGATGATTCCAGCGGCGCGTGCCATGGCAACGAGGTGGAGCGTGTGGTTCGTCGAGCCGCCGGTCGCCAGCAGCCCAACGATTCCGTTCACGATCGCGCGCTCGTCAACAATGCGCGCGAGTGGGATGTACTCTTTCCCTAGCGATGTAATGCGAGCCACTCTATGAGTGGCGGCCGCGGTCAGCGCGTCGCGCAACGGTGTGTTGGGAGACACGAACGCACTGCCGGGCATGTGCAGGCCCATAACTTCCATCAACATCTGGTTGCTGTTGGCCGTACCGTAGAACGTGCACGTGCCGGCGGAGTGGTAACTGTCGCATTCGGATTTCAACAGGGCATCGCGGCCGACTTTGCCTTCGGCGAACAGTTGCCGGATACGCGCCTTTTCCTTGTTGGCCATGCCCGTAGGCATCGGTCCCGCGGGAACGAAGACCGTCGGGAGGTGTCCAAAAGACAGCGCACCGATCAGCAGGCCCGGTACGATCTTGTCGCAGACACCGAGGCATAGCGCGCCATCGAACATGCCGTGTGCGAGCGCGACTCCTGTCGACATGGCGATCACGTCGCGACTGAACAGTGACAACTCCATGCCGGCGTGCCCCTGCGTTACTCCATCGCACATCGCAGGTACCCCGCCGGCAACCTGCGCTGTCGCGCCGGCGTCGCGCGCCGCCACGCGAATGAGTCCTGGATAGCCCTCGAACGGCTGGTGCGCGGAGAGCATGTCGTTATAGGCAGTGATGATGGCAAGGTTCGGCCACCGCAAATCCTTCAGTGCGTCCTTGTCACCGGATGAAGCAGCGGCGAAGCCATGCGCCAAATTCGTGCAGGAGAGGCGCGCCCGCGTCGGGCCCTCCGCCGCCTCATTGGTCATACGACCAAGGTACAAAGAGCGCTCAATGCGACTGCGATCGGCGATGCGCTCGGTGACAGCCCGCACGAGCGGGTGAATGGGTATTGATGGTTTGGGCATGGCACGCACTCCGCTGCGTGATGAAAATTCGACGGTCGTCGTGGCGGCAGGCCCCGATAGTGTGCGAGCCTAACGCAATACGCTGCGAATGCTAAGTTCCGCCGGTGCCGCGTGGCTGGAGCCTGTCTGACCAATGCTCGCCTACTGCGGCCGCCCCAGATCGGCATCTTTCTGCGATCGTTTCCCTTACATAGGCCCCCGCTATGCGCGGGAAACGATCGCAGAAAGCTGCTCGATCTGGGTCGCCCTCGCTACGGCGATCATTGGTCAGACAGGCTCCAGCGTAACGCTGTGCCCGTTAAAGCGTAAGGCTGCGCACCCGTTAAAAGGAGTTCTCAGTAGAGTGCAGAAACTTGACACGTTCGACATGGTGCTATTCGGCGGAACGGGCGACCTTGCCTTGCGCAAGCTGGTGCCCGCGCTTTATCGCCGCCACGTTGCAGGTCAGATGGGGCCGTCGTCCCGAGTGCTTGCCGTGGCGCGCTCGAGCCTCTCTCGCGAGGAATATCTCGCACAGATCGAAACCACCTGCCGCAAGCACCTGAGCGGCGAAGAGTTCACAGAGGCGCGCTGGCGTGCCTTCGCCGCGCAGGTCAACTATGTGCGGGTGGATGTGACTGACCCGCAAGACTTCCGTAAGTTGCATGCGGCCCTGGAGGGCCGTGACGACGCCACTCGCGTTATTTTTCTCTCGACTGCTCCGAGCCTGTTCACGCTCACCTGCGACAATCTCGCCGCCGCCGGCATTGTGACCCCGAAATCGCGCGTGGTGCTCGAGAAGCCCCTTGGACATGACCGGGCGTCCGCCGACCTCATCAATCGCAGCGTCGGGGCGATTTTTGCGGAGAATCAGATCTATCGCATCGATCACTACCTCGGCAAGGAGACGGTGCAGAATCTGATGGCTCTACGATTCGGCAACACGCTGTTCGAGCCGCTGTGGCGGCGCGGCCGGATCCGCCACGTGCAGATCACCATCGCGGAGCAGTTAGGTGTTGAAGGCCGTGGGCAGTTCTACGAGCACACTGGCGCGTTGCGCGACATGGTGCAGAACCATCTTTTGCAACTCGTGTGCATCCTCGCGATGGAGCCGCCCACGAGTAGCGATCCCGACGCCGTCCGCGACGAGAAGTTGAAAGTGCTGCGTGCTTTGCGCCCGATCATGGGAAACGCCGTACAAAATAAAACAGTTCGTGGCCAGTACCGCGCGGGCGCCGTCAGTGGCCAGCCTGTTCCGAGCTATCTCGATGAAGCCGGCGTTGCGGCTGACAGCACTACGGAGACATTTGTCGCGCTGAAGGCCGAGATCGATACCTGGCGCTGGGCCGGTGTGCCGTTCTATCTACGCACGGGCAAGCGGTTACAGGAGCGGGTGACCGAGATCGTGGTGACTTTTGAGGACGTGCCGCATTCGATTTTCGATGCCGCGGGCACGCAGGGTCGCGCACCGAATCGGCTCGTGATCCGCTTGCAGCCGCAGGAGAGCATCACGCTCACCATTCTGGCGAAAATGCCGGGTGAGACCATGCGGTTGAAGCCCGTCGACCTCGCGCTGGATCTCGCCGGGACTTTCAAGGAGCAGCGACTCGATGCGTACGAGCGCCTGCTCACCGATGTCGTAAAGGGAAACCTGACACTCTTCATGCGGCGCGACGAGCTCGACGCCGCCTGGCGTTGGATCGACCCCATCCGCGAGGGGTGGGCGCAACATGACGAGCGCATCAAATCGTATGTTGCCGGGAGTTGGGGACCGGCGGCCTCGAGCGCACTCGTCAGTCGTGACGG
>JAQGOE010000048.1 GCA_028293725.1 Gammaproteobacteria bacterium | reverse complement strand
GACGCAAGTCCCGCAAGCCCGCAGCGGACGTGCTACGTTAAGGGCGCATCCGTTTCACTCAAGGCGAAGCATGTCACAGAGTACCCCGGTCGAGCCGCAAGCCCCGCTGAATCTGGCACCTACCCTGGTGTTTATATTGACTTTTTTGGCTGCGGTGACGCTGGTCCCCTATTGGGGACTGACCCACGGATTCTCTATCGGCGCCTGGGTTGTCTTCATCCTTTTTACGGGCGCGAATGGGATGGCCATCACAGGGGGCTACCACCGCCTGTGGGCTCACAAGACCTATGACGCGCACTGGTCGGTGCGACTCTTATATATGGTGTTCGGCACCATGGCGTTGCAGAACAGCGTGTTCTGCTGGGCGAGCAACCACCGCACGCACCACCTGGAGGTCGATGACTACGACCGCGATCCTTACTCCATCAAGCGTGGCTTCTGGTTCGCACACATCGGCTGGATGATGCGCGAGTACCCGAGCGGCATACCGGACTTCACCAACATCCCGGATCTGCGCCGTGATCCGATGCTGCAATTCCAGCATCGCTTCTACGTTCCGCTGACCCTGATCACGAATTTTGGCTTCCCGCTCGCCGCGGGCTGGGCGGTGGGCGACCTGTGGGGGACGTTCTTCCTCGCGGGCGTACTGCGGCTCGTTTGGGCGCACCACGTGACCTTCTTCATCAACTCCCTGGCGCACATGTGGGGAAGCCGTCCGTACACGGACGAAAACTCGGCACGCGATAACCCCGTTCTTGCGGTCATCACGTACGGCGAGGGTTACCACAACTATCACCACATCTTTGCGCACGACTATCGCAACGGCGTGCGCTGGTGGCAGTGGGATCCCACCAAGTGGCTCATCGCGGGCCTGCAGTTCGTGGGACTGACGAGACGCCTGAAGCGGACTCCCGACTTCCAGATTCAGCGCGCCCTGCTCGCTATGCAGTTCAAGCGTACGCAGGAGAAGCTGGCAAAGATTCCCGCTGCCGGCCACTCGCAAATCGAGCTGGTACGCCAGCGCATCGCGCACGAGTACGAGACTTTCCACGCAGCCGTCGCCGAGTGGGCGAAGGTGAAAGAGCAGTGGCTCGAGGAAAAGGCTCGCGCGGTGATCGAGCACTGGGAGCACACGAGCTTCCAGGAACAGCTCCGCGAGATCGAGCGCCGCCTGCACATGCAGCGCCGGCGGCTGCGAGTGCTGCACGCGCAATTGGCGTAACGCACCCTGAGCTAGAGTTCGCCAGAGGGGCCCGAAAGGGCCCCTCTTCGTTTGTCCGGCTGTGACTGGCCGACCTCTAGTAACCATCACGCAGCGGCGCGGTCGTCGCCGGCGCTCGCTGGACGGCACAAGCGCCGCTGGGGCACCATTAGCGCATGGGACGTATATTCGAAGTAAGAAAACACACGATGTTCGCGCGCTGGAACCGTATGGCGAAGCAATTCGCCCGGATCGCGAAGGACATCACCATGGCCGTCAAATCCGGCGGCTCCGACCCCCACTCGAACCCAATACTACGACGTGTGATCCAGAACGCACGCGCCGTGAACATGCCGAAGGACAAAGTTGACGCCGCCATCAAACGCGCCTCCGGCAGGGACGCGGCCAACTACCAGGAAGTTCTCTACGAAGGCTACGCGCCGCACGGCGTCGCGTTGCTGGTAGAGACCGCTACTGACAACCCCACACGCACGGTCGCGCAGGTTCGAAGCGCGATGACCAAGGGTGGTGGCAACCTCGCCACGAACGGCAGTGTCAGCTTTCTCTTCAAGAAGATGGGTGTGTTCCGCCTGAATCCCGCGGGCATCGACCAGGACGACCTCGAGTTATTCCTCATAGATCACGGCCTCGAGGAGATGGGCGAGAGCACCGGTGAGAAGGGCGAGCCGCAGCTCGTCATCCGTTGCGCCTTCGCCGATTTCGGCAAACTGCAGGAAGCCCTCGAAGCGCGCGGCATCGCGCCGCTTTCCGCGGAGCACGAATACATCTGTACGGTCCCGACCGAGCTACCCGAAGAGCAGGCCACGGAAGTGCTCACCCTCATCGACAAGCTCGAGCAGGACGAGGACGTCCAAAAGGTATTTCATACCCTCGCCTGATTGGCCACTTTCAAAGAGTGTGATCTGCTTCGCAGTGTTGGCCTTCAACACCGCACTTCCACACCGGAGGCCGCGCCCTGGTAAGTGTTGCCCTCCTCGTCAATGTGTCTCGCGCGCGCGACATCCTGACTCCACCCAGCAACGATAATGGGCGAATTGCAAAGGACGCGGTATGCTTGGGCCGTGGACGACTACCGAGACGACTACACTCTTGAACCCGCGCGTGCAGCCGATGCTGCACGTCTCGCGACGATGTCGCACGAGTACGTGGAGACGGGGCTGAAGCCCGCATGGTCCGCGTCGCGCATCACCTGGCACATCCGTCATCCGGAGAGCATCGTGTTGACTGCGAGAGCGGCCGACGTTGTAGGCGGCTTCGCGATCATGCGTTACGCCGATGACGTGGCCCACCTGAATCTCCTCGCCGTTGATGCCGCGCATCGTCGTCGCGGACTCGCCCGCCGCCTAATGACATGGCTGGAGGAAACGGCCTTCACCGCGGGCACGTTTATTATTGGCCTTGAGCTGCGTGCGACGAACGAGCCCGCGTTCGCGTTCTATTCCGCTCTCGGCTACCGCGAGTTGGGACGCGTGCCTGGGTACTACCAGGGCGTCGAGCCCGCGATCCGCATGGCCCGCGACGTGCGGACCAACGGCACCGTCCCGAACCTTAGGCAGCCGGCGCCCTGAGTCAGCGGCCGCATCGTCGCCATCGCGACATCCCTTGCGTCTAACCTCGCGCTTCCCTTCCGCTTAATCCGGCATCGCGGTCATCTGTCCGATGAGCGCGTCTTCAAACCCAAAGTTGCGCATGTCGCGCACTCGTTGCGGAAACAGAATTCCATCCAGGTGATCAACCTCGTGCTGCACGACGCGCGCGTGGAAGCCTTCCACTGTGCGATCGATCGCCACGCCATGTTGATCTAAACCTTGATAGCGCAGACGCCGCACGCGCGGTACCAGCCCACGCAGGCCGGGCACAGACAGACACCCTTCCCACCCCTCGTCTTCCTCACTACCCAGTGGCGTGAGCACAGGGTTCACGAGCACCGTGTATGGAACGGGTGAGACATGCGGATAGCGCGGGTTCTCGCGCAACTCGAAGATAACGACGCGCAAGCTCACACCAATCTGCGGCGCCGCTATACCGGCACCACTCAGTGCGCGCATCGTGTCGTCCATGTCCGCAACCAACGCCGCCAGATCGGCATCGAAGCGTGTCACCGGAAGCGCCACCTGCTTGAGCAGAGGCGTCCCCATTTTGAGTACGGGTCTTACGGCCATGTACTTACTCCAGCAGCGAGGACGGCAAGCGTCGCGTCTGCACGGCAGCCGGTTACGGTCTGCGTCCGTCGAACCGCCGGGCCTCGGCATAAGCCCGCGCATCGACCCCGATCCCTAAACCTGCGCGTCCCCAATTTTCTTCGCCCGCCTCGCCAGCCAGGTATCCAACTGGTTCGCAAACAACTGCCGCTCTCGTTGACCCAGCGCTGGCGGGCCGCCCGTGTTCACTCCACCGCCACGCAACTCGTCAAGAAAATTCCGTACCGAGAGGCGCTCGCGCACGTTCTCTTTCGTGTAGAGCTCACCGCGCGGATTTAGCGCAATGCCGCCCTTCTCGATTGCAGCAGCCGCCAGCGGGACGTCGGCGGTGACGACCAGGTCGTCCGCCTCCATCAACTCCACGATGCGCTTATCCGCGGCATCGAAGCCCTGCGGCACCTGCAGAAAACGCAGGTTAGGCGCCACCGGTAACCTCAGCGGCTTGTTCGCGACCAGGGTCATACGCACACCCGTGCGCTCTGCGGCACGGAACAGGATGTCCCTGATTACTGCCGGGCAGGCATCGGCGTCCACCCAGATCTGCATCTCACTCTGGTCCGGAAGCCTTAACGGGTTTCACATGGACAATCTGCAGCTCGCGACCCACAACACGCACTTTCTTCAGGCTGCGGAAAATCTCTTTCGGCATGCCCTCGGGAAGATCGACGAAGCTGTGATCCTCGTGAATATCGACGTGCCCGATGTGGCGCCCCTCGAGGCCCGCCTCATTCGCAATCGCGCCGACAATATTTCCGGGCTTCACACCGTGAGCGTGTCCGACTTCGATACGGTAGGTCTCGAAGGCGATGTTGCCTGGCGCGCCGCGCGCCTTGCGAGAGGGGCCCTCGTGGCGGCCACCGCGATCCGGGCGGTCCGGGCGCGGCGCACGTGCATCACCACCATGCGTGCCCTTGTCGCCACGGCCCGCTGCGTTATCCGCATGGTGTGCGCCGCTGTCCCCACCGGGTGCAGCGTTGTCCGCACGGTGCTCGCCACTGTCGCCACGGACCGCTGTGTCGTCTGCACGATGCGCGGCACCACTGTCCCCACGGGCTGCGCCTGCGTCTCCGCGGTCCGCAACGCCTTCTGGGCGGTGCTCACCTCTTGCCCCGCGATCCGTCGCCCCTCTGTGCTTGCGCGGCTCCGACGCAGGTTTATCGCCACGCGGCTCCTGCCGCGTATGTCCGCGTGAATCTCCGCGGGTTTCCCCACGCGCAGCCGGGCGCGAATCTCCGCGTCCACGTGGCGAGTCGCCTCGCGAGTCCCCACGTCCATGACGGCCCCCGCCTTCGCCGCCGCGGTCTCCGCCCTCAAACCTTTCCTGCCTCTCGGGCCTCTCAGGCAACAACAACGGTGAGCCACCCTGCAGAAGACTCGCGAGTGCCGCGGCAATATCGATCGCCGGGATGCTCTGCTCACGCTCAAACTGCTCAATGAGCTCTCTGAAAACCGCACCCTCACCCGCCGTCACCGCTTCGGTGATGCGCTGCTTGAACCGTGAGACACGCTGTTCATTCACGTCTGCAATCGACGGGAGGCTCATCTGCTCGATCGTTTGGCGCGTGGCGCGCTCGATGACGCGTAGCATGTTACGTTCGCGCGGGGCGATAAACAGGATCGCCTCGCCTTTACGGCCCGCACGACCCGTACGTCCGATGCGATGGACATACGATTCGCTGTCGTACGGTACATCGTAGTTCACGACGTGTGAGATACGCTCAACATCCAACCCGCGAGCGGCAACATCAGTTGCCACCACGATATCGACCTTGCCCGCCTTGAGCGCGTTGACCGTACGCTCGCGCTGTTGCTGCGGAATATCCCCGTTGAGGGGAGCTGCATCGAACCCACGCGCCTGCAACCGATCAGCCAGATCGACTGTCTCGAGCTTCGTGCGCACGAAAATCAGCATGCCGTCGAAAGTCTCGGCCTCGAGAATGCGCGTCAACGCATCGAGCTTATGCAACCCGCTCACGAGCCAATAACGCTGCCGGATGTTAGCCGCCGTGGTCGTCTTGCTCTGGATCGTGATCTCGACCGGCTTTTTCAGGTGTTTCTGCGCTATGCGCCGGATCGGCGACGGCAGGGTGGCGGAAAAGAGCGCCACCTGGCGGGTCGGCGGAGTCTGTTCCAGGATCCACTCGATGTCGTCGACGAACCCCATCTGCAACATCTCGTCCGCTTCGTCCAACACCAGGAAGCTCAAGCCGCTGAGATCCAGGGTGCCGCGCTTCATGTGATCCATGATCCGGCCTGGCGTTCCGACCACCACGTGCGCGCCCCGCTTCAAACCCTTGAGCTGCGGGGTATAGCTCTGGCCGCCGTAGATCGGCAGCACGTGGAAGCCCTTCATGTGGGCCGCATAGCTCTGGAACGCCTCGGCAACCTGGATGGCCAGCTCGCGCGTAGGCACCAGCACCATCGCCTGCAGCTGCGCCCGACTGAGATCGATCTTCGACAGCACCGGCAGCGCGAACGCGGCGGTTTTGCCTGTCCCTGTCTGGGCCTGGCCCAGGAGATCGGCGCCACCCAGCAGGGGCGGGATCGTCGCGGCCTGGATGGGGGTGGGCATCTCGTAACCGACGTCCCCCAGCGCTTGGAGCACTGCGGCACCCAGGTTCAGATCCCGGAACCCGGAAGCCGGGGACGACGATTCAGAAGCGGCCGTGGGCACGGCGGCAGAATTTGCGTTCACGAAGGTACCTCGAAAGGGGCAGGCAGGGGCTCTGATGGCCGACCGGCTGCAGAGGCTGAGGGCGCGGATTGTAGCCCATCAGCCCGATCTATGGGCGCGAACCCCAGATCTCCAGCTCCAACCCGGTCGAAAAGGCTTCCAGCGCGCCCTCCGACTCACGCTCGCCTACTTCGATACACGCCCAAGCGTGTCAGCCACGTAAGCGCCACGCTCACCCATCGGCGCGGGCGGCCCTTCCGTAGTATCCACCGCCGTCTGATGTTCCATTTCCGCGTTGATTTCGGCACCCAGCACTATGGTAAATCCCATCAGGTAGAACCACATCAGCAGCACGATGACGCCGCCGAGCGCGCCATAAGTCTTACCGTAGCTGCCAAAATTCTGCACGTAGGCGGCGAATCCGAGGCTGCCGAGAATCCATACGGTGGCTGCTATCGCCGAGCCCCAGGTAACCCAACGCCACTTCGGCGGCTGCCGATCCGGTGCATAACGGTAAGCGAGCGACAACCCCAACACGGCAAACGACCACAACAACACCCAGCGGAAAATCAGCACCGCCATCGTGACGCCCGGCCCGATCGGCGCCGCCTGCAGCAGCAACGGCACCGCGACACCAACCAGCAGCATCACCAGGAATATAAACATCGCACCGAGCGAGAATCCGATCGAAAGCGCAGTCTGACGGAAGAACCCGCGCTGCTCCCGCTGGTTATAGGCGATGTTGGTAGCTGTCATGAGCGCCGACATACCCTGCCTCGAATTCCAGAGCGCGACGATGGTGGCGACGACCGCACCGAAGCCGAGCGTATGATTTTTCGGCGTGGTCAGAGTTTGAAGTTGGTCCGTGAGGAGTTTTGAGGCGTCGCCGGGCAGAATGCTCAGGAAAGGCCCCAGGTCTCTCGCGACGTCCCCCGGGTAAGCAAACATGCCGTAGACGGAGACGAGCACCGCAAGCGCCGGAAATACGGCCAACAACGCATTCAGGCCGATTCCCGCGGCGACCAGCGAGGTATTGTCGCGGCCGAGGTTCTGCCAAACCCGCATGACAATGTCGCGCCACCCCACCTTGGGAATTTCCTTGGGGTAGGCGGCGGTGCGACCGTGAACATCTTCCGGCTCGCGCTTCTGGTCCCCACCGGATGCGCCATTGGCCACACGCCTCACGGCCGGATCGCGACACGTGCGTGCCGTGCCCGGACCAACGTCAGCTACATCGCCGCCCTCGCCCCCGAACCCGCCGCCGACGCTACCCGCGCTCCCGCCATGCGGCGTCCCATTGCCAACGCCGCCCGCACTGCTTCCAGGCGCAGTCCCACTGCCCGCGCCTCGGCCGGACGGGTTCTCGCGCAACGGGTTGTTGGCCTGGCGGCGCGGATCCACAACCTTGTGATCGAGCGCGCGCTCCTCCTCACTGCGGGCGCCTCGTTCAACGCTGCAGTCAGCCTCGCGTCTGCGATGTCGTGACTCCTGACGCGGCTTCACACTCGCGACCCGCCATGCAACTGAAAACCTTAACGCAGCAACTCATATGCCCGCGCCTCGGTTCCCGTCGGGTGTACGCACTCCGACGACCACCACCGGAATCGAAATGCGGTGGTCGCGGAAAATCAGTGACTTTTCCGCAACCTGCCGTTCATTGCCCGATATCGGCCCCGCGGCCGCCGCTACGGCCTCCTGCACGAGATGGTGATGCGGGGAGAGATCGCACACCGGATCGGCATTGGCCGCATCGCCCGTCAGCAGATAGGCCTGACAGCGGCAGCCACCGAAATCGCGTGTTTTCTCCGGACAGCTGCGACACGGCTCTTTCATCCAATCCGTGCCGCGAAAATGATTGAACGCCACCGAGTCCTGCCAGATGCTCTTGACACTATCGGTAGTCACGTTCGGAAAAGTCAGCCCCGGCAACATGCGCGCGGCGTGACACGGCAGGGCGGTCCCGTCCGGTGTCACTGTCAGAAACACCGACCCCAGTCCATTCATACAGGCTTTCGGCCGGGTCTCGAAATAATCGGGCACGACAAAAAAGATTTTCATCTTCATCCCGGGCCGCGCACGGAACCGCGCCAGGGTCTCTTCGGCCTTGCGCAACTGCTCCCGGGTAGGCATCAGATGCGCGCGATTGAGCCACGCCCAACCGTAGTATTGCGTGTTCGCCAGCTCCACATACTCCGCGCCCATGCCCTCCGCGAGCTCGAGTATCTCCTCGACATGATCGATGTTGAGTCGATGCAGCACGCAGTTGAGCACCATGGGGTACTCGTATTTCCGGATCAGCGCCGCCACCTTCGATTTGAGCTCGAACGTGCGTGTGCTGCTCAGAAAATCGTTCATCTCCCGCGAGCTGTCCTGGAACGAGAGCTGGATGTGATCGAGCCCCGCCTGCTTCAGAGCCGCGATACGGGCCTCGGTCATGCCGATCCCGGACGTGATGAGATTGCTGTAAAAACCGAGTGAATGCGCTTCAGCGACAATGACCTCGAGGTCATCCCGCGCCAGCGGCTCACCGCCGGAAAGACCGAGCTGCACGGCCCCCAGAGCGCGCGCCTCATGCAACACCCGAATCCAGTCCTGCGTAGCCAACTCCGGTCCCGTAGTAGCGAAGTCGGTGGGGTTGTAGCAAAACACACAGTGCAAAGGACAGCGGTAGGTCAGCTCCATGAGGAGCCATAATGGCGGCCCAGGTGCCGCCATGCCCGCGGCGATTCCACTCTCCGCACTCACGCCCGCAACTCCAGCCACCCGTTATCCCGCGCCATCACCACAAAGGCCGCAACATCCCCGGCCAGCCCCGTCACCTCATAGGTCCGCTCGATATCCGCCACGATATCAGCGACAGTCCGCACCCCATCGCACCGGGTCATGATCGCCGCCGCGCTGTTGTTGAGCTTGACCATCCCCTCCGGATACAACAGCACATGCGCCTCCTGCGCCGGCTCGAACTGCAACCGGAAACCGCGACCAACCACCGGGACCGCGCTCTCACTGATGTCGCTCACGACTTCACCCCATACCGCAGCGCCATCGCATCATTCATCTGCCAGAGCACATCGAGCTTGAACTGCAAGATCTCCAGCGCCCGCTCCTGCTGCGCGCGTGTCTTGAAGCGCTCGAGCGTCACCGCGAGCCCAAACTCAACATCACGGCGAGCCAGGCTCACCCGGCTCTGGAAGTAGTGCAATCCGCTCCGGTCGATCCACGGATAGTAGTCCGGCCACCCGGCGAGCCGCTGTTTGTGGATCTCCGGCGCGAACAACTCGGTCAGCGACGAGCAGACCGCCTCCGGCCAAGGCGCGCGGCGCGCGAAATTTACGTACGCGTCAACAGCGAACCGGACGCCAGGCAACAGTTGCGAGAAACTCTCCACCTCATCCCTGCGAAGCCCGACGGACTCCGCCAGGCGAATCCACGACTCGATCCCCCCCGGGTCATCACCGTAGCCGTCGTGATCGAGAATCCGCTGCACCCAATTGCGCCGCACGGATCGATCATCGCAATTGGCGAGGATGGCGGCATCCTTGACCGGAATGCTGACCTGGTAATAGAACCGGTTCGCCACCCAACCCCGGATCTGCTCGGGCTCCGCCCGCCCGGTATTCAACATCACGTTGAACGGATGATGGATATGGTATGCGCGCCCCTTGTCGCGCAGCCGCTGCTCGAATTCCGCCGCGGACCAGGGAGCTTCGCTCACAGGACGATCTCCATCCCATCCCACGCGACTTCGATCCCACGACGGCGTAGCTCCGCGCGCTCGACCGAGGTCTCATCCAGTATGGGATTGGTGTTATTGATATGAATCAGGATCTTGCGTGTGCTCGAAGGCAGCTTCTCCAGCCACTCGAGCATGCCGCCCGCGCCACTTTGCGGCAGGTGGCCGATGTCACGCGCCCGCTTACGCGATAACCCGAGCCGGATCATCTCGTCGTCGGTCCAGAATGTGCCGTCCACTAACACGCAATTGGCGGCTTGCATCGCCTCCCAGACAGAGTCCTCCATGGCTCCCAACCCGGGAGCGTACAGGACGCTCGCCCTGCGGCTTTCGCTCGTCAACACGAGCGCGACATTGTCCCCGGGCACCGGCGACTCCCGGTTCGGCGAATACGGCGCCGGTTTGCTGGCGACGGGAAGTCCGCGCCACCTGACACCCGTCACACCGTCGACTCTGAAATCATCATTGAGATCGATCCTGCGGCGATCGATGCCGCAGTAGTGCGAGAGAACCTGCAGGATCGGGTTGCCGCGTGTCAGGTCGGCGTATGCGCTGTCTGTGCACCACAGAGGCCACGGCCGGGTGGCCTCTCTCAACATGTAGAGGCCGGTCGTATGATCGACCTGCCCGTCGCAAAGAACGATGCCGACGATGGCGGTATCGCGAATGGTGCGCGCGGGTTGTAGTACAGGATTCGCCTGTAACTGGGTCAGGATGTCCGGCGACGCATTCACCAACGCCCACGCACTGCTGGCGTCGCCCGTTACGGCAATAGAAGATTGTGTGCGAGCTCGCGTATGGAGAGAGCCACTACGGACCCCGGCACAATTGCGGCAGTTGCAATTCCACTGTGGAAAGCCACCGCCCGCCGCGGAACCTAATACTCGAATTTTCAAAGGAGATGCTCGGCGCGGGGGGCCGGACGGCTCATGCGCGTCCTGGCTGTAAGCCTCACCGCCGCCGGTGGCCTCACAACCGACGCGGGCCTCACTACCGTGCAGGCTCAGAGCCCGGCCGGCTCAAGCGACACCGTCCGCCTCAGCCGGCCAGGCTCCTCACCCCATACGCCTCAGCGCTTGGCGATGTACATCGTGATTTCCATACCGAACCGGAAATCAGTGGCTTGCGGAGTTTCCCATTTCATAACGATGCTCCTGATGCAGTAAACGCCCGAACCCATGTGGGAAGGGGCACCCCCATCCTTCCGCACCGCGCCAGCGTTCGAATCCGGCCGATCATGAAAGTGGGGTCATGATTTTCATGATGCCACCCTGAGGGCCTCAAAGCTTCCTATGCCGCCGCGAGAGCGCACCTGCGCGCGCAGCGAGCCGAACCCGCGCGGTCCCTTGCGCTACCATCAAGCCCCATGAAGCTGCGCACCCGCCTGAACCTCGTCGTGGCCGGCCTGACGGCCGTGTTCGTGGCCGTGCTACTGGCCGAAGAGATCCAGAGCACCCGCACCTCCGTGCGAGAGGAAATCGAGGCCGCAAACGGTGTCGCCTCCCAACTCCTCGGCAGGCTCGCCGTCATCTATTCCCGTGCCGGAGGCACCGAGGTCGTGCTGCAATTCCTGCAGCAACTCGGACATATCCGCGCCAACGACATCATTCTGCGCACGCCAGCCGGCGAGATCCTGTACACCTCGCCACCGGCCACCTACAAGGCAGGCCACGAGGCGCCCGCCTGGTTCGCGCATCTCATCTCACCGCAAACCGCCAGACACACGTTTCCGCTCCCCGGTGGCGCGCAGTTGGTCGTCGAGGCGCAGGCCTCGCGCGCCATACTCGATGCCTGGGGCGACATCACCGAGTTGCTGACGATCGCGGTCGTCATGTTAGTGGTAGTCAATGGGCTCGCCTTCTGGTCGGTCGAGCGCGCGCTCGCGCCGTTTCCCGCGATTGCTGATGGGCTGAGGCGGATCCAACGCGGCGAACTGACATTCCGTCTGCCGCCGCTGCCCGGAATGGAGGCCAGTGCCATCGGTACGGCGTTCAATCATATGGCGCAGGGCGTTGAAGACAACGTTCAGGCCGAACGCAAGGCGCGCGAGGCAGAAACCCGCCTCGAAGAACGTCGCGAAATGTCCCTGCTCGTCGAGCAGCGAGTGGAGGAAGAGCGGCGACTCATCGCACACGAGTTGCATGATGAGTTCGGACAATCGGTCACCGCGATTCGCAGCCTCGCGTTGGCCGTCGCCACACAATCGACGCAACCGCCAATGAGTGACGCCGCGCGCCTCATCGCGGAGGAAGCGGCTCGGCTTTACGACGCCATGCACGGACTCATACCGAGGCTGATGCCAGTGTCGCTGGACACCCTGGGACTCGCCGAGACACTGGAAAACCTGGTCCGTGACTGGCAACGTCGCAACCCTGGAGTCACATTGTCCCTCCGCCATGATCTCCCGTCAGATCTGGGACCGAGCGTGACCCTCGCGGCCTACCGTGTCGTGCAAGAAGGGTTGATCAACGCGCTCAGACACGCACAGGCGACAAACATCGAAATCAATCTGGAAAGCCGCCCGCAGTCGATGCTCGTTACCGTAACAGACGACGGTGTCGGCATCCCGGCCACCTGGTCCCGCCCGGGGCACTTCGGCCTACGCGGCCTGACCGAGCGCGTCGAACACTTAGGCGGTCATCTCACAGTCACCAACCGCCTCCCCCACGGCGTCAGTCTCACCGCGGAAATCCCACTCATCGCAACAAAAACCCCAATGGCGGTGGGAACATGATCCGCGTCCTGCTCGTTGATGACCACGCGGTAGTCCGCACCGGATTTCGCCTACTCCTGCAGTCGCACGCAGAGGTCGAAGTGATCGGTGAGGCCGAGTCGGGCGAAGCCGCCTGCCAGCGATACGACGAACTCACTCCCGACGTCCTGGTCATGGACATCGCAATGCCGGGAATGGGTGGCCTCGAAGCGTTGAAGCGCATTCGGGCACATCATCCGCAAGCGCGAGTCCTTGCACTTTCGGCGCACGACGATCCGATGCATGCGCGGCGCGCCTTTCGCGAGGGAGCGCTCGGCTTCCTTTCCAAGCGCAGCGCCCCCGAAGCGCTCTTCGACGCAGTGGCAACGGTGGCCGCGAACCGGCGTTATATTGACGTAAGCCTCGCGCAAAAACTCGCGCTTGCCGAGATCGAAGGCGCCGCGAAATCCCCCGTCGAGCGCCTCTCGGAGCGCGAATTCGAGGTTTTCGTGCGTCTCGCCGGGGGTGCCAGCGTGCAGCGCATCGCTGACGACCTGAAGCTGTCTTCCTCCACGGTCGGCACCCATCTTTACAACATCAAACAAAAGCTCGGCGTATCGAATCAATCGGAGCTCACCCTACTCGCGATCCGGCATGGCCTCATCGAGGCTTGATCCTAAGCCTCGGGGCTGATCACCAGCATCGGCCAGCACGTCAGGGTGGCGCGATGCATCCATTGGCCATGGTGCCCCTGCAGGTCTGCGGCGCGGCGCCCCGCGGCGCCCTGCTCTTCGACAAACTCCGCGAACAGCGTACGATCGGCGTAACAGGAGCCATTGGGAAAGCGCACCTGTTGGAAAGGGCCGAAGATCTCGGAGGTCGCGCCGGACGGCCCCACAAACTGCAGGCACGCCGCCTCGATGCATTCATAACTCGACACGAACCGCTCGCCCAACTCCCAGTGATGATCGAAGTAACGGCCGACCACGCTATGGTCCGGCCCCTTTTGCAACAGTGGGCCTTCAATCCTGAAGTACGGCGCGGGTCCCACGGTCGCAGGGTCCGTCCCGGCCAACGAATTGAAGCGTAATCGGATCATTTAGAGCTCCTTTGCGTGCCGGTCCCCGAAAACGCCCGGCCACGTATCGGAAGCGTCGCAATTTTCGGGCCCTGTGCCGCAGGAGGCGCTCCAGGCAGTGCGCGGGAACAAAACAGTCCGCCAACCTGAATGACGGCTGAATCCGTTGACCCAACCCGACGGCGCGACCTTACCAACAGAGTGTTATTTCGGCCAACCTTCGCGGTATCCTTGGCTGGCGTCAAATCCGGACCCTGGCAAACCATGAATTCAACATCACTGCAAGACTTGTCGCGGCGCCTGCGGCAGTTCGCGGCCGAACGCGACTGGGAACAGTTTCACACACCGAAAAACCTCGCCACGGCGCTGGTCGCCGAGGCCGGCGAGCTCGCCGCTGAATTCCAGTGGCTGACGGCGGCACAGAGCAGTGCCCCCAACGCGGAGCAACTCGCCCGCATCCGCGCCGAGGCCGCCGATGTATTGATCTATCTCGTGCGCCTCGCCGACAAGTTGGGATTTGACCTGCTGGACGCGGCCACGGCGAAAATCGCGGCCAACGAACAGCGCTACCCGGTGGAGAAAGTGCGCGGCAGCGCCAGGAAGTATAATCAGTACTGAGTCGACGAGGGAATCATCCCGTAACGATCCAACTCATCGCGATGGGGTTGTATCAGACACCGTGCCATAAGTTGGCGCGGGAGTCCTACAGCGCTCTTCAGCCGCGCTGGACTGCGACCCGGCGGGTGAGGCGCTCGATGGAACGGCGCGCGGCTGCCTTGGCAATGTGCTTGCACCACAGGGGCTCGCGCTGCGCCGTCTGCCGACGAAACTTCTCGCAGTCACAGGTCCATTGGATGCGCTCGTCCTGTGTCTGCAGGACCCGCACGGTACGACTCGGGAAGGTATACGTGCCCAGGACCGCGGGTTCCGCGTCGGGCCCTCTTCTTCTCGGGAATCTCAATGCCATGCCCCGAGCATAACGCGACCCGGCTGTGGAACGCCTGTGGATTACTTGTGCATAATCGGTGATTAAACTCGCGGGTCGCTTGTGCAACGCACTACGCTGGTGCGCGAAGCGTTTTTCACAGGGTGGGAGTACCTGTAAGAGCTCGTAAAACAACTTTC
Source organism: Gammaproteobacteria bacterium (assembly GCA_028293725.1). The sequence continues at coordinate 76,197 of JAQGOE010000048.1, read as the reverse complement.
TGGGGGGTGCTAGGAGCTGGCCCCGGAACCGTGAGCGCCAGAATCACACGCTCCGGCTTCTCGACCTCGGTATACATCTGCTCGCCATCCTCGGTTTTTCGACGAGCGATCCATATGTAACCGGCCGCTGCGGCGCGGACGTTATAGCGGATAGTATAGCCATCGCGCACCAGGGCACCCGTAATGCGCGCAGGTCGATCCACGTAGACCAACATCAACCGCTCATTCGTGGCGGCGTCGATCCAATCGGTCGTGGCCACCTGCTCGATACCATCCGGCTGCAGCGCCAACGGCGCGAGGCGCGCAAGGCGCGCACCTGGCGGCTCGATCCTCAAATAGTCGAGGCTGAACTCTGTAGGCTGCAGCGACCGGGTGAGGTCCTGTTGGACACGACTGAAATCGATGTCGAAAGACAGGTCCGGGTTGATCACCGGGTGAATGAAATCGCCGGTCGTCGCGGGCCCATACAGGTCCCCGGCGATGTAGGGAAAGAAGAGCCGGAAAGAGTTGCGCGGCAGCGGGTCGCGCGCCACCTGCAAGTCGGCGGCAAAGAATCGGACCTGCGAATGCAACACCCAGCCGTGGTGCGACTCCGGCTCACCGCGGCCGCAAGCGGCGAGCAGGCCCGCGGCGGCAATGACAGCAAACAGCAGCCGAGTCACGAAGAAACGATCTTCGCCTTGATCGCTTCGTACTCCGAGTCGGTAATGAGTTTTCCGTCGAGCATCTGTTTCGCTTCCTGCAGCCGGCGCACGGCATCCGACTGACCGGTCGTTCCGGCAGGCGCATAACCGCCCGCCCCCGACACCTGGATTCCACCGGAACGGGCGCGCAGTTCCTCCAGCTCGCGCACCCGGCGCTTCTCGCGCCAGGCCTGATCCTGCGCCTGGCAGATGCGATAGACCGCTTGCGCCTGCTCTTTGCGCAGCCCCTGGAATTCGAGGCGCTGCGAGCCCTGACTGCCCTGAGACGCGAGGTCGGTGGCGCGGCCCGCGCGCACCAGCAGATCCGCTCCCAACATACCTACACGCAGCGTCACTTCCTCCAGGTCCTGCCAGCGGATGTCCGATACGTCGAATCCACCCAGAAGCTTGCGGGTGAGCTGAATCAACCGGCCGCTCGTTGCCGCGATCAGCAGCCGCCGGTGGGACAGGGAAAAGATGCGACGCTGGATAGCCCAGGCTTCGAGTGTCTCGCTCGGAATGAGGACAGACCTCAGGTATTCGAGCGGCTTGGCGAGATCCGCCTCGGCTCCAATCATGGCGTCGTTCATTGCCTTCACCTGCAGAACCATTGCTTTTTATAAACTATTTCTTCGGCGGGCCACCGCCCGGGGGTCCACCACCCGCGCCGCTCTGCACGAGCTCCGTCCGGAAGTCGCGCAGCTTCGCCTTCAGGGCGCGCTCATTAGCCGGCCCCATGCGAACCAGGAGCTTCTGGCCCGCCGAGAGGTCCTCCAGCTTTGGATCCGCAAACTGGTAGAACACCTTCGGTTGCACGAGCTGGATCGGACCCTGCGGCTCCGGTGCCGCCAACAAGTGGTCGATCACCTCGACCAGCCGGTCATTGAAGAACCGTCCCGGATAACCGAGGTCCTCATACGACTGCTGGAACAACGGATAGAGGTGAAAATAAACGGTTGCAAGCGTCTTGGGATCCGTCGATTCGACGAGATGGATGAAAGGCGCATAACGCACAGAGTTCGCGGCGCCGAGCGTCGTGGTGTCACCCTGGTTGGCGATGATGGTCTCTCCGGGGGTCGGTTTCACCGGACGCAGATCGACCGCCACCTTCTTCCGCGGGAGGTTGTCGATCGTCGCCACCATGTGGCGCACGATGTTTTCCTGCACCAGGAACTGCTCGACCGGCTTCGCACCGACAAAGCCCACCAATGAATCGCGAACCACCTGGTCGCTCTGGTTGAGCGCCGGCAGGGCCGTCGTGTCCGTGCCCGCGCCCGGAATCGGGTGCTGGATGCCGCCGTCATCGGCTTTCACCGCCGGCGGCGGCGGCGGACGGTGCTCCTCCACCTTGACGGGAGCAGTGGATGAAGCGGAGTAACGATAGTAGGCAGCGATGCCGACAATCACCACGACCACGGCGGCAGCAGACCACCAGATCGCCTTGTTTCGGAAGGACTCTTCGGCATCCCTCGCTTTGTTCCACATCCTGAAGTTACCTCTCGCCCGTTGCGGCCGGGGCTACTGTACTACCGTTTGCCGCGGGTGTTCCAAAACCCCAGATCGCCCAACGAAAAGCGTGACCGCCAGGTTGACAACGGAGCCGCGCACCGTGGAACTCCAGCCACGCTCCAGCATTTTACGATGCGTCGCATCACATTGATTTGATTGAAGTATCACGGTCCGGTGCGACACACTGTGCATAGTATTCTCCCCTTAGGGGAACAACGATGAGCAATGGGGGACCTTCGCGCATGAAGCTGCGACTTCTTCACCTTGAAGACAATGGAGATGACGTGGAGTTGGTACGCATGACGCTCGCACGCGACGGCGTCGATTGCGACATTCTTGCGGTGAGCTCCGGCGCCGCGTACCTCGCGGCACTCCAACAGCCTCACTTCGATGCTGTTCTTTCAGACAGTGCCATTCCCGGCTACGACGGCCGCGAGGCTCTATTGGCCGCGCGTAACCGCTTTCCCGCGATTCCCTTCATCGTGGTCTCCGGGAATCCCGGCTTGACCGACCCACACGTAGCGACCGGAGAAAATGCTCCCACGGCGCGCGTCGCGAAGTCGGAGCTCCATCGCCTCGGACCCGAGCTCAGGCTCGCCGTGTCGCGACCGCAAGCCTCCACCGACGTGTTCGCGAATCTCGAACGGAAAGTAGCGGAACTTACTGCCGAGGTCGGCCGCCGCAACGCCGAGCTCGCAGTGTTGAACAAGGAGCTCGAAGCATTCTCCTACTCCGTCGCACACGACTTGCGCTCTCCGCTCATCACGATAGACGGATTCACGCAGGTGGTGCTCGAGAACATCGCGGGCTCACTGGACGAGACCAACCGCGACCACCTGCAGCGCATCTCGGCCGCAACGCGCCGCATGCATCGATTGATCAACGCCCTGTTGGATTTATCCAAGATCGTGCGCGCGCCGCTTCACAGGAGCACGGTGGATCTCTCGAAACTCGCTCGGGAGATTCTGCAGACACTGCGCGATCGCGCTCCGAGCCGTGTGGCCGATCTCGTCGTGTCCGCGGGCCTCGTCGTGTCGGGAGATTCCGGATTACTGCGGATCGCCCTGGAGAACCTCCTTGCGAACGCCTGGAAATTCACGTGCCGAAAGGACCGCACGCATATCGAGTTCGGCTCGGGCCCCGATCGCGCCGGACGCACGGTCTATTTCGTGCGCGACAACGGTGCCGGCTTCGATCCGCGCTACGCGACGAAGTTGTTCAGCCCGTTTCAGCGACTGCACTCCGAGACGCAGTATTCCGGGACGGGCATCGGACTGGCCACGGTCCAACGCATCATCCACCGCCACGGTGGGGAGATCTGGGCGGAGTCAGCGGTGGATTGCGGCGCGGGCTTTTACTTCACCCTCGCGCTATCAGACTAGTTCCAGCAGCTGGCGGGGGTGGCAGTCCCCGTCACCTGCTGGGTCCCCGTGTTGTCGAGCCTAAACGACCCGCATATCGTGTCCTTGTCCTGTGGGGCTACCGGCTGAGCCGTGAGCAGGAAGGCCGCTCCCGTGCCGGTATCCGCGCCGCAGGTCACCGCGGCGCAGACCACGGCAGTGATCTGATAATAACCACTCCCGACTGTTACCGGCCAGGCGGCACCCGAGTAACCCAGGTTGGCCAGTGAGCTCGTATAAGCACTGTTCGTGCTGTTGAAGCGCTCTTCCCGACTTGCCAGATCCAACAGGGCGGTCCGTGCCTCCGTGCGCCGGGACTTGCGTATCTGCGATGTATACGCGGGTACGGCGAGGGCGACGAGAATGCTCGCGACTATGATCGTCACCATCAGCTCGATCAGGGTAAATCCGGCGATCGAGCGGATTCGGGATACGGTTGATTTTCTCATTGACGTGCGTCCCTAGCGTCTCTGGGCCCAGTTGAGACGTTGACCGTTAATGATCGCCATCCGGTTGAGCGGGGTCGGGTTGGCGACGCCGTTCGGGGTTTGCGTGATGAGATATTCGGCATTGTTGTCGACCGCTTGCCCGGAGCTCACGAAGGAGGGGATGCCAACGCCGTTCAACTGGATGCCGTCGGCGATAGTGCCGTCGGCAAGGTGGAAGTATCCCGGCGGCGTTCCGTTTCCGTCATCGGGTTGCAGAGCCATGGTGAATCCGGTTGATCCGGCGGGATCGCAGACCAGAGGCGAAGTCTGCGGGGGAACGAAAGTATTGATGACGAATGTGCCATCCGGGCTGATGGTGGGATCGAAAATGGCCTGCTCGGCCAATCCGTTGGTCACGGGCAGATTCATGTACCAGCCGTACTGGTTCGAGCTGGAGCAGGCGCTCGAATTGGGTGTCGTGGCGAGCGGCGAGGCCGGCCAGCAGACGGGAGCCTTGTTGACCTGGCGGATGGTCAGGCCGTCGGCGCTCCTGGTGGCGAACGTCTGCGGCTGCAGGGAGCCGAAGGCGACCGGCTCGGGACCGGAGAGAATATAGATGCCCTCCTGTCCGGGGGAGATTGCGTTCCAGCCTGTTCCTGGCGTGGTTGAAGTACTCGGCACGCCCATATCCCAGTCCCAGATTCCATAAAGGGCTTGCTGTGTCGTAGCGTACTGCGTGGCGGTTGTCAGGGTCTGCGCGATCTGCTGCCCGGTTCCGAAGTTGATCATCACCCGTTCCGGCACGGTGCTGAGTACCTGCCCGGTGAGACTGAAGGTTGTGTTGATCGTCTTCAGGGTGCTGACCGTCACGGCCGTCGTGATGGGTTGGCCGGTAGGCGTCGTGAACAAGGGTGAACTCGCGGAGACACCCCAGTTGCCGGGAGTCGGGCTCGTCACATCGAAGCGCCAGACGTTGCCCAGAAGATCGCCCGCGTAGATGAAGTCGACGGTGTGGTCGAGATCCAGGTCCGCCGATGTCGTGGGGCCAATGCCGTTTTTGGCGGCGGTGCTGCCCGTATCGAGATAATAGAAGGTTTTGGCGGCGGTGTTGGGATCGATCAGCATGATGAAAATCCCCGCATTGCCTTTCGGGCTGCCGTAGCCGTTGCCAAAGATCACGCCCCATTGCCCGTTGTGGAAGCGTCGGATCAAAGGCGTACCGTACGTGTTACCCATGTATGTGTTGCAGGACGGAGAGCCCGTCTTGGTGTTCGTGCAGCTGAGGTTTGCCGACGTCCATTCCCCGATCACCGTGGCCGCGGGGTTCGATTCGCTGAATTGCGTCGGGTCCGTCACGTCGAGCATATAGATTGCAGCGCCGCCCGCGCCCAGGCCGCCCACGAGCCAGGTGTGCCAGCAGCCTTGCGTGGGGTCGGCGCAGCTCGCTGACTTGTAGAAGAGATCGCCGGTCCCCGGGGTGGCGTCCACGAACCAGGCGTGGGCGTACAACGTGTTGGAATAATCGAGCTCCGGCTGGCTGGCGCTGTGGATCGTCTGGAGGACAGCGCCCGGCATATAGGCAAGCACCTCTTTGCCGTCGTTCGGTGTCGCCGCTCCCTTCGCGTTGCTGGTCTGGAGATTGCCCGAGCTGTCGAGCGACCCGGCTTCGAATCCGTGCAGAAACCCATCATTCGCGCCGGCGTAGACGACGTTCAGGCGCCCTTGAGCGGCGGCTTGGAAGGCGGCGTAAGTCTGCCCCGAGTTCTCCGGCTGAGACACGGTCGGCTGTGTCTGGTCCACCCAGGTATTCATGTTGGTGTACGTCTGTGGAGGACCGACCCATGTCGGACTGGAGTTGACGATGTCCCCCAGAACGTTGCTGCGCTGCCGGAACAAGCCGGCTGTGGTCGAGGTCGTCTCGTTACCGCGGCCCCCGCGCAGAAAGTCGACCCGGTTGGCATTGTTCGATGCGTCTCCCTGATCGATCTTGCCCTGATCGGCCGCGCTCAACTTGCTAAATTGAAACTGGGTGGGCGCGCCGTTGCTCCAAGTCAGCATCGTCCGGCTCGCCGGCCCCTCGACGGGCACGTTCGTGGCTCCCGTGGCGAGACACTTGGGCATCTGCTGGGCCCCGCCGCCCACCCCAGTCAACACGCAGCTGGCGTCCCAGATCGGGGCGGTGTTCGCGACAATCGTGGTGCCATTGAATCCGATTCGCTGCGCAGTGAGCGAACCCGTCTCGCTGCCGGGAAAATAATACGCCAGAAACACCTGCGTGCCCGATTTGATGGTCGGGTTTTGATACACGTTGACGCCGCCGGAGGAATTGGAGCTCGTGCCTGGCTGGGCATTGAAGCACAGGATCTCGTGCACGTTGGTGCTGCCGCCGGTGGAGCCGGCGAAGCCGAAGCGGAAGTTCGTGGGTATCCCATTTTGCTTGATCGACGAGCCGGTGATGACCGGTTGCCAGGCGCCGCCGTTGTAGCTGTACTGAAAGGACAGCAGGCCTTCCTGGGTTATTTTTACGTTGTAGGTGATGGGGTTGTTGGTGGCGTCGGCACGCGTGCGCGCGCCCTCAGCCGCGATCTTGACGCCCGAGAGCACCTTGTAGGCGCCAATGCCGCTGCTGTCTGTGATCATCGGGTAGTCCGGCGCCGGAATCGCCACCACAGTCCCGTTGTTATTGGTCTTGGAGTTCGATGTGGCGCCGGAGGTCGAAGTGTAGTAATGGCCGTATTGGGTGATCTGGCCATTGTTATTTTTGGGCTGGTAGTCATCCATCAGATAGCCCGCTTTACAGGTATTCTGCACTGCCGCCTGCTGCTGGGTCGCGTTCCAACTCGAGGGATACAGGGTTGAGCTTGCGGCGTGGAGCGCCTTCCAGCTGATGCTACCGGCACCGCGCAGTCCGATACGGTCGGCCTGCAGGCCGGGTCCGCTCACGGTGTTGTCGCTGGGATTCAGGAAATTTCCGAATTCGTCGATGCCGAGCCCGAGAAAGGCGCCCGCCAGTCCGTCGTAGCCGCGCGTCGAGCCGTCGCTGCGCTTGGTGGAGTCGTTGTTGGAGTTCGAGCAGCTGTACCCCAGGCTGCCGCCAAAAGCGCCGCTGTCCAAGGGATTATTGTAAGCCGCTGTGGCGACGGAATCGTCGACCAGGAAGAAACTGATGCCGTCGGCACCATCGTTTGCAGTTACCGTGCCGCCGCCACCGTTGCCGCCCGAGTTACCTTCGTAGGTCACCGTGGTGAACGTGATCTGCAGGCCGTCGGCCGAAGGAAAGCAGAAGTTCGAGAGAATCGCGCCGTTCTGATTGAAGCCATAAGGGAAGGTGGTCGTCGCGCCCGACAGGCTCGACAGGTAGCCGTTGGTGAGGCGTAAGGCGCCGCTACCCGAGGCGTCGGGAACCTGGCCCGCCGCGCTGCTGGGCGCCGTGCCGCCGTTGCCCGTGCCGAGGAAGCCATTGGCACCGCCGACCTGTACCTGGCTGTTGTAATACGTGCTCTTCAAACAGCCCGGCAACGCGCTCTGATTAGTGCCGGTCCCGGCGGTCAGGCACGCGCCGTTGAAAGAGAGCCAGGAGTTGACGGTCGAGCCGGAGTTGAATTGCTCCTTGATGTTCGTCACCGCGTTGCAACCTGCCTGGGCCAGCGGCGCCATGAACGCACCTGTGGCCAGGACAGCCAACACACGGGCAAGATATTTGAAGGACATCACGGGCCTCCGAGACTGACGTATTTGCTGTTGGTGGTCCCGCCGGTAAAGGTCACGGCAACCGAAAAGTCGCTCTCCACCACGGCGACGGCGTTTGTGGTGCCGCCATACCCGGTCGCATCCACTTGATAGGAATTGATCTGGGTACCCGAGGTCTTGTAATAGGCACCCGCTAGAAAGGTGAGGTAGAACTCCGGAGAGCTGGCGTAGTCGTTGATGATTCCGGCATTCCCTATCGTCATTGTCGGTGGAGTGAACTGCACCGCAATCGGCCATGGCACGGTGGTTACGTTCGCGATGAGGTTCGAGCAAACCATCGGCGCGGTAACGACACCCGAGCAAGAGGTGCCCGAAGTAGCGTTGGCGCCGTTGGCGGACGCCACCCACCACTCCGCATATGATTGCGCGCTCTCCGCAGCGTGCAGCGCGCGCTGCCTCTCACGCGTGTTGCCGGCTATGTGCTCCTGGAGTCCGAAGCTGCGGAACATGCCGACACCCAGCATGGTTAGAACCAGCAGCAGCAGCAGCGCTGAAATCAGCGCCATTCCCTGTTGTAGTGTTCGAAAGTGCGCGGTTTTCATATCTTGCCCATGACACCCACAACCCTGGTGAACGCGATGGCCGGGGCGCCGGCCTGACCCGGCTGGTTGGCGAGAGGGTTGGTGAAAGTAAGAGTGATCTTCGCGGTGTAGACATTCAGCCAATTCACCGCGGTCATCAATTCGCCGGGTATGTAGGCGTTGACGCCGTTGCCGACACCCGTTGTGTCGACTCCATAATAAACTCGCATATTCGTAACGTCGCTTACGAGTGGGATCGCGGCGTCGGCATCCCGGGTGCAGAACAGTGAGGTCACTCTACCCACTGTGGCGATGCTGAATCGATACTCGTGAGCCACACCGACGGTATCGGATTTTCCGAGGCAATTCAGGATGGTATTGCTCGCGTCCGACTGATAGCGGACTGTAATGAAGTCGCCGACGCCGCCAACGTCCGCGTTCACTCCACCCAACAAGAGCTGTCCGGCCTGAGTAAAGGCTGTCGTCACTGTCGACGTCGGAAAGCCCGCTGCCAGCGTGGTGTTCAGCGGGTTCGGGTAATACCCTGCCTGCTGCACGGTCTCCGTAATTATCGTCATCGCAATGCGCTCGTTATCCTGCAATTGCGCCAACGCAGTCTGATTGTTCGAGGTGTTGCGCGTGTTCTGCAGGACCGAGAACAGGCCGGCCAGCAGGAAGACTGCAACCGCGATGGCGACCATGAGCTCGAGCATGCTGTAGCCACGTTGGCCGGGACGCGGGCGGGGAAGGATACGCATGCGTGTCTCGTTCATGGCTCTACGGAGAGTATGTACTGAGTCTTCGCGACGGCAGTGAGGGCCGCTTGGGTCTGTGCCGTTGTCGCGGTCGTACTCGTTGAAGTGTTGAGCGCGACCACGTTTTCGGTCCAGTCGAGCTCGATGGTGCAATACACCGGAGCGGTGGCTGTCCCGGCTGAGCAAGTGATCAAGGCCGTAGCGTTCTGCGGCAGCGTCTTGTTCAAGTCCTGCGCCCAATACGTCAAATCCACGGCGGCCAGCGCTGCGCTCGTCGCGCACGGCGTGGTCGTCGCGGCGCTGAACGTACACAGGCCGGTGGGGGCCACCAATGTTGCGTCCGTCGGGGCGATGCCGCTCGTCGAAGCGGTGACGTTCACCGTCTGTATCTTGGTAATTGCCGACCAGTACGCCCGATCTGCATGCATGGCCGAGGCGAGACTGGCCGCTTCGAGTGCCGCAATTGAGCGCATCCGCGCGGTGCCGGTGCTGGACAGAGCCAGCGCTTGCATCTTGGCGATGCCCAGCAGGCCCACCGAGATGACGATGACTGCCACCATGACCTCGACGAGGCTGAAGCCGGCCGCGCTCGCATTGGAGTGTCGTGCGCTCATTGACAACCCCCGGTTCCGGTGTGCTCGGTCGTCAGACCGCCGTACGTGCCGATCTGCAGGCAGCGAGTCCACTGCGCATTGGCGGGCGCCGTATGCAAAGTGACGGTGATGTAGTTGGTGAGCGTGGTCGGTTGGTTTACGGCAAAACCCTCGCGATTGTAGGTGACGACTTCCACGGCGTTGTCGGATTGAAAGGTGTCGGTTGCCGTTACGAACGCCTTCTGAACCCGTAGCAGGGTGTCGGTTCCGACGGTGAACGCTCCGTCCCCGTTGACGTCGCTGAACACGATCCAGCCTTTCTGCCAGTTAGTCGTACCGTCGCAAACCGCTCCGTCCGCGGACGGGCAGACTGAGACGGGCTGGGCTTGCTTGATGGCTTCCGAACGGGCCAACATCATGTCGCCGAGCAAGGCATTCACTTCGGTGGAAACCCGGTTGGAATTAGTTACGTACCGATACGAGGGAATGCCGATGCCCATCACGATCGCGGCTATCGTCATGACCACCATCAGTTCCACGAGGTTGTACCCGCCCGCGCGGCGAAACACTCTTCTCGGGCGCGGAATTTGTGTTGGCATGCTGCTTCCGTCTGTCGCCAGCGACATCCGGGTGATATTCCCGTTGTATGATGGTGGTGAGTTCACAGGCTGCGACTGTAAGGAGGCAACCTTGCGTGACGCTGACGAAACCGGGCGGTAGAGCGTTGCAGGTGTGCGGTTGCCGGATTTGCGACCGCCGTCTCACTTTATTGGCGCGGCAGGATCAGGCAGCTGGTGGAAACGACATCTTGAAACCAACGCCGCGGTCGCCGCTGCCTGTCTCTATGGAGAGACGGGCGTCGTGCAGGCGGGCGATCTCATCGACTATCGCCAGGCCCAGTCCACACCCTCCCGGGGGAGAGCCGGGAATTCGATAAAACCGCTCGCGTACGCGCGATCGCTCCGACTCCGGGATTCCCGGACCGTCATCCTCCACTTCGAGATAAGGAGTGCCGTTCTCGTATCCGCACCGGACGGTGACACGACCGCCTGAGGGCGTGTATTTCAGCGCGTTATCCAGAAGATTGCTCAGAAGATCATCGAGCAACCGCCCGTTGCCAGCGACCCTCGCGGGCTGGGATTCCACGCCGAGGTCGAGTCCGCATTCAACAGCGCGATCCACATTACGTTCAACGACGCGCTCAACAATGGCTTTCAGGTCTGTCTTCTCGAATCCCTCCGCCAGGCTCGTCGACGGGTCCGCGCGTGCAAGAACCAGCAACTGGTTCGCCGAATGCGACAGCCGCTGCACACCCTCATGCAGCGAGGCCAGCCGGCCGTGAATCGGTTCGGCGGCCGGTTCGCGCATGAGCACCTGGAGCGAGCCCAGGAGGCCCGCAATGGGGGTGCGCAGCTGGTGCGCCGTATCGGCCACGAACTGCCTCTGATTGCGCGCGGCGCCGTTGAGCATTTCGAACAGAAGATTGATCGCATCGACGAGTGGCCGTACCTCGGTGGGTACGGCAGCGGTGTCCAGAGGACGCAGCTCGCGTGCCGAACGCGACTCGATCTGGCGCCGGACGGCGACCACGGGTTTCAAGCCGAAGTGCACGCCTATCCAGACTATTAAGAGTGTGACGTCCACCTGGATGAAATCGACGAGCCAGGTGCTGGCCAAAATGAAGTGACCGGGGCCGGCGCGCGACTCGTCTGCTTCTGCAACCGTGACCGTGTTTGCTCCGTCATGCGTATGCGTCCGCAGGGTAACTATGCGGAGGCTGTGACCATCCAGTCTCGAGTCTGTATAGGAAAGGTCGCCACTTCCCGGGGGTGCCACGGGCAAACGGGGTTCCCCGGAAATGACGCTTCCGTCGGTTCCGGTAATGAGGTAGGTGTACGGAGCCGCGCGCTCCTTCAGGGTTTGAGGATCGCTTCGGACACTCGAGGCGAGCGTTCGAGCAGTTTGCGCAAGACGCTGGTCGTAAGCGGCGTGCACGAAGAGCGCCGCCGCGCGGTAGTCGGCGTAGACGCCCGCGATCATCAGCAGGGTCAGCGGTGGCAGGAGGAAAATCAACAGGCGCCGGCGGATCGATGTGGCCTGTGCAGTACTGCCATTCATCGTGGCTCGTCGAGGCGATACCCCAGGCCGCGCACCGCACGCAGCACCACTGCGTCTCCCAGCTTGGCGCGCACTCTCGAGACGTGTACCTCAACTGCATTGGGTGTTATGGCCTCGTCCCAGCCGGCCACAGCCTGCTGCAGGCGTTCTTTGGTGACGATCCGGCCCGAGTTGAGCGCGAGACATTCGAGTATCAGCCACTCGCGGCCGGTCAGCTCCAGAGGCTGGCCATCCACGAACAATTGGCGCCCCGAAACGTCGACGCGGATCCGGCCGAGGGTCAACTGGCCGCTGGAGTTGAGGTGGAAACGCCGGATGAGCGCGCGGCAGCGGGCGGCGAGCTCGCTCTGCTCGAAGGGCTTGACCAGGAAGTCGTCGGCGCCGAGATCCAGCGCCTCCACTTTCGTGGCGAGTGTTTCCCGGGCGGTGAGAATCATCACCGGCACGTGCGTTCCCGAATTTCTCAGGCGGCGCAGGAAAGTCAGGCCATCGATGCCAGGGAGCGCTATGTCGAGCAGCACGAGGTCGAAGTGTTCGGCCGCCAGCGCGTTCGCGGCCTGTTCGGCAGCCGACGCGCAATCGACAGCGAACCCGGCCATGGACAGTCCGCGTCGAATCGCGTCTGCCACGAGGAAATCATCTTCCACAACCAAGATGCGCACGTCTACGGTCCATGTACGAAAGCAAACTGCGGCCGGCATGATACCGGATCAAATGTTGGAATTCTCGGCGCGTGTCACGCGTGCAGCTCTCTTGACACTTCTTCACTGTAATAAAAGAGAAATCATTCATCCGCCCCGGACTTAGGTCTTGATGTTGATTTGCTCCTGATGCGCGGCGCGTATCAAAGGTCTCCGACTCCGTCGCGCACGACTTGCGCTCGCCGCGCATGACGATTGACCGATTCATCCAGTGCTGCTAAAGAGCGCCGCGGACTCTGCCGGATGAGACCAATCGCGGCCACCTCCAGCGCATCTCCTGATTGCCCGGCCGTCGGCGCCAGCCGACCGCGCCACCTGGCCCTCTCACCACGCCACCACCGCGCCCCTGACCACACCACAACGCCCTCTGCGCAGCTTTCCCCCGGGCGCGTTGACTTCCACGCCGTCCGTCCCCATACAGCGCCTCTAACGCCTCTTCACTGTATACATGCAGGCGCGCAACCCTTGGGGTTTCGCCGCTGGCGCCGCTGTGCTTCAATCGACGCACGCGCCTTCGCGTCTCGGCGGCGCCCCCAGGAAAACACTAGCGTGGCCGTACTTTCATCCTTCCATCCTGCCGTCGCCAACTGGTTCAGCCGGACGTTCGACGCGCCCACCGCCTCGCAGGAACAAGCGTGGCCCGCGATTCACGCGCAGCAACACGTTCTGATCGCCGCGCCGACCGGATCGGGCAAAACACTTGCCGCGTTTCTCGCCGCCATCGAACAACTCGTGCGCGAAGGTATCGAGCGCGGCGGCCTCGCAGATGAAACACACATTGTTTACGTCTCGCCGCTCAAGGCCCTCTCGAATGACATCCGCCGCAATCTCGAGGCTCCGCTTGCCGGCATCCGCACGGAATTGCAGGCCCTAGGCTTACCCGATGTAGACATCCGCACGTTCGTTCGCACGGGCGACACGCCGCAGAGCGAACGCACTGCCATGCGAAAGCGACCACCGCACATCGTGGTCACCACACCCGAATCACTGTACATCCTGCTGGGCTCGGAATCCGGCCGCAAGATGCTGGCAACGACACGCACCGTGATCGTCGACGAGATTCACGCGATGGTGGGGACGAAGCGCGGCCTGCATCTCGCGTTGTCGCTGGAGCGCCTCGAGGCGCTGGCGGGCCGGAAACTGACGCGTGTTGGTTTGTCCGCCACTCAGAAACCCATCGAGGAGGTGGCGCGATTCCTCGTGGGCTCGCGGCAGACGGGCGCCGACGGACGGGCCGACTGCACCATCATCGACTCCGGTCATATCCGCGAGCGGGAGCTGCAGATCGAGATTCCGCCGGCACCGCTCGAAGCGGTGATGTCGGGCGAAGTCTGGACGCTGGTTTACGATCGACTGGCCGAGCTGGTGGCGGAGCATCGCACCACCCTCATCTTCGTCAACACCCGACGACACGCTGAGCGCATCGCGCGCCACCTGTCCGAGCGTGTCGGCGAAGAGTTGGTTACCGCACACCATGGCAGCATGGCGAAAGAACTGCGGTTCGATGCCGAGAGCCGCCTCAAGAACGGGCAATTGAAAGCGCTCGTCGCGACAGCGTCCCTGGAGTTGGGCATCGACATCGGCGACGTCGATCTCGTGTGTCAGATCGGATCGCCACGTTCGATCGCAGCCTTTCTGCAGCGGGTGGGCCGCTCCGGGCACTCTGTGGGTGGCACGCCGAAAGGACGGCTATTCCCGCTTTCACGCGACGATCTCGTCGAATGCGCTGCGCTGTTGGATTCCGTGCGCCGCGGCGAACTCGACCGCCTGCGGATTCCCGAGAAGCCTCTCGATGTACTCGCCCAGCAGATTGTCGCGGAAGTGGCCGCGCGCGAGTGGGATGAGGAGAAGCTGTTCGATCTCTTCAGGGGCGCCTATCCGTATCGCTCCCTCGAACGTGCGGAATTCGATGAAGTGGTCCGCATGCTCGCCGACGGGTTTACCACCCGGCGAGGCCGCCATGGGGCACTGATCTATCACGACGCCGTGAACCACGAGCTCCGCGGCCGCCGCAACGCCCGCCTCACCGCGCTCACCTCCGGCGGCACGATTCCCGACAACGCCGACTACCAGGTCATCCTCGAGCCACAAGCCACTTTCGTTGGCACGGTGAATGAGGACTTCGCCGTCGAGAGCCTGCAAGGCGATATTTTTCAACTCGGCAACATTTCCTACAGAATTCTTCGCGTGGAGCAGGGCCGTGTTCGCGTGGAAGACGCCCACGGACAACCGCCAACGATCCCCTTCTGGCTGGGCGAAGCGCCGGGCCGGTCCGACGAGTTGTCCAACGCGGTATCGCGGCTGCGCGCGGAGATCGAGAACCGGCTGGGAGCACCCGGCGACCCGTCGACGCGGAGCCTACCGCCAGCGTTGAGCGCCCCCGTAACTGTTGCGCCGAGTGCAACCGCGAACGACACCTCCGACGCCGTGAGCTCAGCGCTAAAGTTCCTCACGCCCGCCTTCGCCACAACCCTCGAGCCCGCCCTGCGCTGGCTCGTCGACGAGGTCGGCATCCAAGCGCCAGCGGCCGTGCAACTCGTCAGCTATCTCGCGGCCGGCCGCGCGGCGCTCGGCGCGCTGCCAACCCGTGACACGATCATCTTCGAGCGCTTCTTCGACGAAACCGGCGGCATGCAGCTCGTCATCCATTCCCCGTTCGGCAGCCGGATCAACCGCGCCTGGGGTCTGGCCCTGCGCAAGCGCTTCTGCCGCTCCTTCAACTTCGAGCTGCAGGCGGCAGCGACCGAAGACACCATCATCCTTTCGCTCACGACGGTGCACAGCTTCGAGCTCGCCGAAGTCGCGCGCTATCTTCATTCCAACACCGTACGCCCTCTGCTCGTGCAGGCGCTGTGCGCAGCGCCGATGTTTCCAGCGCGCTGGCGTTGGAGCGCCACCATCGCATTGGCCCTACCGCGCTTCCGCGGTGGGAAGAAGGTTCCCCCACAGCTCGCCCGCATGGCCTCTGAAGATTTGCTCACCGCGGTATTTCCCGACCAGGTCGCCTGCGCCGAGAACCTGCCGGGCGAATTGGAAATCCCCGACCACCCACTGGTCCGCCAGACCGTTCACGACTGCCTCGAAGAGGCAATGGACGTTGAAGGCTTCGAGCAACTCCTGCGTGGACTCGAAAGCGGCGCGATCCGTGTCATTGCGCGCGATTTGACCGAACCATCGCCACTGGCGCTCGAGGTCCTCAACGCGCGTCCATACGCTTACCTCGATGACGCTCCACTCGAAGAGCGCCGAACACAAGCCGTGATGACCCGTCGCTGGCTCGACCCGGAAAGCGCCGCCGACATCGGCAAACTCGACCCGGATGCAATCCAACGAGTACGCGACGAGGCGTGGCCCGACGCCACGAACGCCGACGAGCTGCACGACGCCATGTCGTGGCTGACGTTCCTCACCGACGCAGAAGTGCAGCGGCAACCGGGCTGGGTCGAACTCATAGACAACCTCGCCCAGCAGAAGCGAGTCACACGAGTGGCCTCCAGCGAATCAGCCCTCTGGGTCACAGCCGAGCGACTCCCTCTCTTCCGCGCCCTATTCCCGCAGGCGACAAACACCCCACCCGTAGAAGTCCCAGCGACCTACGAGAAGGAATGGGCGCGCGAGGACGCTCTAGTCGAGGTAGTGCGCGGACGCCTCGAAGGCCTCGGACCAACCACGTCGGCGGCGATCGCAGCCTCCCTCGGCTTACCCGTCACCTCGATCGAGTCGGCGCTAGCGGTCCTTCAAGCCGAAGGCTTCGCCATGCGCGGCCAATTCACCCCGGGCGCCGTAGCAGAAGGCGAATGGTGCGAGCGCCGCCTCCTGGCCCGAATTCACCGTTACACCGTGAAGCGCCTGCGCGCCGAAATCGAGCCCGTCGAAGCGCGCGATTTCCTGCGCTTCCTATTCGAGTGGCAACGCGTGACCTCCGAGGGTCGAATGGAAGGCCCCGATGCCGTTGGCGCCATACTCGGGCAACTAGAAGGTTTCGAAGCACCCGCCAGCGCGTGGGAAACCGAAATCCTCCCCAACAGAATCAGCGAATACGAACCAGCGTGGCTGGACGAGCAGTGCCTGGCCGGACGCTACGTGTGGACGCGACTTGCCCGACGGAAGAGCGACTCGGAACGAAACGCAGCACCTGTCCGCGGCACTCCGATCGTCCTGCTCGCGAGACGTAACACCCGCGTCTGGTCATCGCTAACCGGCGCCGTGGACTCAGACAACCTGTCCACGCGAGCGCAGATCGTTGCCGACTACATCCGTGTCCACGGCGCGTCTTTCTTCGACGAGATCGCCGACGGCGCCAGCCTTCTTCCAACACAGGCGGAAGAAGCCTTGGCCGAACTGGTAGCCCTCGGCATCGTCAACTCTGACAGCTTTGGCGGATTGCGCGCGCTGTTGATTCCGGCGGACCGCCGCAGACCACCCGCCGGCGGACGTCGCAGGCGACGAATCGCGTTGTTCGGAATGGACGCGGCGGGACGTTGGGCGCTCGTACGCCGGCAGCCCCTCGCGGGAGCGGACGCGGAACCCGACACGTCTCGCCCTACCACGACCCGCCCGACCGAGAAGCTACAAGACGAGGAAGCGATCGAACACGTCGCGCGCACGCTGTTGAAACGCTGGGGAGTCGTGTTCTGGCGGCTGCTCGCGCGCGAGGCCGACTGGCTCCCCCCATGGCGCGACCTGCTGATGTGTTTCCGCCGCCTCGAGGCAAGAGGCGAGATTCGCGGAGGTCGTTTCGTCGCGGGCTTCACCGGAGAGCAATTCGCGGCACCGGAAGCGATAGGGCTCCTGCGCGACACGCGTCGCAAGCCGCACTCGCAAAGCCACGTCTCGCTCTCCGGAGCCGACCCTCTAAACCTCGTGGGCATCCTGACACCCGGCGCACGACTACCGTCGCTGAGCGGCAATCGCCTCCTCTATCGCGACGGAATCCCCGTGGCGGTGTTCGCGGGCGGCGAAGTGCGTTTCCTGGAGAAGCTCGAGCCCAAAGAGCAGTGGGAAGCACAAAACCTGCTGCTCCGCCGCCACGTACCCGCGGTGCTTGCCGACCTAGCCTAGCGGGCCCCACTGAGGCCCGCTATCCATCGCGCTCGCTTACGACTTCTTATGCGCGTCCTGCCACTTCTTAACCGCCGCCATCGTATTCTCAACATGCGCGTCGGGCTTGAGATCCGTGTACGAGTAAATGATCTCGCCAGTAGGCGCGATCACATAAGACGTACGATTCGCATACTCCGGCTTCACGGGCAATATGGCGTCGTATTCCTTCATAACGCTGCCATCGGCGTCCGACGCGACGGCAAACTTGTTACGGCACTCGCTGACCGAGAACTTATTGAGCTTGTCGATCGGATCGTGGGAAACCCCGATCACAGTGGCGCCTAACGCCACGAACTTGTCAGACGCCTCGGCAAACTCGTGTGCCTCGACAGTGCAGCCGGGCGTGAACGCCGCCGGATAGAAATACAACACAACGGGGCCTTTCTGCAGGGCCTTCGCCAACGAGAAATGAAACGTCTTGCCGGCGAGCGAGGCTTCCGTGCTGAAGTCGGGAGCCTTGGTGCCGTCCGGGAGTGCCGCGAAAGCGGGAACCGCAATCAGCGCAGTGGCCAGCGCGGAAACGAATGAGCGTCGCATGGAAATTCTCCTATCCAACCTGGGTGCAGAACTTTCGAAACTTTCGACAGCAACGTCCACTCGTCGGACACCGCTATCGTGCAATGGAAATACGGCAACCCAGATAGACCGGCGCGAAGCCGCCGTTATTGCGCGGCGTACCCCACGAGCTCCACATAACCGCGCCCGGCGGTCTTTTGGCCCGCGCTCGACCCGGTCACGTCCACGGCACCCTCCCAGTATCGCGTGGAAGTGATGAGTTCCTGGTTAGCCAGCACCGGCCGCACATTCACGTCGATTCCCTCCGTAGGAACGCGCACGCGCCAGTGCGCGGGATAACGTTCGCCACGCGGATTCTTCCAATAATCGAGCACGTCGATCTGCACCTGGTCGCTGGCAAGCCGCCGTGACTGACCCGCCGCGCTGATCCATGTTCCGGCGCTGTTCGGATCGCGGCTGCCGTCATGGTTACGCAACGAATAGAACATCAAAGCAGTGCCGTCCTGAAGCTGTAGCGCAAACCAGTCCCATCCCTGCTCGGCACTGCTTAGCGATCCACTGCCCCACTCGCGATCGACCCATGCGAGCCCCTGCACCTCGAGGGGTTTGCCATCGCGCACCACTCGGCCCCGCACAGCGACCCGCGGAATTGAGTAGTAATAGCTCGCCGAGCCCGGATCATTCGACTTGCGGCTGAGCCCCTGCTCGCCGTTGAGAACTGGTGGCTGGAGCACCTGCGCGTCGAGCGTCAACTCGTAGCCCCTCTGCGCCGCCCGCAAAGTCCAACGCGTCCCCTCGGAATCAACCGTCCCGAGCGACCAGTCATCAATCCAGACATGCAGAGGCGGGTTCAGCGCACCCGCCAGCCCCACCGCCCCACGCGAGAGCTTCTGCATAAAACGGAACTGCTTGTGAGCCGCGTCGGTGATCGCGAAATGCGCCATATAGATCTGCCCGGTGCGCCACGACGATTCGACGCCCGACGTCGCCACCGTCGAGGCAGCGTGCACCACCTCCTCCGGCGCCAACGCAAACCGAAAAAACGTCAACTCAAAACCAAACCGCTCGCCACCGGCCGAATCCAGGTTCCCCGTCACATACCACCACTCCTGCCGGTACTCAGGATGCGGCCCGTGATCCCGCGGAAACTCAAACCCGCGCGGCTCGAGCACCTGCGCAAATCCGCCCCCGCGCGCGGCATCACCGAACACACCGACCTCAGGCAAAGGCCCCGCCGCCCACGCGACGCAGGCGAAGGCACCAGTCAACATCGCAGCCAGGAGCGCGGATTTAATCATCGCACCCTCACTCCTCACGAATATCCTCCGCTATCGAAGCCCTCGCCGTCCGCCACGCGGGATACAACCCCGCCACCAATGCCGCCACCAGCGCGAGCCACAGCGCATCCGTGAACTGCGTCGCCGTCAGATGCAAATCAATCTGCCACCCGAAAGCGCGCCGGTTGATCACATCGGTCAACACAATGGCGGTCAGCAAGCCCGCTGGTATCGCAGCCACCAACGCAACCAGCCCCATGAACCCTGTTTGTGCCTCGATCAACACGGCGGCGCCGAAGGGTGTCAGCCCGATCGAGCGCACGATCGCAAGCTCGTGTGAGCGCTCCAACTCCCACGCCAGCAACGAGCTGATGAGCCCCACGGCGGCAACGCCCGCGGCCAGCCAATTCAGGACCCGCGTAATGACAAAGGTCCTCTCGAAAATACTCATCGACAGCGCACGAATGTCAGCGTTGGACCCAAACAGCAGCGCCTGCCCCCCGTGGACCGCCGCCCGCATCCGCGCGATAACCGCCGCCGGTTGGGCGCCCGGCGCAAGATAGACCCCCATGGCCGTGATCTCATCGTCGTGCCACAAGCGCCGGTATTGCGCGAGACTCATGAGTACGTTGCCGCGATCGCTCCCATACTCCCGATAGATCCCAGCGATCACGAATGCCCGGACGCCCGAAGCCGTCGACAACGGCAGTTTGTCTCCAACCCGCAGCCGCAGGCGGTACGCAAGGGGATCCGCAATAATCACCGCTCCCTCCTTGAAGGAGGGCCACGCATGCGCCGCGTCACCGGCAACAAATTGAAGCGCGGATTCGCCCGTGCGCGGTAGCTGCAGCGCCGTGAGCGGCACCGGTCCGTTCGGAGACTCGACAATGACCTGGCGACTCTCGCTGTGATCGTCGATCCCCGCGCTGGCGAGCACTCGGGCCATAACCCCAGGCTCAATCCGTCGCTCAGGCCGACCAGCACCCGGCCCCGGAGCAGTGACATAGATATCGGCCTGCATGGTCTTCCCGAGCCAATCGAGCAGCGACTCGCGGAAACTTTCGACCATGATGGACACACCGATCATGGCCGCCACGGCCATACCGAGAGCGGCGACGGCGACACCCGTGCGACTCAACGATGCGGCGATATCACCAAACGCCAGTCGCGCGATCGGACTCGCCCGCCCCGCAATGTTGGCCGCGGCGCGCGCCAGACCCCGGAGAACCGCGGGGGTAATCGCCGCAACACTCAACAGCAGCAGGAACAGCGCCGCGAATCCCGCAAACAGGTTCCGCCCCGAAACCAACACCACGATACCCGCGGAGGCCGCCAGCACCGCGCTCACGATGATGAGCCTGCGCGCAATATGAACCGCACGCGCCTCGAGCACGGAGCGCCGCAGTCCGAGCTGCGGAGCGCTTCCGGCCACTTCCAGCGCCGGGAGCAATGCGGCGGCCAGAGCCGTAAAAAATCCGCCCAGAAGCGCCTTCACGACAGAGCTCGCCGGCAGCGTCGTTTCCCTCACTGCGACCACGAAATAGAGGTCATTGATGGTGCGCGACACGAGGGTAATGAGCTCGTGCCCGATCAGCAGCCCCAGCCCCAACCCCAGGGCGGCACCTACAACCCCCAGAGCCGCCGCCTCAGTCAGCACGATCGCAAGGACTTCCGAGCGCGTAGCGCCCAAAGCTCGCAGGATGCCGATCACTCTGCGCCGCTGAACCACGGCGAAACTGATCGCGCCGTAAATCAGGAGTGTGCTCACGAGCAACGCCAACAGACTCATCGCCTTGAGATTGGTGGTGAAGCCGTTCGTCATATCCAGGCTTTCGCGGGCACGCCCCCGGGCGTCATGGAGCTGCACGTCCGGCGGAAGTCGTTGGCGCAATTGAGCCAACATCGCCTCACCCGCGGAGCCCTCGGGCACCCGCACGTCGATGCGCGAGAGCTTTCCGACCCGCCCCAGCCATTCCTGCGCTTGCGCGATGTCGGTCAGCAGCAGCGTGTCATAGGCCGCGCCCTCGTCGCGAATCTCACTAATCAACACCGCGGGGTAGTGAACTCCACCCACATCCACATCGAGCGGCTTACCACGCGTAACCCCGAGCTGCTGAGCCGCTCCCGCCGCCATGACCACAGCGCCACGCTCAGTAAACCACTTCCCGAGAGCCGCGACACGCTCGTTCTGGTCTCCGCGGGCCCCGGCCCCGTCACCACCCACGCCCCCCGGCACCCCCAATTCCACACTCGCCAACGGATCAACCCCAATGAGCTGCATCTGCCGGTCATCAACAAGGACATACCCCTCCACAACAGGCGCCAGCTCCGGCTGCAACTCCCCAGGCACCAGCTCCTGCGTGCGCAGCTCCGCATACAACCGCTCATCGATCCCCTGCGGCCCACCCACAATCTGATGGGTCGCCGCCCCATTCACAGCATCCATCGACAACTCGAACGCCCGGCGTGAGCTCGCTGTCGCGATATCGACCGCGATAATGGTGGCAACGCCGAGCGAAAGTCCCACCAGCGCCAACGCAAGTTGCGCCGGATGCCGGAGAAGATGTCGAAAGCTCGCCGCCCATAATGCTGGCATTCAGACTCTCGTGAGCCGGTCGTCCGCGCCGCGCGATTCGGTAACCGTAGTGGTGGTCTCTTTGAGCCGCCCGTCCCGCAACTCCAACACCCGATCGACACTCCGTGCCAGACCATGGTCGTGGGTGACGATGATCAAGGTCGCCCCCCGCGCCCGGGTGAGCGATACCAACACCGGCATGACCTGCCTGGCCGTCTCCTCGTCGAGATTTCCCGTGGGCTCGTCGGCCAGCAGAAGCGCCGGCTCGTGCACCAGGGCACGTGCTATCGCGACACGCTGCTGCTCACCACCCGACAACTTATCCACCGCGCTGCCAAGCCGGTCGCCCAGCCCAACCTCCGCAAGAATTGCCGAACTCTTCTCCCGCGCAGCCTTGCCGCGAACTCCGTTGAGCTCGAGCACGAGGCGCACGTTCTCCTCGACATCGAGCGTCGGAATGAGATTGAAGAACTGGTAGACGAAACCCACATGGGCACGCCGAAACAAGGTCCGGGCAGGCTCGGCGAGCGCCGTGATGTCACGCCCATCGAACTCCACAGTTCCACTGTCCGCGCGATCGATCCCGCTGATGACATTCAGCAGTGTCGATTTACCCGACCCACTGCGCCCGATGACCGCAACCGCCTCGCCCTTCTCGATGCGCGCGTCGGCATGATCGAGAACGCGATGCACACGGCCGCCTTCGTGAAAGCTTCTGCAAAGTTGCTCGAGGATTAACAATGTACCCTGCCCCTACCGCTCCGCTGTTGCACAAGCATTGCAATCCCACCCCTATCCGTCGTTCCCCGCGAGTCGCCGTTTCGCGACGAATAGCCCATACATGCCATATTACCGGGCAAAAAAGTCAGCATAACCCGCCCCGATAGTAGAAACTGTCGCCCCCGCTGCGGTCTATAAGCCGTGCCGTACACGGCCCGTAAGCGCCAAGGTGCCCAATGAACTCTGCTGTTGGTTCGCCCGATAACACATCGCCGCTGGAACGACGCCCTACTCTTCTGACTGTTACGGGACGAGCCGTCAACGGCCTGGCCGTTGCAGCACTCTTCACGGGTGCAGCCCTCGCGAATGCCCAGAACGCGGCCGCCTCGAAGCCTGCTCAAGCCGCGCCGGCCACAACGGCCGCCGCGCCCGCAGCAGGCGCTCCCGCCGACAAAAAGCCAGCCGCCAAAGCTGCGGCCGGTGCAGCCGACACGTCCCCGAAAAGTCAGGGCAGCTACGCCATCGGCGTCTCGGTAGGTGAAAACCTGCGGCGCGCCAAGGTCAGCCCCAGCGGGATCTCGGTCGAGCAGATCGCCCAGGGCATCCGTGACTCTCTCGCCGGCAAGGCGCAGATGTCGCAGGAATACCAGACCAAGATCATGGCTCTGATCCAGGGCGCCCGCACTGCCGCGGCCGAGCCCAATCACGCCGCGGCGGCGACCTTCCTCGCCGCGAACGGCAAGAAGAAAGACGTCATCACCACGGCAAGCGGCCTGCAGTACAAGGTGCTTTCGCCCGGAACCGGTGAAAACCCGAAGCCGACCGATCAGGTGTCCGTGAACTACAGCGGCAAGCTGCTCGACGGCACGGAATTCGATGCCTCCGCGAAGCACGGTGGGCCTGCGAAATTCCCGGTGAACGGCGTCATTCCGGGCTGGCAGGAAGCGCTGGTTCTGATGAAGCCGGGTGCGAAATACCAGCTGTGGATTCCGCCGAAGCTGGCGTATGACCTCGACTCCCCGCCCACGATTCCGCCCGGCTCATTGCTGGTGTTCGATGTGGAGCTCGTGAGCATCCTGCCGCCGGCCGCGGCCGCCGCCACGCCGCAGGGTCACCCCTCGATCGCGCCGCCGCCCCCGAAGTAAGCGGAGACTCTCGATAGCGCCGACGCCGTCAATCAACTGGCGGCGTCGGCAACCGCCCGCGCCCTTGCTCGACGCCGTTACCCTCCGGCGGCCTTTACGCTCCGGCGTTAGCCCCGGGGTCAAACCGCATCGGCTTCGTCACACCCATCCGCGTCAATTCCCGCCGCAACGATTCGGCCAGCTCCTGGTAGGCCGCTCGATCGAAACTCGGCGCCGCCTCCCAGTCGTAGGCCCACGGCTGCGACGTGCGGAGCTTCTCCACCTCATCCGCATAGCGCGGAATGACGTGGGCATGTAACGCGGGCTCGACATTCCCGAAGATGGCGTAGTTGATCCGGATAGCCCCGGTCACTTTCAGGAGTGCATCGCCAAGGCGAGCCATATCGAGCAGAAACCCCGTGCGCTCCTGCGCACCCAGTGCATTCAACGTCGGAACCACCGGATCGGGCAGCAGCAAGGCATACCCACGCACAAACTGCTTCTCCCCGAACACGGCCCAGCCCGAGTACAGCCGTGCGATCACCCGAGAGTCGCGCCCATCACGGGCCGCGGCGACCTGGGTATGAATGACGGTATCCGGCTCTATGCGGTTTTCGCTCTTCATTTTCCCGAGCTTAGCATTCCACCGACAATGCCCGCAGTTCTCCCAGCGTGGTGTCGTAACCGGTGTGGACGATCCCATGCCAGCCACGGGCTTTCGCGGCGGCGATGTTCTCGGCCCGATCGTCGATAAACACCGTTAGAGCAGGCTCGAGGGCGAAGCGCCGCTCGGCCTCGACGTAGATTCCCTCATGCGGCTTCATCACGCCCGCCAGGTAGGAAAGCACCGCACCATGGCCAATATGGTGCAGCCCATACTCCCGCGAGATGTGCGCCCAGTGAAGATCGCCGATATTCGACAGCAGATACACCCGGTAACGCTCCGAAAGCCGGTGCGCCAGGTCGACCATCCGCGGTTGCAGCTCGAACATATCGACCCACTTCGCATGCATGTCCGCATGGGAAACAGGCTCGGTCGCCAGCTCCACGAACCTCGCCATCAATCCGGCCCCATGCAACCGCCCGGTCTCGTGATCCTCGAAGGCAATGCGCGTCAGAAACTCGTCGAGGTGCGGAACGTCGATCCCTTTCTCGCCCAGGAACTCGAGAAACGGCTGGTGATTCAGCCGCAGAAAAACCTGCCCGATGTCGAATACAACATTCCGGATCAACGCAACGCTCTCCCTATCGCCCCGTCCACGTCCGCACCCGTCCCGTATCGATATGCACGAATTTCGAGCTCGGGTAGTAGCCCACCCCGCCCCGGCCGGCCTTGAGAGCCGCATCGCGGAAAGTCTCGAGGTCGCATCCCAACAGACGCACATCGATGGCACGGCCTTCCATGTGAAGACTGTGCTCCGCCACACCATGCCCTTCCGCATGTAACTTCGCATTCGTTCGCGGCGACCGGTACCCCGAGATCACCTCGTAACGCGCCTCATGCCCGGTAGCCTCCGCGAGGTCACTCAGAAGCCCGAAGAGGGCCGCGTCCATCGTGTGCTCTTCGTTGACGCGGTAGTCGCGCAACACATGTTGCAACCGAGCCAGGTCCGCCGGATCCGGGCCGGCCTCACGATCGAAACTGACCTTCAACACCTCGCCCGTGTGCAGACTCTTGAGCTCGATCCAACGCCGCGCCTTTGCACCGTCAGTGCCCGCGGCGACGGCGGCGGAAACCACAGTGGCCGCACAACCCAGTACGCCAGCAAACGCACCCAACCCCAGCAGAGCGCAACGCCGACGCGTCCATGAGCCACCGCTCATACCGGAACCACACTCCCCATGTCTCCCGCCTTGGCATTCACCGTCACGACGGTAGCCTTCGGGAAGAAGTTGAATTCGGAGGCACTTGCCCACGTGTAAGCACCCATCGCCCGGCCCACGATGAGATCACCGGCCTTGAGCTCAGGCAACATCAGGTTCTCGGCGATCACATCGATGCTGTCGCAAGTGGGTCCGGCCAACACGGACGGCAGCCGCTCATCGCTGTCGCGCATCGTCTCGACCGGGTAGCGCGCGTGATCGAAAAGCTGGCCGCTATAGGACCCGTAGAGTCCGTCGTCGAGGTAGTACCACCAGTGCCCCTCGCGCTGTGCCCGACCCATCACGGACGCCACCCCGAGAGCCGAGGGCCCGACGATGTAGCGCCCCGGCTCGGCAATGACCCGCACGCGCTTCGGAAGCTTTGCGAGTGCCGCGCGCAGCGGCGCACAGAAGCGGCTGATGTCCTGCACCGGCACCGCATAATCGATGGGGAACCCACCGCCAATGTCGAGGGTGTCGAACGTACCCAACTTTTCCTTGCGAGCAGCAGCCATGAGCTTCGTGCAGGCCTCCAGGGCCTCAACATGCTTGGCGGAGTCCATCGCCTGTGAGCCGACGTGGAACGACAGCCCGCGCACACTCACGCCCACGTCCGCCGCGAGACGCGCGAGCGCCAGCAGATTCTCGGGATCACAACCGAACTTGCGGGACAGGTCGCACACCGCCCCGGGAGATCGGAACGACACCCGCAACAACAACTCCGCATCCGCCGTGTGCCTCGCGAACTTGCGCACCTCGTCGGGATTGTCAGCAACAAACGTGCGCACGCCGAACTTGATGGCGTTGACGATGTCCTGCTCGCGCTTGATGGGATGGGTGTGGATGCAGCGCTCCGGCGCCACGCCCAGCCGCTCCACGAGATGCACTTCACCCGTGGTGGCGAGATCGAGATACCCACCCTCCGCGACAATCGTATTCACGACCGAAGGGTGCGGCATAGGCTTCAACGCATAGTGCAGATCAACACCAGGCAACGCCTTGCGGAGCTTCCGGTACTGCACGCGCACTCGCTCGCAGTCGAGAATCAGGAGCGGCGAACCAAACTCCTTCACCAGTCGGCGGATTTCCGCGGGCTGGAACGGATCGATGAAACGTATGCGGCGAGCGGAGCTTTTGGTCATGTGCGTGTTAAACGGAACCCCAAAAAAATCGGGCCAGGTCCGTGTGGGGACCTGACCCTGTGTGAGAGTACGTGCCGAATGTTATGAGTTTACGGCAAAACCGCCATCGCGCCACTGTCGTCGCTTTCGCTGACACTGGTCGCGGCCCGCCGCAACCGGTCGCGAATCGCGTCCCAGGCTTCGCCGTCCGGGACATCCTGTACCAGGATCTGCTGGCAGCCCGCCTTATCCAGCGTCCGCAGGTTGGCGTATAGATCGTGTCCGTACTGCTCGGGGCGGCGTCCCGCATTGATCCAAGTGACGTACTTGTGCGATTTCAGCGGTAGTCGCTGCGCCAATACCGCGACCCGGCGACCGCCTTCGGAGAGCGCGGCGGCATGGGCGTCGATCTCGCCGGAAGGAACGATCGCCATCGGAGTCGTCGGCGCGTAGTGCGACGGCGTGCCGCCAGGGACGCGGGGTGACTCGAGATCCGCGCCAATCAACAACTCGCCGACCACCTGTCTGATCTGCGCGGCGGTGACACCACCGGGGCGCAGTAGGCGCACGCTCTGGCCCTCGAAGGAGACGATCGTCGACTCGAGCCCGATCTGGCACTCGCCGCCGTCGAGAATAACCTTCACGACGTCTCCCAGCTCCTCACGCACGTGCTCGGCGCGAGTCGGCGAAAGTTTGCCGTAGCGATTCGCCGAAGGAGCGGCAATGCCACCACCAAACGCGGTAAGCAGCTGTTGCGCCATGGGATGTGACGGCACGCGTATCGCGACCGTGTCCTGGCCCCCGGTGACGACATCGTGAACGTTCGGCGCTCGCGCCATCACCATCGTGAGAGGACCGGGCCAGAAGCGCTCTGCGAGCTTCGTCGCCGTCTCCGGCACCTCGCGCACCCAACGATGCAGGAAGCGTGGGCTATCGAGATGAACAATGACGGGATGAGTCGTCGGCCGCCCCTTAGCCTCGAAAATCTTTCGGACCGCGGCCGGGTTCTGCGCGTTCGCGCCCAACCCATAGACCGTCTCGGTGGGAAAGGCCACGAGCTCACCGTCGCGCAGTGCCTGCACGGCTGTCTCGATCTCGACTTGGGTTGCTCTGACGACACGAA
The DNA here is from genome assembly GCA_028293725.1 of Gammaproteobacteria bacterium. The sequence continues at coordinate 48,317 of JAQGOE010000048.1, read as the reverse complement.
CCATAGTGAGGTGAATTCTAGCAAGCTGGGAGCAGCTTACGACCGTCGCTTCGTACGAAGCTTCTAATTCGTGACGATTGTCTTAGCCAGCTCGAGCAGCGTCAGGGGGGCTGAGCCCTCAGCGTTGTTCGCAGCGATCACATGGACGTCGCGTCCCGCCGACAAACCTGCGCGTAGCATTGCTGCAACACAGTCACGGTTGAGCTTGTCGGGCTCCTGGAGCCTGTCAAAAGGCGCGTAACGCGCCCCGGCGCTTTCGTAATCATCGCCCGTACGCAGCATCCAGCGAATCAGCAGCGGCCCTGGAAGCGTCGCCGACACCTGGCGATCAACCTGGGGCATGCGCGAATGGACGGTCGAGCAATGCACTGCACCCGTCGCCCGCAACGCGCCTTCGTACTCCGAACCCAGGATCTCCGGATCCCGAAGTTCCACCGCATAGGTGGGGCCGGCGGGGAGGGCGGCTAAAAATTCGCCTAATCTTGCAACGAACGCATTGGGTGCCCGCGTATAGCGTGGCCCGAGCGGCGAAAACTGAAAGAGGATCGCGCCCAGCTTGGCGCCGAGACCTTCGATCAGCGGCTTGACCACCTGCCGAGCAGCGAACTCCGCATCGAGAAATACGGGCTCGACACGGCGTTTGAGGGCCATTGAGCTGTCGGGCATGGCTGTCAGGCCCGCGTAGGCCTTCACCATGAAGCGAAAGTTGTCGGGGACCTCAGCCGCATACATAGCGAGCTGCTCAACGGTCGGCACTCGGTAAAACGCGCTGTCGAGGTTCACAGCGTTCAGCAGAGGGTGGCGCGAATACGCAGCCAGGCCGTGCCGGGAGAGCAGCGAGACTCCGTAGAGCTGCGCGTAAACAATCCCGACCCACCCGGGAAACGACCAGCTGGAAGTGCCCAAATACAGGTTCTTGGGCAGCCGCTGCGCAACCTGCAGAACCTCCGCGGCAGGCACTACCGCCCGCACGGGCTCCGCGTTGCGCGGCGGTCCTCCAAACAGGTCTTGTTGTCCCGCGGGCTGCTCCATACGGTCCTCGCCCCCGTCGCGCGAGCTATTCCAGCGCGCGCCGAACCCACCCGGTCGGTGTGTGAACCAACTCATAGGCGGGCCAGTAGTGTTTGTCGAGCTTCAGCGTGATCACCTCGGGTGCGTTGTTCCAGGTAATCGTCTTCAAACGTAGCGAGGCACGATCCGGCCGCCCGGTGACGACGCCGAGAAACGCGTCAAGATCGGGGGTCGGGATACCGTCAACCTCGACGATCCGGCGGCCGGGATAGAGCCCGTAGCGCGTCGCCGGCGAACCGTACGCAAAATAACCAACATAGACGCCAACCGGCGGAATGCCTCGTTGCGCTGACATAGCCCGATGAGGCGCTTGGAGGGTAGCCCCGCCCCACTCCACGATCCGCTCGATATCGGTCCCCGGTAGTTCCGCCGTAGGCACCCTGACAGTCAGCTCACCCTTGCCACGCCAGACGGTCACGTCGACCTGCGCCCTGTCGGCGACAGCACTCTCCACATCCTTAAAGCGCGTGACGACTTTGGCGTCGATGGCGAGCAAAAGATCACCCTGCTGCAGCAGACTCGACGCCGGCGAGCCACCCACCAGGCGCACGACGGTAAGTGCTTGCCGCGAGATCGGATTCTGCTGCGCTAGCCTGCGCACCCAGTCTCCGGATAGACCGATTTCCTGGGCACTCGCGAGAGGCTGCACGGTGAGCTCCGTCTCGAGCGAATGCAGCGGACGATCCGTGCGCACGTGATCGAGCATGGCCGCCACGAGATCGATCGGCACGCCGCGATTATCCTGCGCGACTTCCCGCCCGCTCTCATAGGCAAAGCTCGACCACAGCCCGAGTACGTTGCCCGACTTGTCGGCCAACACGCCGTCGAACTCTAGCGGCGGGTTGACCAGTTGGGCCACTTCGATGTTGCTGTCACGGAAGCGCATCGTGCGCGACAGCGGCAGCTCGAGCGGATCGATGCTCGCGATTTCGGTGTTACGCGAGTGCATCTGGCTGTCAGCTCCCAACCCCACGACCCAGACCGACTCGCCCGCCGACAACTCACTCGGAGTGAGCTTCGCGGACTTCACGGGTGTTGCACCGATGAGCTTCGGATCGTAGGCGACGACCGCGAGATTGTGGATGGGGTGGATGTAGACCACATGCCCGGGCACTTCAACGGTGCCGGCGAAAGTGATCGTGACGTTACCGACGGACACCGGCACGGTGTTACGGTCGACAACGACAAGACCGCGCTCCGCGTCCACGATAAGGCCGGTGCCGTGATAGTTACGCTCGGTGATACCGGACACCGAGTAAGGCATGTCGAAAGTCACCGCAACGAGCGAAGGAGCCAGCGCTGTGAGGCGCGCATCCTTGTACTTCGGGAACTCTGTTGAGTTGACCGGGCGCTCTTTCGGCGTCGGACCCGGCGGCAGGTCCTTGCAAGGCCACACTCCCTGGTTGTCGTCCCGCTCGCAATGCCGGGCCGGGAACCAGAGCCGGTCCATGCGCATGGAGCGCAGATTGCTGCCATTCGGGTCGTCGATCGTGATGTAGCGCACCGTGGCGTGATCGCCGTCCCCGAGCGCCGCAACGCCGGCTTCGAAATCGTGCAGCGTGTCGATCCGCTTCGAATCCATCATGGTGATCACGGCGCCGCGCGGAATTCCGGCGGCTCCGAACACATAGCCGGGGTTGGCCACATAGACCCCCCGCGCCGGCACGTTGAAATGCCGCGCCTGTTGATACGACAGGGTGTTCACGACTGCGTCGCCAAACTCCGCGTAGGCGCTAGGCGTGATGGCATGCAGATCGCCGACCGGCAGCTTCGCCGAAACCGGCTTGCCACCGCGCTCGAGATCGAGCGTCACCTGCTGTCCGACCGCCTCGTCGACCACCTCGTCGAGAGGATCGAATTGCGTGACGTAGTGGCCGTTCACCTTCACCAGGATATCGCCTGGCTGCAGCACGTTCTCACTCGGGGACCCGGGCAACACTCCGGTCACCACCAACATACCGGTGTACTGCGGAAAGGCCTTGCGCACCGAGGTCTCGGTGCTGCTCGTCAGCCCAAGGCGTTTGAGCTCGTCGAACGGCGTGTAGTTGAAGACGGTGTCCAGGGTGCCTCGGGCGACGGGCTTGCCCTGTTGAATCGCCTCGAGCGCGCGACGGACGCGCGTCAGCGGCAAATAGAAGCTCGAGGCATTGCCGTTCGCTCCACCGGCGTTGAGCGCGACCACGCGCCCGCGAATATCGATGACCGGTGAGCCCGATGAGCCGCCGGACGTACCGGAGGCCGCCTGGAAGTAGAAGGTGTTGAAGTCGTTGTACTTGCCAATGCCGTACTCAGGAGCGTCACGGTCGAGACGGGCCAGGGTCCCCGCCAGAATCGAGAGTTGCTCCCCGGCGTTGTTGCCGACGACACGGATCTCGCGGCCAACCTGCGCGCCCTCGGGATACAGCGGCAGGGCCTTCGGCTTGATGAAATGGAGCTTGGTCGGATCGTAACGATAGAAACCGAAGTCATGCACCGGATCACGATAGACGGGGTAGAGCTGCACCTCCTCGCGGTTGAGGAACGTGGCCTCCGCGGTAACCGGTCCGGGGGTGACGACGTGACGGTTGGTCAGGATCAAGCCCCGCTCGGCGTCGACCACGAATCCGGTCGCCTGCGCCGTGGCATTCCACTCGGTGTCGAAGGCCCGGGTTGCATCGATATCGATCGAGACCACACTGCTCGCGATCCGCTCGAGAGTCACCGCCCAGTCGGGATTACCTTCGACCGCGGCGGCCTGTTGCGCCATCTGCGCCGCCTGCTGCCCGGCGCCGGGCGCGAGCATCGGGGGCGGCAGCGCGGGCAACGGCTGTGACGGCCCCTGTTGCGCCGGCGGGGGCTGCTGCACCGCCGTCGTAGAAGCGGTGGGCGGGTCGCGCCCCACGCTGACGGAGGCGACACAGACAAGCAGACACAACCAAAGCACTCTCTCAGGTCGCATCACGATCCTCTTGGTTAACGGCCGAGCAGAACGAGCAGCCAGACGGTGCCCAGCAGTATGAAAGACATGAACACGGCGGCCGAGCCGATGTCTTTGGCAAGACCCGCGAGCACGTGGCGCTCGAGTCCGATGCGGTCCACGGTCGCCTCGATGGCGCTGTTGATGAGCTCCACGATCAGAATCAACAGCACCGGGCCGATCAGCAGGGCACGCTCCACTCCGCTGTGTCCGAGCCACAGGCCCAGAGGTATGACGAGCAGAGCCAACGCGAGTTCCTGCCGGAACGCGGCCTCGTCGCGGAAAGCGCCCGCGAGGCCCTTAGTACTGGAGCCCAGGGCCCGGATGACCCGGGTGACACCCCGAGGTTTATAACGGTCTATTGCTGCGCTGTCGGCTTCCATGTGAGATCCAATTGTTTGGCCGCCCGAACGTCGTCCAGGCGGCGCACCGGCATGGTATGCGGTGCGCTCGTCACGCGCTCGGGTTCTTGTTCGGCCTCCGCCTGGATCTGTGCCATGGCCGCGACGAATGCGTCCAGTGTGTCCTTGCCCTCGGTCTCGGTCGGCTCGATCAGCAGACATTCGGGCACCAGCAGTGGGAAGTAGGTCGTCGGGGCATGAAACCCATGGTCGAGCAACCGCTTGGCGAAGTCCATGGCGGTCACTTCGAGCTCCCGGGCCTGCTTTTTCAGGGTAATGATGAACTCGTGACTGGCCCGGCGGGTGGGGTACGCCGGCTCGAATCCCCGCGCCCGCAGCAGGGCCAGCAGGTAGTTCGCGTTGAGCGTGGCGTACTCGCCAACGCGGCTCATCCCCTCCCGGCCGAGCATGCGCATATAGATGTAGGCGCGCAGGAGCACCCCCGCGTTGCCCATGAAAGCCGACAGGCGGCCGATGGACTGCGGCAGGTCCTTCTCCGTCAGCCAGCGGTACCTTTCGTCGTGCTTTCCCACAATGGGAATCGGCAGGAAGGGTTGCAGCCGCGCTCCCACACCCACCGCCCCGGCGCCCGGCCCCCCGCCACCATGCGGCGTCGAGAAGGTCTTGTGCAGGTTCATATGGATGACATCAAAGCCCATGTCGCCCGGGCGCACTTTCCCCAGAATCGCGTTGAGGTTCGCCCCGTCGTAATAGAGGAGACCGCCCGCTGCGTGGACGATGCGCGCCACCTCCTCGATCCGCCTTTCGAACACTCCGAGTGTCGAGGGGTTGGTGAGCATGATGCCCGCGGTATTTGGACCCACTGCCGCCGCGAGCGCCGTGAGATCGACGTCTCCCGCGGCATCCACGGGGATTTCCCGCACGACACAGCCACACATGGTCGCGGTGGCCGGGTTGGTACCATGCGCCGCTTCCGGGACAATGATTTCATTGCGGGCGAGATCGCCACGCGAGCGGTGATAGGCGCGGATCATCGCCACGCCCGCGAATTCCCCATGCGCGCCCGCCATCGGGCTCAACGCGACGGCCTGCATACCCGTCACTTCCTTCAGCATCTCCTGCAACTCGTACATGCAGGCGAGAAAGCCCTGGCCGTGAGTCTCGGGCCCGAGCGGATGCCGGCCCAGAAACTCGGGCAACATGGCGTACTGATTGCAGGCCTTCGGGTTGTACTTCATCGTGCACGACCCGAGCGGGTAGAAGTGCGTGTCGATCGAGAAGTTGAGTTGTGACAGGCGTGTGAAGTGACGCACGGTCTCCAACTCGCCCACTTCGGGCAGCAACGGCTTCTGTGTACGGCGCAACCTGGCCGGAATATCCGCCGTGGCGGCCGCACCGGGATCCTGCGGCCACTGGTCGGAAGCGCCACGGCCGGGGTGCGATTGCTCGAAGATCACTTTTTCATGGGTACGCATCATAAATCCTCACACAGTCAGTCCTACGCGGCGCGGCCTACGCGGCCCGCGCCGCCTGCATCACTTCGCCGAGCGCGGCGACATAACTCTCGATATCCGCGGTCGTCTTCGTCTCCGTCGCGCAAACCAGCAGCGCCGGCCCCAGCTCCGGGTAATACTCCGCGAGATCGAGCCCTCCCAAGATCCCCCGGCTCGCCAGCATCTTCAGAATCGGCGCGACCGGACGATCGAGCAACACCACCGACTCGTGGAACACCGGCCCCTGAAACGCAGCCCGCACGCCCTTCAAACGTGTCAGCCCGTCCACGAGCTCGCGCGTCCGCGCATGTGAGGCCGCGGCCGTCCGCCCGAGACCCTGCGGCCCCATCAGCGACATGTAAATCGTCGCCGCGGTCACCAACAGCCCCTGGTTGGTGCAAATGTTGGATGTCGCCTTGGCGCGACGGATATGTTGCTCGCGCGCCTGCAGTGTCAGGGTAAAGCCTGCGCGTCCGCTCAAATCCATCGTGCGCCCGACGATTCGTCCGGGCATCTGGCGCACATACTCCATGCGCGTCGTCATGAACCCGAAATAGGGTCCGCCCGATGACAGCGGCACTCCCAACGGCTGCCCGTCACCCACAGCGATGTCGGCACCCTTGGTACCCCACGAGCCCGGCGGCTTCAGAAGCGCCAGCGACGTCGGATTAACGACGGCGATCACCATAATGCCGCGCGCGTGAGCCCAATCCGTCAATGCGTCGACATCCTCGAACCGTCCGAAGAAATTCGGCTGTTGGATGACCAGGGCGGTGATGTCCTCCCCTTCATACTTCGCCAGCGAAGTCGTCGCCACGACCCCTTCGCCAGTGGAGTACGGCACTTCCTCGAAGCGCAGCCCCTGGTTGCCCGCCGTGGCAACGGCCACCTTGCGGTAATGCGGATGGACAGTCGTTGGAACGAGAATCCGCTGTGATTTGGAGCGACGATTCGCGCGTACCGCCATGAGGCTCGCTTCGGCAACGGCAGAGGCACCGTCGTACACCGATGCATTCGACACCTGCATACCGGTGAGGCTGGCGATCATGGTCTGGTATTCGTAGATGAGCTGCAGCGTGCCTTGGCTGGCTTCCGCCTGATAGGGCGTGTAGGCGCTGTAGAACTCACCGCGAGTCGTGATAGCCCACACTGCTGCCGGAATATGGTGCTCGTAGGCCCCGGCCCCGATGAAGCATAACGGTCGGCCATCGGCACGCGCCCGCTCGCTCATCAGGCGGCCGACCTCCATCTCATTCAACTCGTCCGGTATGCCCGCAAGCGACTTCACTCGCAGGGTCGCGGGGATTTCGTCGAAGAGGTCTTCGATACTGGCAACACCGATGGCCGCGAGCATGGCCTCGACGTCGGCAGGAGTGTGCGGAATGAAGGCCATCAGTCACCCTCCTCCTGTTGAAGCTTGGTGTATTCGGCCGGCGACAGGAGCTCTGCCGCGGGTCCGCCCGCCGTAGGCCGTACTCGCATGAGCCAACCTTCACCGTAGGAGTCTGTGTTGATCGTCTCGGGAGTGCTCGCGAGCTTCGGATTGCCCGAGAGAACTTCCCCGGTCACGGGGGCGTACACGTCAGAGGCCGCTTTTACCGACTCGACCACTGCGCACGGCTCGCCGGCCTTCAAGACGCGGCCCGCCTCCGGAACTTCAACGAATACGAGGTCGCCGAGCGCGTGCTGGGCGTGATCCGTGATGCCAATTTCAATGCTGCCATCCGGCAGCGATCGCAACCATTCGTGGGTCTTCGTGTACTTGAGATCGGCGGGAACCTTGCTCATCGGGAATCTCCGTTTGAAGAGTGCTGTATCGTGTTATTGCAGCAGGGGCGCCACGGCTTGGCCGAACCGTACGAACGGGGGCTTCACCACCCGTGCGTTGAGGAGCTTGCCGCGAATATCCACCTGGACCTGTTGGCCGGTAGCGGCCGGTACGCGGGCGAACGCTATTGAGCGCTCGAGGGTCGGAGAGAACGTGCCGCTGGTGGTCACGCCCTCACCGAGCCCGGGCACCACCACACGCTGGTGACCGCGGAGGACACCCCGCTCTTCCAACAGAAGGCCGACGAGTTTGCGCGGTGAGCCCTGCGCTTTGATGGCTTCGAGCGCCTCGCGCCCGATGAAGCGCCGCTCGCGCGCGGTGCCCGCCGCCTCCATCGCAACGGTCCAGGAGAGGCCGGACTCGAAAGGATGGGTGGTTTCATCCATGTCGCTGCCATATAAATTCATGCCAGCCTCCAGCCGCAATGTGTCGCGCGCACCGAGACCGCAAGAAGCAACACCGAGCGAATTCAATTCACGCCACACCCGCTCGGCGTCGGACGCCGGCAGCATGACTTCGAAGCCGTCTTCGCCGGTATAGCCGGTCCGGGCGACGAACCAACCATCGATCTCACGACCGACGAAGGTATCGAGCTCGAGAGCGGTGGCCGCGCCGACTCGCGACAGGAGTTTTGCCGTCTTGGCGCGGCCTTCGGGTCCTTGTATCGCAAGCATGGCGAGCTCGGTGCGCTCGAGCACGCCGACATCGAACTCCCGGGCATGGCGCCGGATCCAGGCGAGATCTTTGTCGCGAGTCCCGGCATTCACGACCACCCGGAACCAGGAATCGGACAAGTAATAAACAATGAGATCGTCGAGCACGCCCCCGGACTCGTTGAGCATGCAGCTGTAGAGGGCCTTGCCCGGCCGAACCAGCTTGTCGACATCGTTGGCGAGCAGTGCACGCAGAAACGGCCGCACCCGCGCGCCCTTGAGGTCGATGACGCACATGTGGGAAACGTCGAATACGCCCGCCGCGCGCCGGACCGCGTGGTGCTCGCCGATCTGGGAACTGTATTGGACGGGCATGTCCCATCCACCGAAATCGACGATACGCGCGCCCAGCTCACGGTGAAGCTGGAACAAAGGGGTCTGTCTTCCCACGGGTCCTCCGGACTCGCCAAAAAAGCGTAAGTCCGCGACAAAAAAAGGCGGCAGACGCTTCTTCTATGAGCATCTGCCGCCCCTCTGTCCTGTGACCTGAGAGATCAGGCGTCAGTGGACGCCGCTCCCCTTCGGTGGGTGGACCTGCATGGGCGTCCACCTCTCTCCAGAGCCCGCACGGAAAATACCGATTTTTCCGCAGTCTGCCGTTCGTGGGCCTGAGCGTTTCCGGGCGGAACTTGCGCCTTCGGCGTTCCGGCACCAGGCCGGACTCTCTCCGAACAGACTGTATTGAGCGAGCGGGTGGATCATAGCAGCTCGGCTAAGTCCTCGCCTCGAACCCTGGTGAGTCGAGGGGGCGCAACGCAGTGCCTCACCCTGTAGAATCGGCATATCGCACGTTACGTCCTCCTTATGTCTATGGCTCAATCCACAGCCCAGTTTCCCACCCGCCGTACCTCGCTCCAGGTCGCCATCGGCGCCGTCCGCGTCGGCGGCAATGCCCCCATCGTCGTGCAGTCGATGACGAATACGGATACTGCGGACGTCGAAGGCACGACCCAACAGGTCAAAGCGCTCGCCCGCGCCGGCTCCGAGCTCGTGCGCGTGACAGTCAACTCGAGTGAGGCGGCCGCAGGCGTGCCGCTCATCCGTGACCGCCTCGATAAGCAGGGAATCACGGTGCCGCTCATCGGCGACTTCCATTTCAACGGTCACAAACTCCTGCGCGAGCACCCCGCTTGCGCCGAAGCCCTTTCGAAGTACCGTATCAATCCGGGTAACGTGGGCCGCGGCAGCAAACGCGATCCGCAGTTCGCCGAAATGATCGAGACGGCCTGCCGCTACAACAAACCGGTCCGTATCGGCGTGAACTGGGGCAGCCTCGACCAGGATCTGCTGACGCGGCTGATGGACGAAAACTCCGCCAGCGCGCAGCCGCTGACGGCCCAACAGATCATGCGTGCGGCCGTCGCCCTCTCGGCGCTCGAAAACGCGCAGCGAGCCGTCGACATCGGCTTGCCCCGCGATCGGATCATTCTCTCCGCGAAGGTGAGCGGAGTGCAGGATCTCATCGCGATCTATAGCGACCTCGCCGCGCGTTGCGACTACCCGTTGCACCTCGGGCTCACCGAAGCCGGTATGGGCTCGAAAGGTATCGTAGCCTCCACCGCCGGCATGTCGGTCCTATTGCAACAAGGGATCGGCGACACCATCCGCGTCTCGCTGACGCCCGCTCCCGGTGGTGACCGCACCCAGGAGGTGATCGTCGCGCAGGAAATCCTCCAGACAATGGGCCTGCGCTCATTTACTCCGATGGTCATCGCCTGCCCCGGCTGCGGCCGCACGACGAGCACCTATTTCCAGGAACTCGCTCAGGGCATTCAATCGCACATCCGCCATCGCATGCCCGAGTGGAGCCGCGAGTACGTCGGTGTCGAAGACATGACCGTCGCGGTCATGGGTTGTGTCGTCAACGGACCCGGCGAGAGCAAGCACGCCAACATCGGCATCAGCCTTCCGGGCACAGGCGAGCGTCCTGTAGCGCCCGTGTACGAGGATGGCGCGAAGACCGTCACCTTGAAGGGCGACCATATTTCCGAAGAGTTCCGCGAGATCGTCGAGCAGTACGTGAAGCGCAGCTATGTCCGTAAGGACGCCGCCGGTACGGCAGCAGCGGGCACCGGAGCGGTAGCGGCGACGAGCGAGACCGCCTCCGCGGAAACCGCGTGATCTACTTCTCACTCTGAGACGACATGACCGACCTAGCGGACCGAAAGTGCAAAGCGTGTGAGGGTGGCGTCGCTCCCCTCACGCGCGATGAGGCCGAGGTCTTTCGGAAAGACCTCGTCGGTGACTGGGTGGTCAACATGGAAGCCGGCGGCGTGCTCCGCCGGGCCTTTGCGTTCCGGGACTTCTACCGCACCATGAGCTTCGTGAACGCGCTGGCTCATATCGCCAACATCGAGGACCACCATCCGGACCTCGAGGTCGGCTACAACTATTGCCGGGTGCAGTTCACGACCCACTCGATCAAGGGTTTGTCGGAGAACGATTTCATCGTAGCGGCGAAGATTGACCGTATACCGTTGAAGTAAGGCCGCCTGGCTACCGCTGCGCGACCCGCGGCAACTCTCCCGCCGTCCCCAACGCCCGCGCGATGAAAAATCGCTTCGCCTCCTGACTACGATTCACCCACCCCAGCCCCCGCTGCGCCAATTTCGACAGCGGCCCGCGTCCATGCGCGAGGAATCGATCGAACGCGTCGATCGCCGAGCTCATGAACGCAACCTCGCTCTTTCGCCACCGCTCGTACTGTCGCAGCACTCTCAGTGCGCCGGGGTCTTCCCGCTCCTGACGCGCGTCGAGTAGTAACTGCGCCAATGCCGCCGCATCGAGCAGCCCCAGGTTGACCCCTTGCCCCGCCAACGGATGCACCACGTGCGCGGCGTCACCGATTAACGCAACCCTCTGCGCCACGTAACGATGAGCTGCGAGACGGCGCAGTGGGAATGACGCGCGCTCACTCACGAGTCGTGTCGCCCCGAGCGCACCGTCAGAGGCGCGATCGAGCTCGGCCGCGAAATCCGTAGGCGAGCCGCCGAGCAACACCGACGCAACGTCATTGTCGGCGGACCACACGATCGACGTGGTCCCATCCGCGAGCGGGAGGAATGCTAGCGTTCCATCGCGCATAAAACGCTGCCACGCGGTCTTCTCGTGCGAGCGCTCCGTTGCCACGGTTGCGACGATCGCCGTTTGACGGTAGTCAGAAGCGTCCGCAGTGAGGCCCACTGCCTGTCTCACTGAAGACTGCGCCCCATCCGCACCGATAACGAGCCTCGCCACCAACGTCCCGGTAGTGGTCTCGACGCGCACGGCGTCTGCTTCGATTCGAAGTCCCACGAACTGCGCGGGCTCAATGACGCCGCCCGCCGCTTCAAACGTGTCGAGCAGTGCGGCCTGGAGCACCCGGTTCTCGAGGATGTACCCGAGATTGGGTTCCCCAACGTCTGCAGCGTCAAACACCAGCGCGCTGGAGGACCCCGGGGCAACGCTCTCATGCCAGATGCGCATACGCTCATAAGGATTCAGTCGAGGCACAGACGCGGTCACACCATCAGCCGGCGCCGCGCTAATCCGATCCCACGCCCCCGCCGCCATCAATATCCGCTCGCTCGACCTCGACACGGCAACAACCCGCGCATCGACAGGCGAATCGCCAGCCGGCATCTGCGGTCGACTCGGCTCGAGCACAGCCACTCGAAACGGTGTTGCGGTTCGCTGCCCGGTCGCCCCCCGCTCCGCGCCCTGCACCAACAGCGCCCCCACACACGCGCCCACAGGTCCGCCACCTATGACGAGAACGTCATACGCATCCGTCATCGCGCGTTCATCTGTCACGAGTGCTCCCGCAGATCCGTCCACTCATGGCCGCTCACTCCTACCGGCGGACGACCGCTCGTGCACAGCCCCGCTCCCCGTCGGCGCATCGCGCAGCGGCAACCCACGGGCCAATCGCGGCGTAGGCCCACCAAACCCGGCGCTTACCCTCGCAAGAGCGCTCTTCGCCGGCGGAGCCAGGTCGAACATCAGCAATCCAAGGTTGCGCAATATCCCAGCGCCAGGCAGCGAGCTGCCAAACAACTTAACGAGCCCATCCGTGAAGCGGACAACACCCCCCCGATCGGCCGCCCGCCACTCCGCGAAACGACGCAGCAGCTCGGGCGCACCCACGTCGCCTCCCTCGGCGTTAGCAATTACCTCTGCAAGCATGGCCGCATCTCTCAACCCAAGGTTGAACCCCTGCCCTGCCACCGGATGCAGCGCCTGCGCGGCGTTCCCGATCAACACGGTGCGAGTCGCGGTTGTTTCCACCGCGCGGGTGAGCTTAAGCGGATACGAAACGCGCCGGCCAACGCGCACGAACCGCCCGGCGCGCCATCCGAACCGCGCCTGCAACTCGCGTAGATAACTGCCGTCATCCAAAGACAGAACACCAGCCGCATCCGCCGGCCGGCAAGACCAGATAACGCCATAGCTCCCATCGTAGAGCGGCAGTACCGCGAGCGGTCCGGTCGCAGTGAACCTCTCATAGGCAGTGCCATCGTGAGGACGATCGGCCCCAACGTTGGCAACAATCGCGACTTGATCGTAGTCCTCTACGTCGGCTTCGATCGCTGCAGCGGCGCGAACGGCGGAGTGAGCGCCGTCAGCCGCCACAAGAAGGCGTGCCTCCACGCGCTCAGCCTCGGCGCCACCAACCAACGTAAACGCAGCCCCGTCCCCCGACACCTCAATGTCCTCAGCCGTCGCCGGGACGCGCACCACGATTCCCTCTGAAGACAACGCTGACAACCGCCCCCACAGCGCCGTCCCGATAACCCTGTTGGCCACCACGTATCCGAACGCATCGATTCCCTGCTCCTCGGCCCGCAGCCGCGCGAACCCGAATCGACCGGCGTCCGAAACATGGATCGTACGGATGCCCGCAGCCTGAGGCGCGATGTCTCCCCATATACCGAGGCTCTCGAAGATGCGGCGGCTGGCGTTGCCCAACGCGGTCGTGCGATCGTCAAAGCTCGGCTGCGCACCAGAGCCAGGCGCGACACCCTCGACGAGCACTACGTCGACACCAAGTCCTCGCAGCGCAAGCGCGAGACTCGCGCCAACCATCCCTCCACCGACAATCGCGACGTCGACTTTCATCGCGGCTCAGCCCGCCGCCATGAGAGCTTCAATCTCGTCGACACCCTTCGGCGCGCCAGAGGTGAGCACTTCCGCCCCCGTCTTCGTCACCACCACGTCGTCCTCGATGCGGATGCCGATGTTGTGAAAACGCTTAGGCACGCCGCGGCTACCCGCCGGAATGTAAATGCCGGGCTCGATGGTCATCACCATCCCGGGCTCGAGCACGCGCCACGCGTCACCGATTTTGTAGTCACCCACATCGTGAACATCGATACCCAACCAGTGACCCGTCCGATGCATGAAGAACCGCCTGTAAGCGCCATCGCGCTCGAGCTTCGCGGCCCGCCCCTTCAGGAGCCCCAGTTTGACCAGGCCCTGCGTAATGACTTTAACGGCGGCCAGGTGCGGATCGTTCCAGTGATTACCCGGACGGACCTGCGCGATAGCGGCGCGATTCGCCTCCAGCACCACCTCGTAGACCGCCCGCTGCTCCGGCGTGAAGCACCCGTTCACGGGATACGTACGCGTTATGTCAGAGGCATAGCACTCGTATTCGCATCCGGCATCGACCAGTAGCAGGTCGCCGTCATTCAGCGGCTGGTCATTCTCGCCGTAGTGAAGGATGCAGCTGTTCGCGCCGCCCCCTACGATAGGGTGATAGGACGTGTCGGCGTTATGACGCCTGAATTCATGGAGGAGCTCCGCCATGACCTCGTACTCCATACGGCCGGGGCGGCAGAAACGCATCGCACGGACATGACCCTGCGCGGCGATGCGCGCGGACTCGCGCATGAGCTCGACTTCGGTACGCGACTTGTAGAGCCTCATGTCATGCAGCACGTGATTGAGCGCCACGATCTCCTGGGGGAGATTGCGCCCGTGACTCGACTGCGTGCGCAGGCCGTTCACCCAACCGACGACCCGTTGATCGAAATCCGGATACACCCCCATCGCGTAGAACACCTTCGTGTGGTTTTCGAGGAGCCCCGGCAGGATCTCGTCCATGTCAGTAATAGGGAACGCATCATCCGCGCCGTATTCGCGCGTCGCGCCCTGCGGGCCCGCGCGGCGACCATTCCACGCTTCACGCTTGGGATCACGATCGCGCAGGAAAAGGATGTATTCCGCGTGCTCACGGCCGGGGATGAGCACCGCAACCGATTCGGGCTCACCGAATCCCGTCAGGTAGTGGAAGTCACTGTCCTGACGATAGGCATAGTCCACATCGTTATTGCGCTGCCGAACCGGCGCGGCCGGCACGATGGCAATGGAGTCGCGCCCCATCAGGCGCATCAGTTGGCGGCGGCGGCGCGCGAACTCGTCTTTCGCCAAGTGTTTCGGATCCTTAGTTGGCCAGGCTCTCAGTGAAGCGGCGCGCCCGGGGAGGAGGGTTGGTCACGTAGCGGACTGAGCTCCTCGAAGACAAGCTGCACACCGACACGCACGAACTCCACGAGCTCAGCGTAGGCGCTCTCGTTCGATTCCGAGTTCTGGTCGCCGTCGATGCCGACACGCGTGATTTCCGAGAGGTCGCGCACAATTTCGCCTACCTCACCCGGCAAGCGGCCTACATCCTGAATGGCACTACCGCCCAGGCCATACAGGAAGCCCTGACACCACTGCGCAAGAGCGACCGTACGTGTATCGAGAGATGCTTCGTCCTCCGGCAACAGCAGCTCGAACTCCATCTCGGACCCTTCGAGTGCGCCGGAGGTCTCGAGATACAGCTCGCGAAGTGCGGCTGTGGCAAGCGGGAGTGCGCGTCCTTCCGGAAGGATCTCGAGCAACCAATCCTCGAACCGATAGCCGATGGCGGCGCAGAGGCACCCTGCCAGCGTGCCGTGCGCCTCCGCCGCGTCCGTCATAGAACGCTCGTCGGTGAGGACGCGCTGGATCTCCGTGTAACTGGGCTGGTTCATTCCTAGGGATTATGCCTGAAGAGGCCGTACGTTGATTTGCACCGATGCGCGAGCCTCTCTATAGTCCCGACATGAGCGACACCACAAAAACACAGCTCGATCTCGAGCTGATGCGACTCGCAAAGCGCATCGAAGAACTGGTCGCGACCGTGGAACATCTGAAGGAAGAGAATCGCGCGTTGCGCCAACGACACGAGTCGCTGGCCGGCGAGCGTGCCTCGCTCCTTCAGAAGAACGAACAGGTCCGCACGCGCGTCGAAGCTATGATCGGCCGCTTGAAAACTCTGGAGCACGGCTCATGAGCATGCAAGAGCAAGCAAGAGTCAGCGTCAGGATCATGGAGAAGGAATACGTCATCGCCTGTCCGTATGAGGAACGCACCGCGCTCCTGGACACCGCTGAATTCCTGAACAACCGCATGCGCGAGATCCGTGACAGCGGCAAGGTCGTGGGTCTCGACCGGATCGCGGTCATGGTGGCGCTCAACCTCGCCAACGAATTGCTGCGACTGAAGAACCACGATGCGAAGCTGGAGAAGCTCGAAAGTGACGCCAGTGGCCGGGTCCGCGCCCTGCGCGAGCGCGTTGAAGGCGCCATCGAGAGGGGCCAGCAACTCGAACTCTAGGTTGGGTGTAGTGGCGCGAAAGTCGCGTCTTCCACTCATCGGGGAAGGGTCCTGCGCACCGTCCGGGGTTCGTGTAAAGTGACTCCCGGCGTCGCCTGCGGTGTTCGACAAGCGTTCCGGGTTACCTCGGACCCTAGTTTGTACTACCCAGGGACAATGGGTTGCAGGCAGCATTGTGCAAGTCCGTGCCTTGAGCGGAAAGCCTTACCTGTCGCAGCTCGTCCCACTTGTTGCTCTGGTTCGAGAGCAACGGTTCGCACCGGCATCTGCGGGTGACGCTTCTTCTTCATTGGCAGAAAGACGCCTACGGCGCTTTCTGCGGAACCCACGCCACCTCTTCGTTGGGCGACGACCGAAAGGCGTGGGTTTCGGTGGGGGCGCCTCAGCCCGCGAGGCAAGCCCTCCGCGTCACGACTAACCAGGGCAGCGTCTTCGTACGGCGGCCAGGAAAGGCGTGGCCTTCGGTCGCGAGGCAAGCCCTCAGCGTCATGACTAACCAGCGCTGCGCCGCTTTCGGGGCGCCAACCTCATGACTGAAGCGATACCCGTAACCGACCGTAAGGCAT
This sequence comes from Gammaproteobacteria bacterium, assembly GCA_028293725.1. Next base: position 31,705 of record JAQGOE010000048.1, on the reverse strand, counting down.
TGCGGAAAACATTGCGGGCGCGACGCCGCAGCGTCTCTGCCAGTGAACGCGCCCGCATTGCCCAACTCGTTGCCCGCAACGCCGATCGCTATCTCCACTTGCAGGCCGGGTGGCGCATTGCCGTATACGCAGCGCTGCCTTCCGAACTCGACACGGTGCCTCTCATCGAGCTCGCCCGCCGTCGCGGTTGCCACATCTACGTGCCACGCATCGACCGGCATTCACTGGGACGCAAGATGCGCTTTGTGGAGCTGACAGGGCGTCAGCGACGCAATCGTCTCGGGATACACGAGCCCGAAAGCTTCCGGGTAATCGGCGCACGCTGGCTCGATGTCGTGTTCCTTCCCCTCGTCGGCTTCGATGCATGCGGCGTTCGCCTCGGCATGGGTGGTGGTTACTACGATCGCGCATTCGCGTTCCGAAGGTGGCGAGCCGCGTGGCATGCACCACGCCTGATCGGTATTGCGTATGCGTTTCAGCAAGTCGAAGGCCTCACTGCCGCCGCTCACGACGTAAGACTCGATGCGGTGGTTACCGAAGAAAGGATCGTGAAATGCGCTATTGGCTGATGAAAACCGAACCCACCTCGTTCAGCGTCGAGGACCTCGAGCGTGCCAAGCGTCACACCACTGCCTGGGACGGAGTGCGCAATTACCAAGCGCGCAACATGCTTCGGGACGATATGAAGAAGGGTGACCTGGCCTTTCTCTACTATTCGAGCACCGACGTACCGGGAATCGTCGCCATCATGAATATAGTGAAGGAAGGGTATCCCGACCCCACCGCCTTCGATCGCAAGCATCATCACTACGACCCGGACAGCGTCCCCGCCGAGCCGCGTTGGTTCATGGTCGATGTGCAACTCGAGCGCCGTCTCGCGCACGTCATCACGCTCGAGGAGCTGCGCAAACATGCGACGAAAGAGCTTAAAAACATGGTTCTGCTGCGTAAGGGCAACCGACTCTCCATCACGCCGCTGGAACCCGCGGAATGGAAATTCATTCTCTCGATCGAGTGATGCAGCGGGTGGTATCGACACCATGAGCGCACGCCTCACGCATGCACCGCGGGGTCCCTTCGCACACCTTCGCGCGATGCGAACGCCTATCACACTTGTCACAGTTGCGCGCACGCTTGCTTGTAATTTTGTTTCGCGTGTATATACTCCGACCTCGGACTAACCCGTTAACCTGGAGAGCCAACATGGCGAAAGCGAAAAAGAAGGCTAAGAAGAAAGCTGCGAAGAAGAAGTAGGCCTGACTTGGGGGCCGCGCAAGCGCCTCCCAAGTGAATCGCAGAGACTGTGCCCGCCGAAAAGCGGGCACAGTCGTTTCTGCAGGTCGGTATTTTTTTCAGTAGGCACGACTCGTCACGCGGCAGTGACCCCACACCCACCGCGGCACGACCCACATCGATGAGCCCCTTCGCAGTTTCCCTCGGCGCGTTTTAGCGCTAGTTTTCCAGTCGAACACGCGTTATTAACGTTAACGGTCGCCCTTCCAGCGCGCCTGCTCGCTCGATACTCATGTGTGAGGTGAACGATGTCTGCGGAAAGTGACGCAAAGAAGCAGCGCGTGGCGCAGGCGGCTCTCGCTTATCTTCTCGATCGCGGTCTCGAGCAGGGGGCCATCATCGGCGTGGGCACTGGCTCTACCGTGAACTGCTTCATCGATGTGCTCGCCAGCGTCCATGAGCGCATCGGAGCCGCCGTCTCGAGCTCCAACGCGACGACGACGCGCCTTCAGGCGATCGGTATCAAGGTCCTCGACCTGAACGACGTCGACAACCTGCAGTTCTATATCGATGGTGCCGATGAGGCGACCCGCTCCCGTCATCTCATCAAGGGCGGTGGTGCAGCACTCACTCGCGAGAAGATCGTCACCGCCGCTGCGTCGCGGTTCATCTGCATCGTCGACGACGGGAAGGTCGTGACCCGCCTGGGTAAGTTCCCACTCCCCATCGAGGTCATCCCGATGGCGCGCTCACTCGTCGCGCGCGAGCTCGTCGCATTCGGTGGTCGTCCGGTATGGCGCGAGGGATGTGTCACGGACAACGGCAACCACATCCTCGACGTGCACGATCTCTCCATCACCGACCCACCCGCCCTCGAGCAACAGCTGAATCAGTTGGCGGGCGTGGTCACTGTTGGTCTGTTCGCAAACCGTCCCGCCGACGTGTTGCTGATCGCAACGAATAGCGGAGTCGAAGTGGTGTAAGAGGCGGGATAAAAGCCGCGCCGGCACGCGTGAGACAACCTGCCGTGTGCGACAAACCAACACCTAACACGCTGACGGTCACAGCCACCCGACACGACTGACCGGGCGGAAACACACAAGGCCGCCATGGGCGCCGGCCCTCGGATTCCCACACCTCACCCAACCGGCGGCAACGCGACAGGCCCGCCATGGGGCCGGCCATTGGATTCCCACTCTCAACCCCACCCCAGAAACGCGAAAGGCCCGCCATGAGGCGGGCCTTTTACGTTTGGCTGGGGGACTAGGATTCGAACCTAGGTAAACGGAGTCAGAGTCCGTTGTCCTACCACTAGACGATCCCCCATCATTTATTGGCGAAAACTCGCCTGCGGCGGTTTTCGCGGATCATCTCCGTGCCTCTGTTCAGCGGCCGGCAAAAAGCGTGGTTTTTGCCGGCGGTGCCACCCACGAAGCGACCGGCCGGTGCGGAGAATAACCGCAGCCGGCCGGCCTGCAAACTTACCGCTTCGAGTACTGAGGACCGCGGCGGGCTTTGCGGCGCCCGACCTTCTTGCGCTCGACCTCGCGCGCGTCGCGCGTCACGAAGCCGGCATCGCGCAACGTCTTGCGCAGGCTCTCGTCGTACTCCATCAGGGCACGAGTGATGCCGTGGCGGATCGCGCCGGCCTGGCCGGTGATGCCACCGCCGTCGACTCGCACTTTGATGTCGAACTTGCCCATGAGCTGCACTGCCTCGAGCGGCTGGCGCACGATCATGCGGCCGGTCTCGCGGCCGAAGAACTCATCGAGCGAGCGCTCGTTGACGGTGATTTTTCCGGTGCCCGCCTGCATGTACACACGGGCCGTGGCGGTTTTGCGGCGGCCGGTGCCGTATTGGCGGTCGACGACCTGACGATGAGAGACTGCTGCTGGCATGAATAAGGATCCTTACTGAATCTCGAGCGGCTGCGGCTGCTGCGCTTGGTGGGGGTGCTCGGCACCCGCGAACACATGGAGCTTGCGGAACATGCTTCGGCCGAGAGTGTTCTTCGGCAGCATGCCCTTCACCGCGATCTCGATCACACGCTCGGGATGCTCCTTGAGGAGCTTCTCCAGCGCGATCGACTTGATGCCGCCGATGTAGCCAGTGTGATGGTAGTAGATCTTGTCGGTGAGCTTGCGCCCCGTGACATGGATCTTCTCGGCGTTCAGCACGACGATGTGATCGCCCATGTCCACGTGCGGGCTGTAAATAGCCTTGTGCTTACCCCTCAAACGGTGGGCAATCTGTGTGGCGAGGCGTCCCAGCGTCTTGTCGCTGGCGTCGACTACGAACCAGTCGCCGCGGACACTGCCGGACTTGGCAAATTCAGTGGTCTTCGTAATAGGCATAGGGGTAAACCAGTCAGCCGCCCACGCACTTTGCGGGGTCGAAAAAAGGCCGGGAAGTGTACTCAAGCGGGTCCGCCAATGCAAAGGCGATAGCCCGAAAGTTCCGGATCGGGCTCCGGCCAAGCCCACGCCAGGGGCTCTTAAGACATTTCCTGACGTGCGGCCGGGCGAAGGTCCCCCTTATAATGAGTGCATGCAGTCGGAAAGTCCCCTGGACACCCTGATTTCCGCAGCCGACCGGGCCTTGCGGTCCGTCTTCGCCCCAGCCACAGCTTCACGGCCGATGCCGGAGCCCGTGGGGGTGGCCGAGCGCGCGGCGGCAGCCCCATCGCCCTCTCCACTCACAGAAATTGAAAAGCGCGAGTCCGCCGCACTCATGCGCGTAAACCACGCCGGCGAAATCGCAGCGCAAGCGCTCTACCACGGCCAGGCTCTGGTAGCCCGCTCCGCTGCAACGCGCCAGCTACTTCTAAAAGCGGCGGATGAAGAAACCGATCATCTCGCTTGGTGCGAGACCCGTCTGAAGGAGCTGGAGTCACGCCCGAGCCTGCTGAATCCCCTGTGGTATGCGGGCTCGTTTGCGATCGGGGCTGCCGCCGCGCTGCTGGGCGATCGCACCAGTCTCGGCTTTGTCGTCGAAACAGAACGGCAGGTGGAAGGCCATCTCGATGAGCACCTCGCGCGACTGCCACCAGATGATGCCCGCAGCCGTGCCATACTTCAGACAATGCGAACCGACGAGATAGCACATGGATTGAGCGCAAAAGCAGCGGGTGGCGTTGAGCTGCCGTCACCGGTCCGGTTCCTCATGCGTAACACGGCGCGACTCATGACGAGCGCCGCGTATTGGATCTGACCGTGACTTTGACCGTTTCATTGAAGAGTGCTGACTGTCGTTGCCTCCGGCCCACGTGGCCCGGTACGCTTGCAGTCAGGCAGACATATGTATAAAAAAGCGGGCCGCCGCTAAAAAGCGAATTTCGGGGAGCCGGTATGGACGAAAACATCAAGCCGTTGAGCGACATCCCGGCGATCAATCGATTTCTGAGCTATTGCCGGATACGAACCGTTCCGTCGAAGACGGTCGTCATACACGCGGGCGATCTGCCCGACGTGCTGTACTACATCATCAGCGGCTCGGTCGAAGTGATGATCGAAGACGAGGAAGGCAACGAGATGGTGCTCGCCTACCTCAACCGAGGGCAGTTCTTCGGCGAGATGGGCCTCTTCTACGAGCAGCCCACGCGCAGCGCCTGGGTCCGAACCCGCAACCAGTGTGAGCTGGCGGAAATGACCTACCCGCGTTTCCGGCAGATCGCCGCCGAAAGCCCGGGCCTCATTTTCGAGCTCGCCACACAGTTGGCCACCCGCCTCGACCGCACCAACCGCAAGCTCGGCGACCTCGCCTTTGTCGACGTCACCGGGCGCGTAGCCCACGCGATCATGGATCTATGCGGCGAGCCCGATGCCATGACGCATCCGGAAGGCATGCAGATCAAAGTCAGCCGCCAGGAGCTGTCACGCCTCGTCGGCTGCTCACGCGAGATGGCGGGACGTGTGCTGAAAGTGCTGGAGGAGCAGGGCCTGCTGCGCGCCACCGGCAAGACGATCGTGGTCTTCAACGCCCGACCGAAGATGAAGACCCGTCCGGTGATCGTTCCCGCGAAGCCAGCGGCGGCGGCCACCTCGAAGGTGACCGGCCCGCTCGATATGGATGATGATGATGATGACGACGATGAGGACGAAGACGAGTAGGGCTCAGCCCTTCGCCGCCTTGATCTGCTCGTGCATCGCGCGGATCGTCGCGGCGTAATCCTTACTCCCGAAGATCGCCGACCCCGCCACGAAAGTATCGGCGCCCGCCGCCGCGATCGCCTTGATGTTGTCGACCTTCACACCGCCGTCGATCTCCAGGCGCACCGCGCGCCCGGACGCGTCGATCCGCCGGCGTACTTCGGCGAGCTTCCGCAGCGCCGACGGGATGAACTTCTGCCCGCCGAAACCCGGGTTCACCGACATGATCAGCACCATGTCGATTTTGTCGAGCGTGTAATCGAGATAGTCCAGCGGCGTGGCCGGATTGAACACCAACCCCGGCTTGCAGTCGTGCTCGCGAATGAGCTCGATGGTCCGGTCGATGTGCTCAGTTGCCTCCGGATGAAACTGGATGAAGGTGGCCCCCGCCGCCGCGAAGTCCGGCACGATGCGATCCACCGGCGTCACCATCAGATGCACGTCGATAGGCGCCGTCACCCCGTGTTTGCGGAGTGCCTCGCACACCAGCGGACCGATCGTCAGATTCGGGACGTAGTGGTTATCCATCACGTCGAAATGAACGATGTCCGCGCCTGCCTTCAGCACAGCATCGACTTCCTCGCCGAGACGAGCGAAATCCGCAGAGAGAATCGACGGGGCGATCCAGGGAGTCTGCATGTTCATCAACCTCCGGTCAGGCGCTCGAACGCCTCACCATACTTCTCGCTCGTGCGCGCGATGATGTTGGCAGGCAGCGGCGGCGCCGGCGCCTTCTTGTTCCAATCGAGCGTCTCGAGATAGTCGCGCAGAAACTGCTTGTCGAAGCTCGGCGGGCTGGTGTCCACCCGGTAGGTGTCCGCCGGCCAGAAGCGCGAGGAGTCAGGTGTCAGAGCTTCGTCGATCAACGTGAGCTGACCCGCCTCGTCCACGCCAAACTCGAACTTCGTATCGGCAATGATGATGCCGCGCGTGAGCGCATATTCGGCCGCGAAATTGTAGAGCGCTATAGCAGTGTCACGTATCTGCGCCGCCAGCGGCGTCCCGACCAACCGCTCCACGTGCTCGAAAGTAATGTTCTCATCGTGCTCACCCGCCGCAGCCTTGTACGCCGGCGTGAACAACGGCTGCGCGAGTTGTTGGGCCTGCCGCAGTCCCGCGGGCAACGTAATTCCGCAGACCTTGCCGGTGGCCTGGTAGTCCTTCCAACCCGAGCCGATGATATAGCCGCGTACCACGGCCTCGATCGGCAACGCCTTGAGCCGCCGCACGACGCAGGCCCGACCCTCGAGCAACGCCAACTCGGACGAATCCTTGACGACACTCGCCAGAGAGCGGGTGGTCAGATGATTCGGCACGATGTGCCGCGTGCGTCCGAACCAGAAATTCGAGATCTGCTGCAGGACCCGACCCTTGTTCGGGATGGGATCCGACATCACTACATCGAAGGCGGATATCCGGTCCGTGGTCACGATGAGCATCGCTCCCGCGTCCACGGCATAGATGTCCCGTACCTTGCCTTCGTGGATTTTTTCGAGTCCATTCAAAGCAGTACGGAAGACAGTTGGCGGCTGCATGGGGTGCGTCATTTTGGTGCAAACCGGGCGGCGTCCCGGCGCTTGGTACTATAGCGAAAGTGGCAGAGGCTGCAGTGAGTACGAGAGAGAGCGTGGCGGGCGCGATGAAAGCGGTCGTTGATGGAACGGTGATGGCGGAATGGCGATGAAATGGACCGGTAAGGTCGTCGGCGGCACGCTGGGGTTGCTCACGCTCGGGCCTATCGGCCTCGCTGTGGGCCTAGTACTCGGCCACCAGTTTGACGAGCACAGCGGCAGCCCGCAGCCCCGTCTGAACTCGAGCGACAACCTCGCCGAGATCGGCGAGCGTTTCTTTCGCGCCACCTTCCGGATCATGGGTTACCTGGCCAAGGCCGACGGGCGCGTGTCGGAACGAGAGATCGCGGCGGCCCGTGGAGTCATGTCGGATCTGCGTCTGAATTCGCAGCAGGTCCAGGCGGCCATCGACTACTTCACCGCCGGCAAACACGGGAACTTCGACACCGCCGCCGAGTTGGGCGGTTTACGGCACGCCCTCCAGGGGCGTCCCGAGCTCCTGCGGGTGTTCCTCGAGATCCAGGTCCGGGCCGCCCTTGCGGGCAACAACATGGAAGGTCCGGTACGCGACCTGTTGACCCGGGTGGCCGCCCGGCTCGGCGTATCGCCGCTCGAGCTGGCGCAAATCGAAACGGTACTGCGCATCCGCACCGGCAGTTTCCACCAGGGTCCGGGTCAGGGCGGCTACGCCCGCACCAACGGCGGCGCCGAGCAACTCGACCAGGCCTACAAGGTCCTCGAAACGACTCCGGGCGCGAGCAAGGACGAGGTCGTCAAAGCCTACCGGCGCCAGTTGAGCCGCCACCACCCCGACAAACTCAAAGCCAACGGATTGCCGGAGTCCATGATCGAGCACGCCAAACAGCGCACCCAACTCATCATCGAGGCTTACGAGCTGATCCGCGAGCGCCGGGGGATATAAAGAAAAGGCCCTTCTTCTCCCACGTCCACGCCAAATCAGGCTGTGACGGTTCGAGCCGCCCATTCTTCGATGACGTTTTGTATGGCTTTCACGCCATCCGTCAACGCCGCCGGTCCCGGCTGCAAAATAATCGGCGACTTGATCTCCCTCACGAACCCATCACGCACCGCTGGCACCTCAGCCCATCCTGGCCGCGCCACCACCTCGTGCGGCTGAAACTTTTTCCCACACCACGATCCCAGGATGATATCCGGCGCCCTTCTCACGACCTCCGTCGGATCCGCGATGATCCGGTTCTTACCCAACGCCTGCACCGCGAGCTCCGGAAAACAATCCTCGCCGCCCGCCAGCTCAATGAGCTCGGACACCCAACGGATGCCCGAGATCTGCGGCTCATCCCACTCTTCGAAATACACCTTCGGCCGTCGCGGAAGTGCCGTGGCTCGCTCGCGCACTAGCGCCAGTCCCGCCGTGAGTTGCCGGATGAGGTCGTGCGTCTTCGCCTCACAACCGACCATGCCGCCCAACGTGCGGATCATCCGCAGGATGTCTTCGATACTGCGGTGATTGAAAACATGCACCTCAATGCCCGCGCGCACGAGCTCGGCCGCGATGTCAGCCTGGAGGTCCGAGAAGCCGAGCACTAGATCCGGCTGCAGCGCCACGATGCGATCGATCTTCGCGCTCGTGAAGGCCGAGACGCGGGGTTTTTCCTTGCGGGCACGCGGTGGCCGTACGGTAAAGCCCGAGATCCCCACGATGCGCCAGTCCTCGCCCAGCAGGTACAGGGTCTCGGTGGTTTCCTCGGTGAGACAGACGATTCGCTGTGGAAATCCGGAGGGTATGGTCATCATGCTACTCTGCTGCAATGTTGGCGCGCATCTGGGCCTTCCTCGACTGGTGCTTCTTCGGGCCGGCCTCGACCCGGCAGACCGCTTTCGCGTTCGTTCTGCGCATTCTTCGTTACCCTTATGCAGTGATCCGCGACCTGTCGCGCGGCGATATCAACCTGCGTGCCATGGGGCTCGTCTACACATCGCTGCTCTCCATCATTCCCCTGATCGCCTTCGCGTTCGTCGTTCTCAAGATTTTCGGCGCGCGGCATGACCTCCAACCGATTGTGTACGAATTCTTCCGACCCATGGGAGGGGACATCGCAGCGGATATCTCGAAGCGCGTGGTGGAATTCGCGCAGCGCGTCAGCACCAGCGTGGCGGGCTTCGTGGGCCTTACCCTTCTGGCCTACACCCTGTTCGGCACGATCAAAAAGGTCGAGGACAGTTTCAACTTTGTCTGGCACGTGGACCACCCACGTAGTCTGGCACGACGCGTCGCTGAATATCTCATCCTCCTGATACTGGGGCCCTTGCTCCTGGTGAGCTTCATCGGCCTCTCGCACGCGGCACTCGAAAGCGCGGCAGTACAGGAGGTCGCCCGATCACGCGTACTGCGTCACGTCGCGATCGCCTTCGCTCCGTACCTTATGGTCACGGTGTTCTTCACCGGCATGTACATGCTCATTCCCAACACACGCGTGCACTGGCGGCCTGCCCTCATAGGCGCCGTGGTTGCGGGCGTGCTCTGGGCCGCTGTTGGCAAGACATTCACAGAGTTTGTGGTGTACTCCACGCGATTGCAGCTCATCTATGCGGGCTTCGCATTCATCGTGGCCGCTCTGCTATGGACCTACTTCGGGTGGCTGATTTTGCTCGCCGGGGCGCAGTTGTCGTTCTACATCCAGAATCCCACGTACCTGCGAGTGGGGCTGCGGGAACTACGACTCTCGAGCGTTGAGACCGAGCAACTCGCGTTGCGCCTGATGTACTTCGTCGCTCGCGCGCAGATCAGAGGCGAGGCCAGTTGGACAGTGAGCCGACTCGGCGAGGAGCTTGGTCTGCCCGGCAAGACCATGGCTCGCCTCGTCACAACCTTCGAGGAAGCCGATCTTCTGCGCGTCACTGTCGAGGACGAGTTAGCCCTCGAACGCGCAGTCGAAGAAATTACCGTCTGCGAGATACTCGATGCAGCACGCAACCCGCGGAGCGGGCAGCTCATACCCCGGAACGTGACAATTCCGTCGGTGGATCGCGTGATAGCGGCCATTGAAGAAGCGCGCCGCGACCGCTGCGACAAACTGACGTTGAGCGACCTAGCGAAAGAAGAGCCTCGCACCGACGAGCGCGCGGCAGAAGAGGAGCCGCGCCCCTCCCTCACTCTAGCGGCGCCGCGCGACTAAGGCCTCCGAAAATCCGCTCGATCGCTCAGGTCGACCCCGGACGCGCGACATTCGCTCAATCCCCCGCGATCGTCATCTCGCCAATCAGCACGGACCCTGTCCGTACCGTGCCACGCGAATCAACATCACTTCCCACGGCAACGATGTCGCGGAACATCTGCTTTAGATTTCCCGCGATGGTGATCTCGTGCACGGGATACGTCACCACGCCGTTCTCAACCCAGAATCCGCTCGCGCCGCGCGAGTAGTCTCCCGTAACGCCGTTGACGCCCTGCCCCATTAATTCCGTCACCAAGAGACCGGTGTGCATTCGTGTCAGGAAGCTCTGCGTGTCCAACGCCCTGCCAGGCGTCGCGACAATCAGGTTGTGAACACCACCGGCGTTGCCAGTGCTCTTGAGACCGAGGCGACGCGCGGAGTAACTGCCCAGCACATAGCCGTCGAGAACGCCGTCGCGGATGAGATCGCGATCCTTCGTCGCGGCGCCTTCATCGTCGAAAGGATTGCTCGCGAGCCCCTTGGGAATGTGGGGCCGCTCCTGAATCTGCAGGAATTCGGGAAACACCTGTGTCCCCGCTGCGTCGAGCAGGAAAGACGCCTTACGGTATTGAGCCGCGCCGCGAATCGCCCCGGCGAAGTGCTTGATCAACCCCCGTGCCATGTCGGGTGTAAAGGCGATCGGTGCTTTGCGCGTCGACAGTTTGCGTGAGCCGAGCCGCGCTACCGCACGCTGCCCCGCGATCCGGCCAATGGCGTCGGCCTCTTCCAGGTCGGCAGGATCGCGAGCCGTGGTGTACCAATAGTCTCGTTGCATCTCGTCGCCCTGTTGGGCGATGAGAGAACAACTTACCGAGTGGCTCGTGCTCGAAACACCGGCAAGAAATCCGAGAGAGTTGCCGTAGACGCCGCTATGGCGCTGACTGTTGAGCGAGCCACCCTCGGAATTCGTGATACGCGGATCCACCTCCAGCCCGGCAGCCTCACAGCGTCGCGCCAATTCGATCGCCCGTTCGGGTGTCACGTCCCAGGGATGATCGAGATCGAGGTCGGGGATGTCCCGGGCGAGAGACTCCGCCTCGATGAGCCCGGCGTAGGGATCCTCCGCCGTGTAGCGCGCGATAGCGCAGGCCTTCTCGACAGTCTGGCGCACCGCATCCTGACTAAGGTCTGCCGTGCTCGCGGAGCCTTTGCGCTTACCAAAGTACACTGTGACCCCAAGACCCCGGTCACGCTGGTATTCGATGGTATCGACCTCGCCCAGGCGTACAGTCACGCTGAGCCCCTTGCTTACATTGGCGTCGGCCTCACACTGCGACGCGCCCTGCCGCTTGGCTTCGTCGAGCACGAAACTCACCACTTCCTGTAGTTGCGGTATTCCCTTGGAGTCGGCCGCCACTTGCTGCATTACATCCGCTTGATTGAAAAAGAGTAGGGCAGAATTGTACCAGTCGCGGACTAGGAGCCTGACTGAGTAATGATCGCCGTAGCGAGGGCGACCCAGCTCGAGCAGCTTTCTGCGATCGTTTCCCGCGCATAGCATGGACTATGTAAGGGAAATGATCGCAGAAAGATGCCGAGCTGGGGCGGCCGCAGTAGGCGATCATTGCTCAGTCAGGCTCCTAAGCAGGCTCCTCTACCCGCGGCGACGCTCGAAGACTTTCCCGGAACATTCACAGTGACCTCAGAACCGCCTAAAAAACCCTCAAACGACGACTCCGAATACGACGGGCCCAGCAAGAGCTCCCGCAAACGCGCCGCACACGCGGCCCAGGACCTTGGCGCAGAGCTGATCAGCATGCGCGAGAGCGAGCTCGCAGCGCTGAATCTCCCGGAGATCCTGTTCGATGCGGTCCTCGAAGCGCGCCGCATTACGGCCCGTGGCGGTCTCGCCCGGCAAAGGCAGTACATCGGCAAGCTCATGCGCGATGTGGACCCGGAGCCGATCCGCGCCTTTCTCGCTTCGCGAAATTCGGTCAATGCCCGGGACGCCGAGAGCTTCAAGCGCGTCGAGGCCTGGCGGGAGCGTTTGATTCTTGAGGGCGCGCCCGCCCTGGAGGAGCTCGAGCGCTGGCGGCCAGGGCTGGATCGAGACGAGTGGGCGCGCCGGGTCAATGCGGCGCGAGAGGAGCGCGCGCGCACGGCTGCGACAGGAGCCGCCAGCCGTGAGCTGTTTCGCGCGTTGCGCGCATTGCTCGACAGCCACACGGCCGCCGACGAAACCGAGAGTGAATAGCGTAGTACGTTATTCACGTACGGCCAGCTACAATGAGTCGATGAAACCGCTCGTCGGCATCATCATGGGTTCGTCTTCCGACTGGGAGACGATGCAGTCTGCCGCCGAGATGTTGGACAAGCTCGCTGTCCCGCACGAAGTGCGGGTCGTGTCCGCTCATCGCACACCCGACCTGCTCTTCGAATACGCCTCCAGCGCACGCTCGCGCGGGCTCGAGGTCATCATCGCGGGCGCCGGCGGGGCGGCCCATCTTCCCGGCATGACCGCCGCCAAAACCAGCCTCCCCGTCCTCGGCGTGCCGGTGCAGTCAAAAGCCCTCAACGGCCTCGACTCATTGCTCTCCATTGTGCAGATGCCCGCCGGCATTCCAGTGGCGACCTTCGCCATCGGCGCCTCGGGCGCGGCGAATGCGGCCCTGTGCGCCGCGGCGATCCTGGGCAATAAGCACCCCGCCATCGCGACGGCGCTCGATGCTTTTCGCGAGCAGCAAACCGCCAGCGTCCTCAGCAAGCCTGATCCGCGCACACCGTCCCGTATATGACCGTTGGCATTCTGGGCGCCGGCCAGTTGGGCCGAATGCTCGCGTTGGCGGGCTATCCTCTGGGTCTGGACTTCCTATTCCTGGACCCCGCCGCAGGCGCGCCCGCCAACCGCATCGCCCCTGTTTTGCGAGGCTCATTCACTGACCACAAGTTGCTTGGCCGACTTGCCCGCAGCACGGAAGTCGCCACTATCGACTGGGAAAACGTGCCCCTGGACGCGCTGCGCGCTCTCGCGGACGCGGGCGCACGGGTCGCCCCGCCCATTCCCGCCGTCGCAACAGCGCAAGATCGTGTCAGTGAAAAGCGCTTGTTCGAGCGACTCGACATTCCAACCACCCGTTGGAAAGCTGTGGCCTCTCATGCGCAACTCGAGCGTGCTGTGCGGGAAATCGGCCTTCCGGGCGTCATCAAAACACGCCGTCTCGGTTATGACGGCAAGGGCCAGGCGGTCGTCAAAACACGCGACGATGCCGAGCGCGCGTGGCGGGAGATGGGCGCCGTCGGGCTCATCTACGAGGAATGGATCCCCTTCGACTGCGAGGTCTCCATCATCGGCGCTCGCAGCCGGCGCGGTGAAATCGCCGTCTACCCCTTGAACGGTAACGTCCATTCCGGGGGAATCCTGCGTCTGACACGCGCGCCCTATGGATTACCTCGCTGGCATCGGTTGGCCGCCCGGTATCTCGAAAGCGTGCTGACGCACTTCCACTACACCGGCGTCCTGACCATTGAATTCTTTGTCCGCGGCGGGCGACTGATTGCCAACGAAATGGCGCCCCGGGTGCACAACTCGGGCCACTGGACCCTCGAGGGCGCGGTCACCAGCCAGTTCGAGAACCACCTGCGGGCCATTCTGAACCTGCCCCTCGGCTCGACCCGCCCGACCGGCCACAGCGCCATGCTCAACCTCATCGGCAGCATGCCGCCCCGGGGCACCGTGCTGGGCTGGGAGGGCGTGCATCTGCACGAATATGACAAAGAACCGCGCCCAGGCCGCAAAATAGGCCACTGTACGGTGGTCGAGCCCACGCGGCCACGGCGCGACCGCCGGGCACGGCAATTGCTTTCCGAGTTGGCCCCCGGGATACGCATCCCTTAATATCAGTCTAATGTCAGGCTCGGCGCTCGAGTCACACCAGGCGGCTCCCGCTCATACACTGATGTACCTCGAACCCTTCAAACTCAAAGAACTGCCGTTTCGCCTCAGTCCGGACCCGCAGTTCCTGTATCTGTCGAAACAGCACGCCCGCGCCAAGGCGTACATGGAATCGACCATCTGGTTCACCGACGGCTTCGTGGTGATCACGGGCGAGATCGGTGCCGGCAAGACGACCCTGATCGAATCCTTCCTCAAGGAGGTTCAGACCGACGTGGTCGTGGCCCAGATCAACCAGACACAGGTCTCGGCCATCGACTTCCTCCAGGCCGTCCTGGTGCAGTTCGGTTTCTCGCCCTTCAAGATGAAGAAGGCCGAGCTCATCGCGACCATCAACAACTTCCTGATCGAGCAGTACGCCGCGGGCCGTAAGGTACTGCTCATCGTCGACGAGGCACAGAACCTCTCGATGCGCGTGCTCGAAGAGATCCGCCTCCTCTCCGGCGTCGAGACGACCAAGGAGAAGGTGCTGCGGATCATTCTCGCGGGCCAGCCGGAGCTCAACGAGAAGCTCGATGCGCCCGAGCTGGTACAGCTCACGCAGCGCATCCGCCTGCGCTTCCACCTGACCACGCTGTCACAACCCGAGATGCGCGCCTATATCCAACACCGCCTCGAAGTTGCGGGCGGCGGCGACCGTCAGATTTTTGCCGAGGATACCTACGCCGACCTCTTCCGTTATACGGGCGGAGTGCCTCGGCTCGTCAACACCCTGTGCGACACGAGCATGATGGCGGCCTACACCGCCAGTCACGACACCGTTACCGGAGAAGACATCAAGGAAGCGATCGAGGAGTTGCAGTGGGTAGAGTACGCCGCGCGGCCCCACCATAACCTCGAAGTCCTGCCGGAGTTCTCACCGCAACGGGCCGCCCAGGCCGATGCGGCGCAGCCCGTTCTCGGCCGCATGCTCGTGGCGACGGACGGACGCACCGTGCAGGAAATCACACTGAATGTTGGACGGATCATTGTCGGCCGTACTCCGGACAACGACCTGCAGGTCGATAGCCGTTTCGTGAGCCGCCACCACTGTCAGATCGTGACCACGCCCAACTCGTGTGTCATCGAAGATCTGAACAGCACGAACGGCATCTACGTAAAATCCAAGCGCGTACGCCGCCACTATCTCAACGACGGGGACGTCGTGGTGCTCGGCAAACATGAGCTCATCTACGTTGACGAGCGCCTGGCGAAGACCCGCAGCACGATGACCGACACCGTGCCGGGACTACAGGCGCTGCAGGCCGCGCACGCCATCGAAGGCGTGGAGACCGAAGGAATGATCAAGGGCGGTGTGGAGCCGGTCGCGAAGTAATCGCAGGAGCCCCAGGCTCGAAGGCGAAACTCAAGCGTCGGTGTTTTCTTTTTCCAGCAGCGCCGCGAGGCTCAGCGCGTCGGGATGACCATACTGCGAGCGCAGCTCGCGATAGTCCCGTCGCCGCAGCAGGATCACGACCCCCCCGAGTACGGCAGCAATACCGGCGAATCCGACGATAAGACTCAACGCGCCGGACGGCAAAAGATAGCTGCCCACGCATGCTGCGATGCCGCACGCCATGTAAAACCACGGCAGGCCTTCGTAGACGGGACGAGAGAAGCGCTTTGAGGAGGGCTCCATAGAAGCCCATCCTACGCTCTAAAGGGGAATAGCGGAACCTTTAGCCGCACCGGGTCGGCAGGCGACGGGGGCTCTGTGGCCACTTGAAGGAGTGGCCGGGCCGCGCTACGAGAATCGCAGCGCGGCCCGTCAAAAGCTCAGCGGCCGCCCTTACCCAAGAGCTTCTCGAAGAAGCGATCGAGCAGCGACGGCTTCATGGCCTCGACGCCGAAATCGGCTTTCGATTTGGCACCGCGTTTGACTTCGGTGAGCAGATCCTGGGGCAGGTTGAGTTTCGGCAACTCGGTCGTAACGGCGCTGTCGGCGTGCATCGTGCTGTCCTTCCTCGAAGTGGGCGAATCGTTGGAAGCAAAGTACGGACCCGCGGCGCCGGGTGGCGTGCAGGAATTCACAGACTCGTGATGGCGGCGCTCCGCGTCGCTGAACTCAGACACAATGCTCGCTCGCTAATTGAATTATGTCCGCGGTCTGACAGGACGAATGGCTGCAAGTTCGGTCAGTGCACCATCGGGGAGCGCGCCGCTGTGTGATTTCGATGCAAGGGCTGCGCGTCCTTGCGCACGTTGTGAGCGTTCTTGCTCAACCCTTGCGTCCATCATGACGACATCGCAGTGCTCAATACGAGCCTCCATTCGCGCTGTCTTCACTCAGAAATACAAAAGCAATTCCTTTTGCCAGCGCCTTTGTGCAGAAATAGCGTTTGCCTTCGGCTGCAGCTTTCGCTCAACCGGTGCCGCCCACCGTCAAGCCTTCGATCTTCAGCGTGGGCTGTCCAACGCCAACAGGAACACTCTGCCCTTCCTTGCCACACGTTCCGACGCCATCGTCGAGCCGCAGGTCGTTCCCGACCATGGAAACCCGTGTTAGAACATCGGGGCCGTTGCCGATGAGCGTCGCGCCCTTGAGGGGAGCGCCCAGCTTGCCGTTCTCGATGGCATAGGCCTCGCTCGCCGAAAAAACGAATTTCCCGGAGGTGATGTCGACCTGGCCCCCGCCGAAGTTGACAGCGTAGATACCGTTCTTCACCGAGCGGATGATCTCCTGCGGATCGTGCGGACCGGGCCGCATGTAGGTGTTCGTCATGCGCGGCAATGTCATGTGAGCGAACGACTCGCGCCGCCCGTTGCCGGTCGCGGCAACGCCCATGAGCCTGGAGTTGAGGCGGTCCTGCATATAGCCGCGCAGAATGCCATTCTCGATCAACATCGTGCACTGGGTCGGCATGCCTTCATCGTCGATGTTGAGTGAGCCGCGCCGTTGCGAGAGAGTGCCGTCGTCGACGACCGTGCATTCCGGAGCCGCCACGCGCTCACCGATACGGTTGGCGAACGCCGAGGTGCCCTTGCGATTGAAGTCTCCTTCGAGACCGTGGCCGATCGCCTCATGCAGCAGGATCCCGGGCCAACCCGGTCCCAACACCACTGTCATCGGACCCGCGGGCGCGGGTACCGCCTCGAGATTCACGAGCCCCTGGCGAACCGCTTCGCGAGCCAACTCGAGCGGCTTGTCGCCCGCCACCAGGTCCGCCAGCGAGTAACGGCCACCCATACCGGCATAGCCCTGCTCACGACGACCGTTCTGCTCGACGAGCACCGAAACATTGAAGCGCACCAGCGGGCGCACATCGGCGGCAAGCTGACCTTCGCTGGTAGCGATGAGCACAACGTCGTGTACCGCGGTAACGCTCGCCGTCACGTGCACAACACGTGGATCCAGGCGACGCGCCTCGCGATCCACTCGCTCGAGCCACGCAACTTTATCTTCCGTTGACAACGCAGCGTTAGGATCCGCGGGCGAATAGAGTTGGTGGCCCGCCTGAGCAGTCCACGCTTTCACCCGCCGCTCGCCACCCTGGACGGCGATTGCGCGCGCGGCACGTGAAGCTTCCTCGAGGGCCGGCATCACGATTTCATCGGAATACGCGAATCCGGTTTTCTCGCCCGCGAGCGCCCGTACCCCAACGCCCTGCTCAATGCTGGCGCTGCCGTCCTTGACGATACCGTCCTCGAGCGACCACGACTCCTGGTGCGCGAGTTGGAAATAGAGGTCGGCGAAATCCACGGAATGCGCCATGACTTCGCCGAACACGCGATCGAGGCGGCCGTCATCCAGGCCGCTGGGGCGCAGAATCAGGTCGCGGGCGATGGCCAACGGGTCGGCAGCGGCCGTATTCTGCGGCTGTAATTCTTTCATCAGTGACTCTTGCTCAGGAGTGGGTTGCCGCGAAAACGCGGTGTTGCAGGGCCGGGAAGTTGCTGCGAACTTCCGCTTGGGCGCCGAGATCGATTTCGGCGACCACGCTGCCCCGGCCACGCGGCAGCCGCTGCAGAATGCGGCCCCAGTGGTCGATGATCATGCTGTCACCGTAAGTCTCGCGCCCACTCGGGTGAAAACCCGACTGGGCGGGCGCGATAACGTAACAAAGGTTCTCGATGGCGCGCGCACGGAGAAGTGTTTCCCAGTGAGCCCGCCCCGTAGGACTGGTGAACGCCGAAGGGATGGTCAGAATCTGCGCTCCCGAGGCGCTCAAGGAGCGAAACAGCTCGGGGAACCGCATGTCGTAGCACACGGAGAGGCCGAGCTTCCCAGCAGGAGTGTCAACCACCACGGCCTTCGATCCGGGTGCGACGTGCGCGGACTCCCGATAGCGCCCTGTGCCGCCCGACTCGATGCCGGCGCGACCCGGGATATCCACGTCGAACAAGTGAATCTTGTCGTAGCGGGCGGTGCGCTTGCCGTCAGGGCCATAGACCAGAGAGGCGGCGGCGACACGGCCATCGGCGGTCTCCGCCCGCAGGGGCATTGTGCCGCCTACAATCGTCATACGCAGCCGTAGAGCGGTGCTAGCGAGAAAGTCCTGTATGGGACCGCGCCCATCACTTTCCGCCACACCGCGCTTGTCCGCGTCTTTCAAGCCCATGAACGGGAAGTTCTCGGGCAGTACGGCCAGACTGGCACCGCGAGCGCCGGCTTCCTCGAGAAGGCCGCGAGCCTGCTCCAGATTCTCGGTCACGTCCGGCCCGGACGTCATTTGTATCGCAGCGACTTTCATTGGACTCGGGGCCACCTCAATCCGTGGCTACCACTATGGGGTCGTCCCACGAGCCCTGCAAATGGAGCGACGCCCGGGAGCCCTCTTCACTCCGCGCACCGGCGAATAACTCTCGAAGCGAAAGCCATGCCGCGGCAACACGCGGTGTCGGTCCCAGGCGGCGCACCGCGGCAGGCAAGCGGCCGTCGCCACGGAGAATCCAGACCTGTTGATCGTAGTCCCGCGCCACGAGACCGGTGCGACCCCGCATCAGGATTTCGGCATCACCGTCGAGGTGGAGGTTGGATGTGGTGGCCTCACCGGCGTTCAACTCGAAGTCGCCTTCGAGACGCGAGAACCGCAGCCCGCGGGACTCGGCCGCCGCGGCCAGGGGGACGGCCTGCGTTCGGTCTTGCCGCGATGCTAGCTCATGCCCCGGTGCCAGCTCATGCCCCGGCTGCGGATCCGTTCCCTGGTCTGCTCGTTGGTCAATGCCAGTCATGAGCGCGGGCACCAACAACAGCGCGAACGGCGTGCCCTCGGCGTCGGGATCACGGGCGGTCCGCGTCATACCGTCTTCGAGGCGTAAGTTGAGTCGGCCCGCAAGCGTCGCCAATGGCGGCTGGTCCGTGCCGACCCGCCATTCCAGGTCCCCCTCGACTGTGGCCTTGGCCGCGGTCAACTCGGGCCGGAATCCAAAGTCCGCCAAGGTCGCCGCGGCGTTGGTACTGTCGAGGTTGAACTTCAGGCGGCACTTCGTGCTCTGGCAGTGCACGGTGCCATTCACTTCCTGAGTGCTATCAATCAAATGTAGATCGGTTACGTCCACGGCGTTTCCGCCGGACTCGATCGTCGCCGACGCGCTGCCGAGCGAGTGCCCTTCCCACACGATGTCATCGACGGTCAGCTCCGTCGCCGGCCCCAGCGCCGCGATGAGTTCCGCGCTCGCTGCAAACGCGCCGCCATTGGGCACGTTGAGTCTGGCGAAGTGAAACTGTGCCGGATGGCTGGAATTCGTGACTGCGGGCCAATGCGCCGTTCCAGTGATATCGGGGGAGACGAGTTGGAGATCAGCGCCCGCCTCGGTCCTCTCTGCCAACACCCGCACATCGGCATAACCGCGGCCGGCAACGAGCATCTCACCCGCAACGAGATCCGCGCGAATCGGCGCTGCCGCAGGCTCCTCCCTGAGTTGCTGCCAGGCCGCCACATACGCGGGCAGATCGAGCCGGCCCAGTCGGCCTTCGACCAACACCAGCGGCTCGCCGGGCAGCACCGCCGCGGCGCTGCCGAACTGCACATTGCCGCGCTCGACCCGCCAGGTCGCGTCGTCGTGTCCTCCCGGACCCACGCCGCCTGCCAGAACCTCGCGTCCTGCCGCCAAACTCTCGCGCGCCGCCTGACTTTCGCGCGCCGCCAGATTCTCACGCCCCGCCGAGCCCCCCTGCCGCGTCAACGCAAGCACGCCGCGCAGCCGGTCGCCCAGACTCAGGCGCAACTGCGCCTCATCCGCAGTCCCCTGAGCCTCCACATGCAGCGGCACGGCAGTCGCCGCAGCCTTCATGAGCGGGTCCGGAAGATGACTCACAACCCCAACAAGGCTCGAGTCAGCCCTGACACGCCAGTGGGCCGGACGCGAGTCATTGCCCGCCAGGTAAGCAAGCTCCCCGCTCCATTCGGCATTGCCCGCCGGCGCCAACGTCTCGTCGATGACGGTGCCAGCAGTGGCGGCGCGCGCAAGATGCCGCGCATTCATCACCCCCCGACCCTGAATCGACAGCACCAAGGCGCCTCGCTCGCGGCGCTCCCCCACATTCAACGTAACCGGACCACCAAGCCACGTGCCCACGAGCGTGGAACGCCGTAGATACCCCGAGTCAAATACGAGAGTACCGCGCAGCGCGTCCATCGGCGGCATTCCAGCGACAGCCTCGAGCCGTGCGCCTTCCAACACCGCGGTAACGTGCGCTTGAATGTCGGACGCAGTCTCGGTTGAAGCGTCTACGCCCGGCGGCAGCGCCAGATTGAAGTCCAGCGAGGCGGCGCCGCGCATCTCGATGTTCTGCACACGGGGCGCGTACTGCTGCAGCTTCGGATGCGAACGCATCCAGGCGATAGCGTCCTCAATGGTTCCAGACACATGTCCGGTGATATGCGCGATCCGCTCGCCGCGAACATCCCAATCCGCCTTGGTGGCACTCAGCTCGAATGATCCTGCGTGTCCCTTTTCGATGGACGCGTGCATGCGCGGACCACGCCAGTCGATGCGCGCATCAACCTCGCGCGCGTCGGGCCATAGCGCGCCACCCGATAGCACGGCATCCCGTAATAACAATGACCCCGTAAAGCCAGTGTCCGGCAACGTCGCATCGAAAGGCCCGCGCAACTCGATCTGCGCTCGCTCGATACGCCCGGCGGTGAGCTGCGAAAATGTTGCGCCAAAAGCCTGAGCCATACTCGCGCCGGCGAGTTTTTCCAACAGCGTGACATCGGCGCCCGTCAACTCGGCATGCGCGTTGATTTCCGGCACGCCAGCGGCGGAGCCATCGCCGAGCAGCGACCCCTCGATCCTTAGATGAGTCGCCTCGTGTTGCAATTCGAGCTTTTCGGTCGCGATGCGCCACGCGCCATCGGCGCGACCGATCTGCAGTCGCGCGTCGACACGCACGTCATCGAGTGGATATTGCGGCGCCTGTGCCAGCTCGAGTCGCGCGGTACGCGTCTTCAGATCGGCGACCTGCTCGGCCTCGTCACCGGAAATCTCCCCGGCGAGTCCGGTCAGTGTGAAGCCGCGTCCGGGAGGCGCGATGGACACGCCCACGAGACGCGCGGCGGTTTGCAATCGCTGCCCGGACGGGCGCGCGCCATTCCAATCGAATGTGACATTGCGGACCGTTCCGCCTAACTCCACGCCGGACAGGTCCAACTGTGGCGCGAACCAACGCGCCAACGCAGCGACGGACTGAAGGGGTGCCTGCTCCAGGGTACCGCGAACCCACTCACCGGCAGGCGCGGCGTCGAGACTGAGGCTTGCCGGCGTCGCGCGACCCGCGCTGTTTCCCAACTCCAGCGAATCGACGCGTAAACGCCAGCCCAGATCCCGTTGTGCCAGTCGCCACTCCCCACGGATGTGATCGAGGCTGAACAACGTGCGCCCCGGCTCGCCGGGAGCCGCAAACTCGAGGCCTCCGGCAGTGACTTTGCCGCTCGCCTTACTGACCCGCCCGCTCGCAAAGTCGACATTCAACGTGAGATCACCGCCGCCCGCCCGCGGCAGGTAGCGATCCACGCCCGGTACAGCGGCGAGTAGCTCACGCCAGCCGGAAAACACAAGCCGCCGCCCCTCGAAGCGAACGGTCCCACTCAGCCCTGCGGGTCGCTCCAGATCACCGTCGAGGCGCAGCACCAGGCGCGCCGTGCGCCCCAGCCGCTCGGGCAGAAAGACGAGGCCGTAGCCACTCCACGAGCTCAGCTCCGACCGACGCAACGACGCCCGTCGAATCTGCAGCACTAGCGGATTCGCCGAACCGCCGGGATCGGCCAGCCGCAAGGTGCCGCCTTCAAGATCAACACGCCCGCCCTGCCAGCCCTCGAGCAGTCGCACCCCATCCGCGACAGGCGCGGGGTTGGTCACGTTCCGACCGCCAGACGTCTCCCCCGGCGCACGCGCCGCACTCCGACTCAAATCAATGTCGGCCGCCACCAGCGTAATCCGGGCGGCCTCCAGCTGCCCGCTGCGCAGCGTCTGCCACACATCAAATCCAACCACGAGCTCCGGCGCCCGGAGCAGTACCGCCGAGCGCCGCGGCTCCCCGAGCTCCACGCGCCGGAAAACCGCCTCCGGGCCATACCAACCCCAGCGCAGACCGAGCTCATCGAACCGAATATCGAGACCCGTCTGCGCGCGGACCAACCGCTCGAGCGCAGCACGATGTTGCGGTACCCGGGCTACCGCCAACTCATACGCAAGCAGAACGATACAGAAGAACGCTAAGACACCGGCCGCGACCAGGGCGGCCACTCTCAGGCCCTGCCACGCGGGCGCCTGGGACACCGCTCGTGGCGGCGTGGGCTCGGTCTCGACCCTGGACAACATCAAGCGCTCTCAAATTAAAACGACGTCGTATTGGTCGACGCCATAAAGCCCCTCTACCTGAAGACGGATAGGACGCCCCACCTGTGCCTCGAGCTCGGCCAACGTGGTGGACTCCTCATCGAGCAGCCTGTCCACGACGTCCTGTTGCGCGAGTATCAGCAGCTCCCGGCTGGCGAACTGCCGGCTTTGTCGCACAATCTCGCGAAAGATCTCGTTGCACACCGTTTCCGGAGTTTTGACGAAGCCCCGACCCTCGCAAGTTGGACACGGGGCGCAGAGCAGATGTTCCAGGCTCTCACGCGTGCGCTTGCGCGTCATCTCGACGAGCCCGAGCGGCGAGAGACTCACGATGTGAGTCTGCGCCCGATCGCCGGCGAGCGCGCGCTCGAGCGCGGCAAGCACCTGCCGGCGATGCGACTCATCGTGCATGTCGATGAAATCAATAATGATGATGCCGCCGAGATTGCGCAGGCGCAGCTGCCGCGCGATGGCCACGGCCGCCTCGAGGTTAGTGCGGAAAATGGTTTCCTCGAGATTGCGGTGCCCGACATACGCACCGGTGTTCACATCGATGGTGGTCATGGATTCGGTCTGGTCGATGACCAGGTGTCCACCGGACTTTAGTGTGACCTTGCGATCGAGCGCCTTGGCAATCTCCTCCTCGATGCCGTGGAGATCGAAAATCGGGCGCGGGCCGGCGTATTGCTCGATCCGGGTGGCCGCATCCGGCATGAACGCCGCCGCGAAGGCAACCATGTCGGCATGCTCGCGCGACGAGTCGACCAGCACCCGGCTCACTCCACGAGCGAGCTCGTCTCGCAAAACACGCAGGGCGAGCGGAAGGTCCTCGTGGACGATCTCGCCCGGCTCCGTTTGCACTGCTCGCACCCGAACGTGGTGCCAGAGCTTATCGAGGTAAGCCATGTCCTCTTGAAGACTCTCGACCGACACGCCCTGCGCGGCCGTGCGCAGGATGTAGCCGCCAGTCGCCCCCGGGGCCAACAACCCCAGAATCGCGCTTTTCAATCTCTGTCGCTCGGCCTCGTCGTCGATCCGCGTGGAGACACCGATGCCATCGCCCCGTGGCATGTAGACGAGATAACGGGAAGGTAGAGCCACGAATGTCGTGAGGCGCGCGCCCTTGGTGCCGATCGGATCCTTGATCACCTGCACGAGGATGTCGTCGCCTTGGTTGACGAGGCGGCGAATGTCTTCAACCTGAGAGAGAGCGGTGGGTGCCATGCCCACGACAGTATCGTCCGACTGTGTGTTGGCGATGTCGGCAGCGTGCAGGAATGCCGTGCGGTCGAGTCCGATATCCACGAAGGCGGCCTGCATGCCGGGAAGAACACGAGAGACACGTCCCTTGTACAGGTTGCTCACGAGCCCGCGGCGGCTCGTGCGCTCGATGTAGATCTCCTGCACGACGCCGTTCTCGGTAACTGCGGCGCGTGTCTCGCGTGGCGCAACGTTGACCAGAATCTCTATACTCAAATAACGTGCTCCGACCAGAACCCGGCTGCGGATGTCGCAACACTCAACAGCGCGTCGTCCTCGTCCGCGCCGTCCCCTCTAACGACGCTAGCGTTTCTCCCAGTAAGGTACACCGGCCGCGAGCAACAGCCCGGCGGTTTCGAACAACGGCAAACCCATCACGCCTGAATAACTCCCGCTCAGTGACTCGATAAACACGGCGGCGGCCCCCTGAACAGCGTATCCGCCCGCCTTATCGTGTGGCTCGCCCGTCTCCCAGTACTCCGCGCACTCCTGCGACGAGAGGTCACGAAAACGCACGGTGCTCACACTCAACTGCACAGCCACCCCGCGCGAATCCGCAAGCGCGACGGCCGTGAGGACCGCGTGTGTTCGACCGGACAATCGGCCGAGCATGGCGAGCCCGTCTTCGCGATCCCGCGGCTTCCCATAAATGACATCGTCGAGCACGACAGTGGTGTCGGCCGCTAACACCGGGAGACTTTCGCCCCGCTCCCGAACGGTAAGCGCCTTCTGCCGCGCCATTCGTACCACGTAATCGCGCGGCGCCTCGCCGATCTGCACGGTCTCGTCGATATCGGCGCCGACGACGATATGAGGCACTCCGATCTGGGCAAGCAGCTCGCGCCGCCGCGGCGACACAGAAGCCAGACAGATCAGGGGTGAGCGGGAATTCATCGAGCCCATCAGTCCCGATGATACGGATGATTGGCCAACACGCCATGCGCCCGGTAGAGCTGCTCGGCCAGCACGACCCGCACGAGCGCGTGGGGGAACGTCAATCGGGACAACGACCACTTGAGATCGCTTCGGGCTACCACCTCTGGCACGAAACCGTCGGGTCCTCCGACGAGAAAGGCGAGATCGCGGCCGTCCTGCATGCGATTCCCCAGCCAGGCGGCCAGCTCGCGCGTGGTCATTTCGGAACCACGCTCGTCGAGCGCGACGACGTAGTCGTCCTTGCGGAGTGCGGCGAGGAGTTTCTGCCCCTCAGCCTGCATAGCCTTCTGCGGGGGTTGGCTGGCGCTGCGCGGGCCGGGCTCGATCTCCACCAGCGTGATTTTGAGCCCGGAGCCGAGTCGCGTTATGTAATCTTCGTAGGCCTCGCGCACCCACTTCGGCATGCGCGAGCCCACGGCGATCAGGCGCACGCGCACGCTTCCGGTCCCTTGGGATCAGGTTGCGGGACGCGGCCGGCGTGCCGCGGGACGGCGGGCCGGGGAGCTGCGGCTACGCGATTTGGCCACTTTGGAGCCGGATGAGGGCGAGGGAACAGCTTTGGGCCCCGGCTTGGTCTCGTCCGCGGCTGGCTCGTGGGCTTCGCCCGCATCCCACAGGCTTTCGAGCCCATAGAATTCACGGACTCGCGGGAGCATGACGTGAACGAGGACGTCCGTGAGGTCGACGAGGACCCATTCGCCGTCGCGCGCGCCTTCGGTGCCCAGAGGCCGGTATCCCGCCTCCTTGGCCTTGCGCGCCACATTGTCGGCGATGGAGCGGACGTGGCGGTCGGAGTTGCCGGATGCGATGACCATCGTATCCGCAATGTCTGTCAGCCCTCGTACATCCAGCACCTTGACGTTGACTGCCTTCATGTCGTCAAGCGCAGCCGTGACGGTTTCCTGCAACGGCGAGACGCGCTCCTTGGAGCGGCGCGAGCTAGTACGGGTGGTCATGTGGTTAAGTGACTTCTCCTGGGCGGATTGCATGCTTAAAAAATGGTCTCAGCGTGGCTTGGGAGCATAGCACCTCGTCTCCCGGATGATCTGTCGGACTGCGTCGGGAACGAGATATCGCGGGTCCCGGCCGGCGATGATCAACTGCCGCAGCTCGGTTGAAGAGATCTCGAGCTGGGTGTTCGCGTGAATGTAGACGCGACCGGCGGTTTTTTCGTGGAGATCACGAATGGTGCCGGTGCCGTGATCGACCATGACCGCTCCCAGGGGGCCCATGGTCGGGGCCTTCCACCCCGGACGAGTGGCCACGACCACGTGCGCGAGCTCCAGAATCTCGCGCCAGCGGTGCCAGTTCGGCAGGCCGAGGAAAGCGTCCATGCCGAGGAGCAAGCACAGGGAGCGCTGGGGAAATTCAGCGCGCAATTCGATGAGCGTATCCACGGAATAGGACACACCACTGCGGCGAACCTCGCGATCGTCGACCACGAACGTGGGCTGGTCCGCGACGGCTGCTCTGACCATCTGCAGCCGCAAATCGGCACTCGCATACGGCGGTTCCCGGTGCGGCGGGCTGCCCGTGGGCATGATCCGCACTTCCGTAAGGTGCAGTTCCTGCCACAGCTCGAACGCCGTGCGCAGGTGCCCGTTATGGATAGGATCGAACTCGCCGCCAAAAACACCAATGGGTTGCATCGACGCTGCCTATGTAACTGGGCGCTATTTCAGCACGGTTTGCGGCGGCCGTAGCGGCGATCGGCCGCAGATGTCCGCTGCCAGAAGGGCGATCTCGTCCCATGCATTTCCCGCCAGCCGCCCCTTCACCATGCGATCGGCGCGGCCGGCGCGCACCGTCAATCCCGGGAAAGACAGCCGCCCCGCGCGCCGCAGCCCTTTGTCGAGCGCCGCCGATTGCCGCTGCCACGTGCGCGGTTTGCCGCCACCGGCGTTGGCCAGTCCGTTCCACAGATCGCGCATCGCCTTCGTCAGCGCCCACAACACGAGTGTTGGCTCCGTGCCTTCACCGCGCAGCCCCGCGATCATTCGCAAAGCACGCTCCGCATCGCCGGCGAGCACGGCCTCTCCGAGTTGGAATACGTCGAACCGCGCACTGTCTGTGACACTGGCCAGAATCGTGTCCGCCGTCACCCGTCCGTCCACCGCCAGCAGTGTTAGTTTCTCGAGCTCCTGGTGAGCCGCGAGAAGGTTTCCCTCGGTGCGCTCCGCGAGGAGCTCCAGGGCCTCATCCGTCGCGTCGAGCTTCAGGCGTCGGCTGCGGCCGCGTAGCCAACCCACGAGCCGATCGATGTCGATCGGCCAGACCTGCACCCAGGCGCCGTTTGCCTCAACCGCCCGCACCCAGTCCGCGCTCTGCGCGTCCCGATCCAGACGCGGCGTCAGAATCAGGAACACCGTGTCGGGATCCTTCGCCTCGAGCAGCCCCACCAGCGCCTTGTTGCCGGCGACGCCCGGCTTACCGCTCGGCAGCCGGATCTCCACCACGCGTCGCGAGCCAAACAATGACATGTTGCCCGCGGAGGCACGCACGTCATCCCAATCGGAGCCGCGCTCGAGAAAGTGCGCTTCGCGTTCGGTGAACCCGGTCGCCCGCGCGCGCGCGCGCACGGCGTCGGCGGCCTCGCCAGTCAACAGCGGCTCGTCGCCGGATACCAGGTAGACGGGCAACAGGCGTTGCTCGAGATGAGTCGCCAGGGAGTCGGGATTGAGCTTCACAGGAATACCAAACGCGGTGCAACCAACCAGGTGACGGCGAGACGACCGTCCCATTTGTGTAACATTACGGGGGCTTTAACCAGCCAATAGTATCGCGCAAGTTGCCCGCCGGCCGCTCACAGGCTACGCTTATTCGTCCCTTGACAGGTAGCTCCCCCCTTGAGCAGGCGTCTCTTCCGTATTCGTCTGGTCGCGTTTGTCGCGGCCATCACGCTGATCGTAGCGCTGGGTGCCTTTTCGGCGCACGGCTTCGGTGAGCGTGCGCACGAAAACGGACACTGCGATCTGTGCGTCCACTTCAGTGGTACCGCGGGATCTCCCGCGCAGGCGACGGTTGTCGGTAAGCCCGTACTCGTCGTACGTGCACCGCTCGAGCGCCCGGAGATCATCCGTTCCGCACGCCGCCGCGTCGGCACGCAACTGCCACGCGCGCCTCCTGATTCCTCCGAACTGATCTAAGCCATCTGGCATCGCCCGGTGCGCCTCCCTCCACACGGTCTCGTGTGTAGGGCTGGACCACTGTGGCTGGAGTTCGCGAGTTCATTTCGAATGTCGTAACGGCCTTTTATTGCCGGGCGTTCGAAAGTCTTCAGGAGTGATTTCATGTTTCGTGCGAAGAACAACATAGGCAAGGTGGTTGCCGCGACGATGGCGATCGTCGCGACCTGCCCTGCCTTGACCCAGGCCGCGGAAGAAACTGCCGCCCCCGATTCCGCAGCGGCGGACGCGGCGACACCCTCCGTTGCCTCGAGTGCGACCGGGTCCGGGAACTCGTCCGCCAACTCGATGAGCGAAATCGTCATCACAGCGCAGAAGCTGAATGACGCCCGCGCCGGGATCCAGACGCAGACGGGAGCCTCGACCTACACCATCGACCAGGCTGCGATCGAAGCAACGCCAGGCGGCGACAACACTCTCTTCAACCAGGTCATTTTGCAGGCGCCCGGTGTCGTGCAAGACTCGTTCGGGCAATTGCATGTCCGCGGCGAGCACAACGGCCTGCAGTACCGCCTGAACGGAATCATCCTTCCCGAAGGCATCAACGTGTTCAGCCAGGCCTTCGATGCGCATCTCATCCAGTCGGTGTCGCTGATCACCGGGGCACTGCCCGCGGAATACGGACTACGAACCGCCGGCATCATCGACGTCACGACCAAGAGCGGTATCTTCGATCAGCATGGCGCGGTATCGCTGTACGGCGGCAGTCACGGTGAGATCGAGCCGAGCTTCTTTCACGGCGGCTCGGTGGGCAACTTCAATTACTTCGTGACAGGCGACTTCCTGCGCAACGACCTCGGCATCGAGTCGCCCGACGGCAGATCGAATCCCCTCCATGACCACACGACGCAGTATCACGGCTTCGGCTATTTCGAGTACATCCTGGGCGAGAACGATCGCCTGAGTTGGGTCGCGGGCGTTTCGCACGGCACATTCCAGATCCCGAACCTGTACGGGCAGCAGCCCTCGCTCGGGCTCACCGTCAATGGACAGACGGACTTTCCCAGCCAGAATCTCAATGAGAACCAGACCGAGATCACCGACTACGGGATCATGAGCTGGCAACACTCGATAGGGAAGTTCGACACCCAGACCTCGTTCACCGCGCGCTACTCGAGCCTCACCTTCACGCCCGATCCCCTAGGCGACCTGCTTTACAACGGAGTGGCGCAGTACGCATTCAAACGCGACGTCGCCTACGCTCTGCAAAACGACAGCTCGTACCAACTGACCGACGACCACACGATTCGTGCCGGGATCTACTTCCAGCATGATCGGGCGACCAGCAGGACGAACTCCTCGGTGCTGCAAACCGATGCCAATGGCGTCCCGCTCAACGACGTACCGTACGCGGTCATAGACGACGGCGAGCAGTCGCAAATGATGGAGAGCGTCTATCTGCAGGACGAGTGGAAGATGCTGTCGATGCTGACCGTGAACTACGGTGTGCGTTTCGATCGCTACTCCGCCTTCTCCAGCGGCAGTCAGACGAGCCCGCGCGTAAATGTGGTCTGGAAGCCGCTCGACGGCACGACCGTGCACGCCGGCTATTCCCGTTACTTCTCGCCGCCACCGTTCGAGCTGGTGGGCAACAAGGATATCGCCCTGTTCCAGAACACGACCAACGCACCGTCGCAATCCCAAACCACGTCGCCGTTTGCGGAGCGAGCCAATTATTACGACATCGGCGCACAGCAGAAGATACTTGACGGGCTTACCGTCGGCGTCGACACCTACTACAAGCAAGCCGTGAACCTCATCGACGAGGGCCAGTTCGGCGCGCCGATCATTCTGACCCCGTTCAACTACAGACACGGGCAGCAATACGGCGCCGAGCTCGCCATCAACTTCACCCAGGGCCCGTTCTCCGCTTATGGCAACCTGGCCTCGAGCAGGGATATCGGCAAGGAGATCGTCAGCTCGCAGTTCAACTTCTCGACGGATGACCTCAACTACATCGCCGGTCACTACATCCACCTCGACCACGAGGAGCAGTTGACGGCCTCGGGCGGGGTGTCGTACCTGTTCTACGACACCAGGGTCAGCGCGGACCTTCTGATGGGATCGGGCTTGCGAGCCAGCCTGGATTTGCCGAACGGCACGTCGATTCCGAACGGGGCGAGCCTGCCCTATTACGAGCAAGTCAATCTAGGCGTGAGCCACGCATTCCATATCCCGGGCGTCGACCAGGGAAAGGATGCATTGACGGTCCGGTTTGACGTCATCAACCTGTTCGATCAGTCGTACCAGATCCGCAATGGCACGGGAATCGGTGTAGGCGCGTCGCAATATGGACCGCGGCGTGGGTACTTCGTAGGTGTGTCGATGCCGTTCTAAGTCGAGCCGTACTCCACGGCAATGGGAGCCTGTCGAACGGGCTCCGGGCGCGCCAAGAGCTGGGATGCTCGCGGCGCGCCTCTTTCTCGAGCATCCCCCGCCTGGAGTATGCGCGCGAGGTCCACCGCGATACGATACGTCATGGCAACCAAACGTCGTGTCGTACTGCGCGCAAAATCCCCCGCAAAGAAGAGCTCCCGCCCGGCCGCTCCCAAACGGACGAAGCACAAACCCGCCACCCGATCTCGGCAACTCCGTACGCTCTATCCGCCGGTAAAGGCGTATCGCACCGGCTTCTTGCGAGTCTCGGAAGTCCACGAGATCTACTACGAGGAGAGCGGCAATCCGCGTGGCAAGCCGGCCGTGTTTGTTCACGGCGGTCCCGGCGGCGGCACCGACCCGAAGATGCGCTGCTTCTTCGATCCCAAGCGCTATCGCATCATCCTGTTCGACCAGCGTGGCTGCGGCAAGAGCCGGCCCCACGCCAGCCTGGTGGACAACACGACGTGGCATCTCGTCGAAGACATGGAGAAATTGCGCGAGCATCTCGGAATTGAGCGGTGGCTCATATTCGGCGGCTCGTGGGGCTCCACGCTGGCTCTCGCCT
The DNA here is from genome assembly GCA_028293725.1 of Gammaproteobacteria bacterium. Next base: position 576 of record JAQGOE010000048.1, on the reverse strand, counting down.
ACGCGGAAACTCATCCGCAGCGGGTTACCGAGCTGGTGCTGCGAGGCATCTTCATGCTGCGGCGTTGGGAGCTCGAGTGGTTTTATCAGAACCCCGGTGGAGCGGGCGCCCTGTTCCCGGATATGTGGGAACACTACGTCGAGCCGATTCCGGAGAATGAGCGGGCTGACATGATGGGCGCCTACTACAAACGCCTTACGAGCGAGGACGCCGGGGTGTTAGGTAAGGCCGCGCGAGCCTGGTCGGTTTGGGAAGGCGCGACGAGCTACCTGCGCCTGAATCCCGACTACGTCGCGAGATTCCGGGAAGACGCCTACGCTGTTGCCTTCGCGCGCATCGAGTGCCACTACTTTGTAAACAAAGGCTTCTTTCGATCCGACAGTCAACTTCTAGAGGATGTCGGCCGGATCCGCGAAATCCCGGCCGTCATCGTGCAGGGCCGCTATGACGTGGTTTGCCCTATGAAGAGTGCTTGGGACTTGCACCGCGCGTGGCCTGAGGCCGAACTGCGCATCGTACCCGACGCCGGCCACGCGGCCTTCGAGGCAGGAAACACGCACGAGTTGATTAGCGCGA
>JAQGOE010000359.1 GCA_028293725.1 Gammaproteobacteria bacterium | reverse complement strand
ATTAGATAGGAGCGACCAACCAAACCGCGGAAGTTTGGTTGGTCGCTCCAGCCCATCGGCAGCACCCGCGCGGGTAGAAGTCCCCATTGCGACAACGTCGATCGGGCTGCACTGTGCGTGCCGCTGGCGACCTGCGCGAAGAGGTGCTTCGGCAGGGAGAAGCAATGAGTGGAGGTTCAGACAGCCGACTCTCGGGGACCGGATCGCGCAATAATTAAAACGGTGAGGGATACCTATGCTTAACGGGATTGGCGCCGCTGCCGCCAGCTGTCGTTGGTTCATTGTACGCGCTCGTGTGGCAGTGGTTGGCGTCGTTGGCTTGCTTGCTGGGCAACAAGCCCTGGCGGCCTACGAGGTCGTGGCGGTGACCAACGGTGGCACGATAGAGGGCGTCGTCACCCTGTCCGGAACGGTACACAGCGAAGCCCCGATCAAAGTCAGCAAGAATCAGGACTATTGCGGGCAAACGATCCCTGATCCGGCCTACACGCTCGACAGCAGCGGCGGATTGGCTAACGTCATCGTCTATCTCAAGGACATCACGAAGGGAAAGGCCGCTCCCGCCGAGCCGCTCGCACTCGTCAATACCAAATGCATGTTCTCCCCGCGCGTGCAAGGCGCGATGGTCAGCCAGCAGGTCAAGATCTCCTCCGAGGACACGGTACTTCACAACACTCATCCGCAGAATGCCGAGACTAACGCGACGATTTTCAACGTCGCGCTGCCATTCAAGGGATTCTCGGTGACGAAGCCGTTACCGGGCATGCCGATGATGATCAAGGTCAAGTGCGACGCGCACGAGTGGATGCACGCGTGGATCATGGAGCTCGATCATCCGTACTACACGACGACCAGCGCGGAGGGACATTTCACGATCAAGGATGTTCCACCCGGTACTTATACCCTGGCGGTGTGGCATGAGGTCGCGGGCGAGAAATCAGCCCCCGTGGTGGTGGCTGCGGGTCAAACCGTGAAATCAACGATCACCCTCGCCGCCAAATAATCAAATTTCCGTCTAGGGGGTAGCCATGGCACCAAAAGTGTCGTTGCGGGTCATGCTGCAGGTCGCGATGTTCGCCATCGTCCTGTTCGTCTTTGTCTCACCGGCGTCCGCTATTCCGGCATTCGCGCGCAAGTATTCGCTGCGCTGCACGGCGTGTCACGAGTCGTGGCCCGTGCTGAACGATTTCGGCAGGAATTTCCGCGACAACGGGTACCAGATCAGGCTGGGCAAAGATGACACCGTGACAGCCGAGCCCGGTTACTGGCCGGTAGCGGTGCGTATAACGCCGGCATATACGTACACCAGGGTTACGAATCAGCCAACCGACCAGGGCACGAAGAGCATCGGCTCCGGCGGGGTCGCGGACGCCGGCATCGATCTTCTGATGGCTGGCGTGCTCACTGACAACATTTCGTTCCTGGTGGTGCCGACCGGCTTTGCCTCCGATGGCAATGTGCATCTCGAGTCGTATTGGGTGTATTTCTCGCGGCTGATTGCGAATTCAGACTGGTTCAACCTGCGTGCCGGACAGTTCGAGATCGACTTGCCCGCATCCGCGCACCGAAATATGGAGTTGACGGACAGCTACCTACTCTATTCCTACCATCCGTCGGTGCCGGGAGGGGCCAACATCGCCGGGTACGACATGGGCCAGAACCAGCGCGGGGCTGAAATCGTCGGCCACGACAAGGATTCGCAGACTCGCTACACGCTCACGGTCTTCTCGGCGTACGACTCTCTGGGATCATCGAACGGCCTGAGCTCGCCGTCCTTCTATGGGCACGTGCAGAGGTACTTCCGTTTCAATGACGGGCTCGTTTCGCAGGCAGAAGTGGGCGTGTGGGGAGCGCTCGCAAATTACCCGACAGAGTTTCTGACCTCCGGGGGCACACCGATCGCCGGCAGCGGCAGTCACCTGCAATCATCGACCCGCTACGGAATGGAGGCCAATGTCTGGCTCGGCCCGCTGGTCGCGCCCCTGCATCTGGACTTGGTTTACGGGCATGGCTCGGACAAAAAGGATCTGTTTGCAGGGACTGCCGACCGGGGAGGCACGTTCAATGGCGGCTTCCTCGAAGCGATCTGGGTGCCTCCTACCAACCTGTTGCACTGGAGCGTATTCGGTCGCTACGACATGATCCGAAACCAGAACCAGCCCCTGATCGCCAGCCCGTCGAACTACAACGACCAGGACCAGTGGACTGTCGGAGTGAAGTACACCATCGCGTACAGCATCCGTGACGAGGTGGCGTTGCATGCGGAAATTTCGTCGAACAAGATCAAAGGCGTCGGTGACGCGGGCCTGGATCAGCGCACGGATAGCATCCTCTTTGGAGTCGACTTCGCATATTAGCGATGTCTCGCCGTTACTCATTCGCGTGTGATGTTGGTGGGAGATCCGGCCGAATCCTGGGGGTACGTATGTTGTGTCGTGTCGGGCAATTGATTCCGGTATTCGCTGCATTGTTGTTCGCCGCCGGTCCGGCTGGCGCAGCAGGTACCGGCGATGTCAAGACTGGCAAACTGGTCTACCAACGCTATTGCCTGTCGTGCCACGGGGCAGAGGGCAACGGCCAGGGGGAGGCGGCCGAATACTTGAGCGTCAAACCGCGCGACTATCGACAGGGCACCTACAAGTGGCGTTCTACGCCGTCCGGCTCCCTGCCGCTCGATTCCGACCTCGAACACACGCTCATCAACGGGCTCCACGGGACCTACATGCCGACCTGGAGAACGCTCGATGAGCGGTCGCGCCGCGATGTGATCGCCTACATCAAGACGTTCTCACCACGCTTCGCGACCGAGAAGCCGCAAGATCCCATCGTCATCCCGCCCGACCCGGGCTACAGCAATGCATCCGTCACGCGTGGCGAGGCGGTGTACAAGAAATACAACTGCTCACAGTGTCATGGGGCAGGTGGGCAAGGCGACGGTCCTTCCGCGCATGAGCTCAAGGACGACTGGGGGAATGTGATTGTTCCCTATGACCTGACAAAAGGACACGTCAAGTGCGGCGACCAGTCTACCGATATCTACCGGGTGTTCATGACGGGTCTGGCGGGAACTCCGATGCCGACGTTTGCGGATTCGATGAACAGTGCGGATGCCTGGGATCTCACGCATTTCATTCAGAGTCTCAGCCCGGGCTATGCCAAGAACATGGCGACCACGGCCGCTGATCGGACGACACGAGGTGCCCAGTGAGCGACAAAGAGGATCATTCGGAATCAACCACCCGCTACGAGCTTTCCGGTATCGAAGAGCGGCACGGCATCGTTCCGACGTGGCTCGGGATCGTCTACGCGGTCATGCTCGTTTGGATGGTGTGGTACACGATTGTGTTCTGGTCGGACAAGGGCTGAATCATGAGCACGACGGCCACCACGATGTTTGATGACGGCCGCGCTGCCCCGACCTCTGTCGTGGCTACCGGCGGGCTGTTCGATCGCGACCTCATTCTCAAGTTCATGGCTGCAGGAGCTTTCTGGCTGGTTTTCGCCCCCACAGTCGGTGCGATCGTCGCGATCAAATTCAACTACTACGATTTCCTGGGCCACGTTTCCTGGCTCACCTGGGGCCGCCTGCGGCCCGTGCATGTCATGGGCGTGGTGTTTGGCGGCTTCTCGACGACGGTGATCGGGTTGACCTACTTCATCGTGCCCAGGCTGTGCGGTGTGCCTATGTACAAGCCGCAATGGGGCAACAGCATCTTCTGGATGTGGAACGTCACCCTGGTCGTCGGCTTCGTCTCCCTCATGCTCGGCTACAACAGCGGCATCGAGGCCGGTGAGTTTCCGCTGTGGGTCAGCATTCCGGTCGAGATCGTGTTGTGCATGGTCACCCTCCAGGTGCTGGTGACGATCAGGAGGCGGACCGAACCGCGTCTCTACGTGAGCCTCTGGTATATGGCGGCAGCCTATATCTGGACCGCGATGAATTACGCGTTCGGGCATTTCATTCTTCCGTATTCGATGCCCGGCGTGAACAATGCCGCCATGCACGGGCTGTACATACACTACGTGGTCGGTCTATGGATTACGCCGATCGGTCTTGGGGTCGCCTACTATTTCCTGCCACTGGCGGCGAAGCGCCCGCTCTACAGTCATAAACTCTCGTTGATCGGATTCTGGGCGCTGGCGCTTTTCTATCCGTTCGTCGGCACTCACCACTACATCTACAGCCCCATCCCGTACTGGACGCAGACGATCGCGATCGTGGCCTCCATGATGCTGATCATCCCGGTCTGGACGGTCGTGCAGAACTTTTACGGAACCTTCGTGGGCGGTTGGAAGAACTTCCAGGATTCCTACACGGCAAAGTTCATTGTCATCGGGGCGCTCTATTACCTGCTGGGATGTTTTCAAGGCTCGACAGAGGCCTTGCGTGAAATGCAGCGGCTCACTCATTTCACGGACTTCGTCATCGGTCACTCGCATCTGACCGTATTCGGCACCTTCGTCATCTGGGCGACCGCGGGGATGTACTGGGTAACGCCGCGGCTCGCCGGCCGCGAGTTGTATTCGAAGGGTCTCGCCCAGTGGCACTACTGGCTGACGGTGGCCGGCTTTTCGGTCATGGCAGGTGATTTGACTCTGCAGGGAATGATGCAGGGCACGATGCTGCAGGCAGGTACCGACTTCGTAGAGTCGATGGTCGCCATGAAGCCGTATTGGATCATCCGCTCACTCGCGGGCATCGGCATGGACATCGGTGCCGGGCTCGGATTCTGGAATCTCTACATGACCATCAGGCACGGCAAATTGATTGCGGTGCCGGCAGGGGCCGCGGTGGACTATTTGCCAGAGCCGAAGTGGTCCTGAGGTTCGAGGAGTAACACAGTTGAATCGCATCGAACCGGTTATTCTGATCGCGGCACTGGGTTTCTACGCGCTGTCGATGACGAGCCAGGGGCTCATTCCCTATCTCGAGAAATCCCTGACCCGTCCCGAGACGGTGACTACCATCGACGGTAAAGTCGTGGCGACGCCGCATCGTAGCGATACCGAGAATGTGGGCCGCAAGGTCTATATTCGCGAGGGTTGCTGGTACTGCCATTCGCAGTTCGTGCGCCCGGTCAACCGGGACAGCGATAAATGGGGTCCGGTGAGCCAGGCGGGCGAGTTCATCTATGACGTGCCACAGATGTTTGGTACTCGTCGCATCGGCCCGGATCTGTCCCGCGAGGGCAACCGGCGCTCGGATGCATGGCATTACGCGCATCACTGGGATCCGCGAGCGGTGGAGCCGGAGTCGATGATGCCGGCTTACTCGTGGCTGTTTTCCGTGGATTCGGCCCATGACCAGGCCGTCATGGCGTTCATTCAGAAATACGATACGAATCACGACGGCCGCGTCACCAAGTCCGAACTCGATGCCATCCACCCGTTCCCTGCGAATTTCAAGGAGCTGGACAGCTACCCGCTGAACGCCGACGGCGGCCACGGCGATGGCGTCATCGACATGCACGATTATGGTCCGGTGCCCACAGAAGAGATGATCGGCGTCGAGGCGTACATGCAGAAGATCGGTACGGCGATCGGCGACTGGCGCACCTGGGAGGCTTGGCCCGTCGCGCACCGTTCGGCAACCAACGAGCCACTCGAGTTGCGGGTCGGGCGCGGCAGGACTATTTTCGAAAACAAGTGCGCCGGCTGCCACGGGGTGTACGGCAACGGCCGCACGACCGCGGATAGCAAGAGCTCCACCAACTTCAATGTGGCCTATCATTTTCTCAACCCTCAGCCGCGCGATCTGACGGCGGGCGCCTTCAAGAGTCGCACGACACCGTCGGGCGCTTTACCCACTGACGAGGATATTTTCCGCACCATCAGCCGAGGCGTGCGCAAGGGCCAGATCATGCCGGCGTGGGGCAACGCGGCCGACGGCCACATTATTCCTGAGCAGGATCGTTGGGATCTCGTCGACTACGTCAAAACACTGTCGCCGCGCTTCAAGTCGGAACCGGTGCCGGAGGTCGTTCAGATCCCCACGCCGCCGTATCCCACAGTCAAGGAAGCTCCCGCAGCGGTCATCAAGGAGGGGCGTATGGTCTACCGTGTGCTGCAATGCTGGTCCTGCCACGGAAATTCGGGCAAAGGCGACGGGCCGTCATCCAACGAGTTGGTGGATGATTGGGAAACGCCCATTCATCCGTTCGATTTCACCTCGGGAGCTTTCAAGTTCGGTGACACGCCCGCGGACGTGTATCGCACGTTCAATACGGGTCTCAACGGCACCCCGATGCCATCGTTCTACGACACCATTCTGTATCCTCGCGAGGCATTCCCGGATCTCAATGCCTGGAAGACCCAGAACAACGGCAAAGCGATGTTCGCTGATAGCGATCTGAACGAGCTGCAGGCCTATGTCGCTTCCTTGCCGACATCGGACGACATCGCAAAAATGAGCGACGCCGACCGGCAGGTATTCAGCGATCGGCGCCGTTGGGCGCTGGTGTATTACTCGTTGTCGCTGGCGACCGAGCGCGGCCAAACTCCCGTGCCGACAGGCGCCGGCTTCACCGTCTCACGCCAATGACCACATGAGTGCATCATGACGGGAGCGCTGTTTTTCCGAATCATCGAGATCACGTTCGCATCCTATATGGTGCCGGCGCTGCTGGTCCCGCTGGTGTGGGTCGCAGCCTGGCTGCTCAAGCGGCGCCTGCGCGCCAACGCACACCCTGCGGTCGAGGTCGAAGGCCAATCACGCCGGTTGTTCTGGCTCTTTCTGGTGTGGTTGGGGTTATTTCTGGCTGTTGTCGCGGGCGTGCCCCTGAGCCGTGGAGGGAGTCTGGCGGTCGCACTGTGTTGGCTCGTATACGCGGTGACTAACGTGCTGATCGCATGGTTTTTGCTTCGCTTTACGAGCGCGTATGGTTTGATTCCCGAGGGGAGGGCGGCCGACCGGGCATTCCTGCGTTTCATCACCATCATCGTGGCGCAGCCGTTGATCACCGCGGCTGCTTTCGCGGTATTGAACAATGTCATGGGGGTCGCCTGGAATGCACAGGTTCCGGAGCTTCCTGCGGTTCAAGAAGGAATCTAGATGGATGTAACCTTCTACATGTTCTTCAGCGCCTTTCTCATGTCGATGTCGGCGTGGTGTGTGTTCCTCTGGGCGGTGCGCGCCGGGCAATTTCGCGACATCGAGGAAACCAAATACCAGATTTGGCCGAAGGACGGCGGCTGAGCCTCAGGTACGTCGTGCACGATCACCACGTCTCGCTACCGATGGATGGTGACCTCGTGTTGCTGTTCGGCGCCTCGCTGCTCGGAAGTGCCCACTGCGTCGGCATGTGCGGCCCCTATGTGGCGATGTGCACGGCGCAGTTCGTGCCCAGGTGCGCGACGCCCGCGGCCCGCTTCTTTCTACGGATTCTCTTCAATCTCGGGCGCATTGCGACGTACGGCTTGATCGGGCTCATCGTCGGGGCCTTTGGGCAGATCGCGCAAGCGGTAGCGGCCCGCCTGGGGGTCACGGGCATCGTTGCGATCGCGGCTGGAATCGCGGCCGTGGCCTTCGGGTTATCAATGATCGGTTGGCTTCGCGATCCGGCGCGTGTCGTGGCTCAGGCGGCGCTGGGGCGCTGGCTCGTCGCCTGCCGCATGCGCCTGAATCGGGCGCCTGCCGCGGCGGCCCCGTTGCTGTTGGGAGCTTTGCAAGGATGGCTTCCTTGTTCCCTAGTATACGCAGCAGCCAGCCGGGCGGGGGTCGCTGGAAGTGCCGGCATGGGCGCGCTCACGATGGTGGTGTTTGGTCTCGGGACGGTGCCTGCGATCTTCGCATTGACGGTAGTTCCCCAGACAGTGCTGCGACACGTGAAAGCGCAACGCCTGGCGGGCGCGCTGTTGACGGTGCTCGGGGTGCTCCTGATATTGCGGGGCCTCGCTAACTTTGGGTTAGTGGCTTCGACGGGATGGTGGTGATGTCTGCAAGCCATGCCGGCGTGCTCCGGGAGCTTGCGTCACGCCAATGCGCGCATTGCCGACTGCCGCTGCCTGTCCGTCCCCATCGGCAGACCGAGGGCGATCAAACGCTCTCGTTCTGTTGCGCGGGGTGCGTTCTCGTATTTCGCATCATAGGGAATGCGGGCGAGGGCGGTCGCGCTGACTGGTTTCTGGCCAAGCTCGGTCTCGCGGCGCTCTTGAGCGGCAATGTCATGATGTTTCAGAGTTTGACCTACTTCGGCACCCTCGAATCACTGGGTGCCGAGGTCGTGCAAACCAGCTCCTGGATCATGTTTGTCTGCTCACTCGCCGTATTCGCGCTGCTCGGCGTACCGATGCTGCGTATTGCGATCCGAGGGTTATCGCGGGGCAAGCTGACTCTCGAGACGCTGATCGGGTTCGGTGCGTTGGCGGCAATCGGTTTCTCGGCCTCCCAGACACTGCGCGGCGGTCACCGTTTGTACTATGACTCGGGAACCATGGTGCTCGTATTCGTGACACTGGGCCAGTATCTGGACGCCGAATCACGACGCCGCGCGCTCGCCCTTCTCACGCCAACCATGGGCCGCGCACGCCGCCAGGCACGTCTCTCTCGGAATGGTGCAGAAGTTCATATCGCGCCTGCGTCAGTACAAGCCGGCGAACGGGTCCATGTGCGTGCGGGTGAGGAGATTCCGGTCGACGGAACCGTGTCAGAGGGCAGCGCTGATGTGCATGAACCACTGCTGACTGGGGAATGGCGGCCGCGCTTCGTCGTCGCCGGGGATTCCGTGAGCGCGGGCTCCACAGCGGTGGACGGCGCGCTCACTGTCTGCGCATCGGGTGTCGCCGAGACACTCGCTGATCGAGTCGAGCGCTTTGCCATCGAAGCCCGCGACCGGCGGGCACCGATCGAAGCGGTGGTGGATCGGGTCATCACCATATTCATACCGGCAGTGTTGCTGATTGCGATTGTCAGCTGTTGCTCATGGGGATTGGCGGGCGAGTGGGGGAGGGGATTTCAGGCAGCGCTTGCTGTCCTGGTGGTGGCATGTCCCTGCGCTTTGGGGATAGCCACCCCCATGGCGACAACTATCGCGTTGTTCATAGCGACCGGCCGCGGTTGTCTCGTACGAAGCGGCGCGGTGCTGGAAACTCTCTCACGGGTGCGTGTGATGGCATTCGACAAAACCGGCAC
>JAQGOE010000357.1 GCA_028293725.1 Gammaproteobacteria bacterium | reverse complement strand
ATTCGTCGCCACCCTGACGGCTGACCGTATCAGACCCGCGCAGGCACGTTTGCAGGCGCTTTGCGGCCGATTGCAGCAACCCATCCCCCACCATATGCCCGAGCGAATCGTTGATCTCCTTGAAGTTGTCGAGATCCAGGAACATCAGGGCGACTCTCGTGCCATGGCGATGTGCCAGTTCGATGGACTGGGCCAGGCGATCGGCTAACAGCGCACGGTTTGGCAACCCGGTAAGAAAGTCCCGTTCGGCCTTGATCGACATGAGCGCCGTGGCGCGCTCGGCGGATTCGGCATCCGTTTGTGCCTGAACTGCTGCGACGACCAGCTTCTCGTTCGCTTCCAGCAATACGTTCTCACCGTTTACAAGAAGCTTGGCGGCGATTGTTGTAGCTTCCTCGCGTCGATCGGCGGCCTGTTCGCGGGCAAGAACGGCATCCTCACGCGCAACAAGTGCCGCCTCGGTCGCTGGGCCTGGGTGCCTGGCAGGCTCGACCCTATCAAAGGTTGTGTCCGAGTCACGAGTAGCACCCATCTCGCACTCAACGCTGAGGGCGTGGAATATGGGTATTGGGCGGCGGCGACCTCTTTGGGCTCCCGCCGAGGAGTCCCTCGTGGTCGCGAACTGGCTCTCCGATGACGATGCCCGCATCGGTGATCTCGTACAGCCGAAGCTCGTTGCTGTGGGCGCTGCCGCGTACCTTGACGACCGCCATCACGCGTTTCAGGTGGCTCTCGATTTCGATGTAACGCTCTACGATGATTGCGTCAGTTAGAAACGCCGATCCGTAGGGGCTGAATCTCAGATCGGTATATCGGTCCTCCAATTCCGACGTCATCAGGACCGTCACGCCGTAGCCGGCCAGTACGGCAACCATCCGAAACAGCGACTGGCGAAAATCCTCACGGAAACTGGGCGCGACCGCCAACTCGAATCCTGACAGCGAGTCAATCACGACGCGGGTGGCTTTCATCCGATGAATGAGATCGAGCAGTCGCTGCACGACTTCGTCGATCGACAGATCCAGTGAACGGGTGTTGAGCAAGCCCACTTGCCCAGCGCGAACCATGTCGTTAATCGTGCGGGTACCTGACTGACTGGGCGTTTGCTCGAATGCGACGATCGCGCCAGGTTCACCGCGACGCACACCTTCCGCGAGGAAGGCCGTGGCAAGAATCGTTTTACCCGATCCGGAGGGTCCGGCGACCAGCATCGAATAGCCGGACGGCAAGCCACCGCCTAACATGTCGTCGAGCCCCGCAACCCCCATGGCCAGCCGCGTTTTGGTACGCCGCGGCTCGACGGTCTCCCGCGAAGCCGCATGATCATCGCGAATCAACGCCGCCGGATATATTTCGATGCCGGTGGCTGAGATACGCAACGTTTGCTTCCCCGGCCGGCTCGATAAGCCACGCATTTTCAAGACCTGCAGTTGGCGCACCATCGAATTGCGGAAGACACTTTGCTCCAACGCCAGCAAGCCATCGGCGAGAGTGAAGACCGGATGGGGATCGGTGTCCGACAGGTATTCACCCACCAGGAATGTGGTCGCTTGCCAACTGCTCAGGTGTATCCCGAGCTGCTGGATGAACTGCTGCAGGCCGAGCGTGCCCTGCGGATGATGTCGTGCCTCCACCATGACCGAGCGGAACGAATCGACGAACACCAAGCCGGCAGCGCTGGTCTTTACTTCCTGGACAATTCGCGCCAGTACCCGCTCGAAATTGCCCGAAACCACCTCGTCGCTCAGATCGATGAAGCGAATCGATTCACCGACCCTGCTGAAGTCAAAAAAAGCGAATTGCTGTTGATAACGAAACATCTTGAGCGGCGGCTCGCCGAGCACGGTGAAGAATACGGCCGGCCGCTCCTGGGTCGCCAAGGCGAACATGATCTGGTGCGCGAGCGTCGTCTTGCCCGAACCCGGCGGCCCCACGATGAGGTTGAACGAGAATTCCGGTAGGCCGCCTCCCAAAACCTCATCAAGTCCCGGCACCCCGGTCGGGAGCAGGTTTATAGCTACTTTCTCGTTCATAATCCTCTCTCCCGCCCAGACCCCGGTAAGGGAAATGCCCACACGGGACCCAACAAACGATCAGTCAAGGAATCTCCAATTAAAGTGGCCAACAGCACGGTGAAGGTAAACAGAAACTCGCAGCTCGCCGCCGCGGCCACCGGCGCGTCTTGCTGTCCGATCTGCGCCCTGATGGCCTCGAGGGGAGCGGTGTCACGCCCGCAATACGCGGCAATGGCCAGAAATGGGAATGATGTACTCGTAAGGTAGAGTGCCCGGTTGAACAGAATTTCGACACCTCGTGCACCAATCACCGGTGCAAGCCGGGCAGAGAACTGCGGCCATAGGGAAACCGTAGCGACGGCAAACGCTTTCGCATCGGATTCGCCGCCGGCGCACTGCGTCAACTTTTTTTGAATTGCTTCGCGGCGAGCTTCAGATCCCGCTGTTGACATCGGAACACTCCGCATGTGCAGCCTTGTAATGAGACCACTCATTCAGCGAAGAGCCATATAGATACAAACTCCATACATGAAATAATCTCCCGGGCCACCTCACAGCGTCTGTTCGATAGCAGACATAGATAGGTTTGAATGCCGCGAGGATTGCGACTCAGGCAAGGACGCCGTTAATCTTGCGATGCAGCATGGGCGAGCGGTTCGCGACAGCGGGTTTATACGTACAAGCCGCTATAGCCGGGGCGGCGATATATCAATCAAACAGCGGCGCCGAGCGTAGCGCTCTCCCAGACTGGTTGAGATGCTGAGCCGCGTATTCCGTGTGTAGGTCGCACTTCCTTGAACTTCGACTACAACTGCCCCGGGAAGCAGGTCTACTGTGGCGGCCGGAGGATAGTAGCATGCGTCGAGGCGTGTCTTTGTTGCATAGCGACGCGCGGCCGCGAGGCAGTGGGAAATGAAGGATCATGGCGAAAATACTGATCGTCGACGACAACGCCCTGAATCGAAAGCTGCTGGCAGCGCTCCTGCACCACGACGGCCATGAGACGCTCGAGGCGGTCGACGGCAAGGATGCGCTCGAGGCCGTGCGCAAGGGGAAACCGCAACTGGTGATGTCGGATATCCTCATGCCGACGATGGATGGCTATGAGTTCGTCCGGCAGCTACGGGCGGACGCCGAGTTCAGCGAGACACCGGTTATCTTTCGCACCGCGCACTATCATGAGCGCGAGGCGCAGCGACTCGCGCAGGTCTGCGGAGTGGCGCGTGTACTCGCCAAGCCGTCAGAGTCCGCAGAGATACTGCTTGCCGTCGAGCAGGCCTTGGCAGGCATCCACCCATCCGGCGCGCAACCCCTCGCGGCGGAGTTCGATCGCCAACATTTGCAGTTGGTCACCGACAAGCTGTCCCAGAATGCAACGGAACTGCGTGCCGCGAACGCCCGTTTTGCCGCGCTGATCGAGCTCAACGTACAGCTCGCGTCGGAACGCGACCCGCGGCTCCTGCTCGAAAGGGTCTGCCAGGCCGCGCGTGACCTTCTGGGCGCGAAATATGCCGTGCTGGCAGTGGCCCCGGCGACCGACGGCGAGGCGGTACTTTTCGCGACGAGCGGGCTCGATCTGGGCGGCGAATCTGCCCAGCCGCCGAGCATCAAAGCCGGCTCGCTCGGCGAAGTCTTCGCACAGCGGCGTCCGCTGCGGGTCTTTAACAAACACGCCCCGCGCACCGACATCGGCTTGCCAGACTGCTATCCCCCGGCGCGGGCATTTCTGGTCGCACCGCTGTGCTCTTTGACCCGGACTTACGGGTGGCTCTGCCTCGCCGACAAGCTCGGTGCCGAGGGCTTCAGTGCCGAAGACGAACGCGTCATCGCCACCCTTGGCGCCCAGGTCGGGCGCATCTACGAGAACGGCAGCCTCTATCGCGAAGTCGAGCAACACGCCGCGCAACTGCTGGTGGAGATGGAAAAGCGCGAAAGTGCCGCGGCAGAGTTACGCGAAAGCGAGACGCGCTTTCGGCAGCTTGCGGAAAACATCCAGGATGTGTTCTTCGTCATCTCCGCGGACTACTCGCAAACCTTCTATCTGAGTCCCGCCTACGAGCGAATCTGGGGCCGCCCACGCCGCGGCGCCTACGAATACTCGATGGCGTGGGTCGATTCCATTCACCCGGACGACCAGGCGCGCATCCACGCGGAAACCCGCGGGCGCAGCGGCGGAGCACCGCCCAACAACACCTTCGAATTCCGAATCGTGCGCCCCGACGGCTCCATTCGCTGGATTCAGACCAGGACCTTCCTCATTCCCGCCGCAGGCGGCACGGCGCAGCGCCTGGTCGGCGTAGCGACCGATATCACGGAGCGCAAGGCCGCCGAAGCACGGATCCAACACTTGAATCGCGTTTACGCGATGTTGAGTGGGATCAATTCCCTGATCATGCGGGTTCAAGATCGGGCGCAGCTTCTCGATGAAGCCTGCCGGCTGGCCGTGGAGAACGGTCAGTTTGGGTTTGCCTGGTGCGGCTGGCTGGACTCAGGCGGAGCCAAGCTCCAGCGCGCGGCCTGGGCCGGCAACAGCGATCACCTCGCGCAGCGGCTGACCGACAGTATCGGCGAGACCTCTAGCGCCCCCTCCCTGATTTCCGCCTCCATTGCCTCGCAACAGCCGCGTATCTGCAACGATATCAACTCGGACGTCCTGCTGGAATCCTGCCGTCACGACCTATTGGCGCACGGCTACCAGGCAATCGTGGCGCTGCCGCTAGTCGGCACTGGAGCCCCGGTAGGCTGCCTGGTCTTGGCAACGGCCGAGCGTGGTATCTTCGACGCCGAGGAAATGAATCTGCTACGGGAGCTTGCAGGCGACATATCCTTCGCGCTTGACCACATAGAAAAGGCGGAACAGCTCAACTACCTCGCCTACTACGACGTGCTCACCGGCCTTGCGAATCGCACGTTCTTTCACGAACGCGTGTCGATACACGTAAATACCGCCGCACGCGGCGAACGCCGGCTCGCTCTTGTTGTGGTACAGGTGGAGCGCTTCGATTCAATCACCGACTCGCTGGGACGACACGCCGCCGACCACCTGCTCCGAGAACTGGCAGAGCGTTTCGCGCGTTGCGTCGGCGATCCGGCAGCCGTCGCGCGCATCGGGCCCGACCAGTTCGCAGCGTTCATCCCCGACATCGAGCGGGAGAGCGACGTTGTGCAGACGATTGAGAGATGGTGGCCACAGTGGCTAAACACTCCCTTTCAAGTCGAGGGCAACGAACTACGGCTGTCCGCCAACGCCGGTGTCGCACTGTATCCGGGGGATGGCAACGACGCGGACACGCTCCTGAAACACGCCGAGGCGGCATTGAAGAGGGCGAAGACGACCGGCGACCGGCATTTGTTCTATACACGACATCTCACAGAGCCGGGCTCCGAGAAGCTCGCTCTCGAAAGCAAGCTACGACGAGCGCTCGAGAACGAGGAATTCGTCCTGCATTACCAACCCAAGGTGGATCTCGAAACGCGCCGCGTCAAAGGCGTCGAGGCGCTGATACGCTGGAATGATCCGGCTACCGGTCTGGTGCCTCCCGCGCAATTCATCCCTCTGATGGAAGAGACTGGCCTCATTGCTGACGTCGGCACCTGGGTCCTGCAGCAGGCCTGCCAGGACCGTTCCCGGTGGTTGGAACGTGGGTTCAACGCCCCTCGAGTGGCCATCAACGTCTCGACGCTTCAGTTACGGCGCAGCGACTTCGTGCGCACGGTGAAGAACATTCTGCGAGTGGCCGGAAGCGAAGCCGGCATCGACATCGAGGTAACCGAATCACTGATCATGCAGGACGTGGAAGACAACATCGCCAAGCTCGTTGCCATCCGGGATCTGGGCGTGCGCATTGCCATAGACGATTTTGGAACCGGTTACTCCTCGCTCGGATACCTCGCCAAGCTGCCGGTGGAAACCCTCAAGATCGATCGATCCTTCATCATTTCCATGCTCGACGATCCAAGCGCCATGACGCTGGTCTCGACCATTATCTCCCTCGCCCACGCGCTCAGACTCGAAGTCGTGGCGGAGGGCGTGGAATCGGAAGAGCAGGCGAAGATCCTGCGACTCGTCCGCTGCGATCAGATGCAGGGATATCTGATCAACAAACCCATGTCTTTCGATGACATGAGTGCGTATCTCGCGCGCAATCGCCCGTAACGCTGTTGATGGTGCAGCACGGCAGCAAAACCACCGCCACATCAGCCGTGCCGGGAAGCGCGACTTGCACACATTGGTATTTGCCGCAGACATCGCATACCCTCGTAAGAAATTTGCATGCGTGAACCAATGCGAATCATCTACATCGTGGATGACGACGACATCACCCGAAAGTATTTCAGCGCGGTGCTCACGGCCGTGCAATTGAGCTGTCGCACACTCGAATCGGCAGAGGCGTTTTTGCTGGAATACGATCCGCAGCAGCCCGGCTGTCTACTACTCGACGTGCAGATGTCGGGAATGACGGGCTTGGAACTGCAGCGCCAGTTGAATCGCCGCGGAGCGGCAATTCCGGTCATTTTCATCACCGGACACGGCGAGATACCGATGGTCGTCGAGGCGCTATCTGAGGGCGCATTTGGATTTTTGCAAAAACCCGTTGCGACCGAGACTTTGCTGGCGCAAGTGCACAAAGCCCTCGACCATGATGCATCCAATCGAGCCGAACGGCTCGAGCACGAGCAGATTCTGCGGCGGTTCGAATCTCTGACCCCGCGCGAACGGGACATCCTCAGGATGATGATGGAGGGCCGCTCCAACAAGGTCATGGCCGGCGACCTCCTCCTGAGTCAGCGGACGGTCGAACTCCATCGCGCGCGCGTAATGGAAAAGACGGGCTCCCACTCGCTCGCGCAGTTGGTGCGCATGGCTTTGGACCTGCGCACACCCCCGCCGGCGCATTGAGCGCCTTCAATGGAGGCCGAGATGCGGCAGACGACGGAATAGATGCTGTATTCCCTCCATGACGACGCGATTTGTCATAGTTTTCCGACAGCGTAGTCCGGGGACGCCGATTTAGTCTATGCGTCCGACACACCCATCGAGGCTTCACGGCGGAAACGATGGACGACATAGTCAGAATCCTCTTTATCGAGGACACCGAAGCTGACGTTGAGCTCGCACGGCGGGAACTGGACCGGGATGGGCTCCGCTTCACCTGGCGGCGTGTGACGACAGAATCCGGATTGTGGCGCGCATTGCTGGAATTCCGGCCGGACGTTGTTCTGTGTGACCACACGATGCCGCGATTCTCGGGGCGGACTGCCCTGATCGTGATCCGCCAACTGTATCCGTCGACACCCTGCCTCTTCGTCTCCGAAACGACCGGCGAAGACGTCGCGATCACCAGCCTCAATGACGGCTTCGTCGATTATTTACTGAAGTCGAACCTGCGACGCCTCGGCCCGGCGGTACGTCGGGCGCTCGCCGACGCTCGTGAGCAGACGCGCTCGCAGGCTGTCGAGGCCAAACTCGATCGCCTCGCGCACTACGACACAGTCACTGGATTGCCAAATCTTGCGCGGATCGAAGACATGTTCGGCCGTTCAATAGAGTGCGCCCGCCGTTACGGCCAGGTGGTCGCAGTCGTAACCGTGAATCTGGATGCATTCCGCCTCGTCGAGGAGGGCTTCGGCCGCACGATCGGCGACGAAGTGCTCCGCAGCGTGGGAGACACCGTAACGGCCTCCGTTAAGGACCCCTCGGCGGTCGCGCGTGTCGGAGCCGACGAGTTTCTCGTCATCCTGAATAACCTTGGACAGCCAGTCGATGCACGCGCACCAACACAGAAAATACTGGACGCGATCGCAGTCCCGCGCAGTATCGGTGGACAGGATCTGAGAATCACGGCAAGTGCCGGCATAGTCGTCTACCCCGACGACGGCAGCGACTTCGAAAGTCTGCTGCAGAAATCGAGCGCGGCCACGCACGAGGTTAAAGTGAGTTCGCGTGGGCAACTGCAGTTTTACTCAGGGGATGTAACGCGGCGCGCTCAACGCCGGTTGCGCCTGGAGACGAGCCTGCGCAGGGCGATACAGAATCACGAGCTCGACCTGCACTATCAGGCTCAGTTTGAAATCCGCAGCGGTCACGCGTGTGGGGTAGAGGCGCTCGCACGCTGGACACCACCGGGCCTGGAGGCCATCGCACCCGCGATCTTCATACCGCTGGCGGAACAGACCGGGCTGATCGGCGCACTCGGCGCTTGGGTGCTGGAGACGGCCTGCGTAGAGGTGTCGTCTTGGAGCGAACCTGGTGAGCTTCCTGCAACTCTATGCGTCAACGTGTCGACGCAGCAGATCTGCCGGGAGTTTTCTGCTCACCTGGAGCGCGTACTGGAGCTAACTGACTTTCCCCCCGGGCGACTGGAGCTGGAAATCACCGAAAGCGTGCTGATTCAGAGTGCGCAGCGGGCACTCGAGTGTCTTGCCGAATGGAAGCGGCTCGGGGTGCGAATTGCAGTGGATGATTTCGGAACCGGTTACTCCAGCCTCAGTTATCTGTCACGACTCCCGGTCGATCGCCTGAAGGTCGACAAGTCGCTCGTCCACAGCATGACCACGGTCCCGCGGGACGCCGCAATCGTACGTACTGTGATTTCGTTGGGTCGCGAGCTGGGATTCACGGTAATAGCCGAAGGCGTGGAGACCGCAGCGCAGTTCGAAATGCTGCGCGACCTTGGGTGTCAGCAAGTGCAGGGATATCTGACGGCGCGGCCCGCAAGCGCCACCGAGGCGCGGGCGCTGCTGAAAAGAAACTGGGGCCGACGCTTCCACGGAGGAACTCAACGACACGTCAGTTTCGCTAACGGATAGGAGCCAGCAATGAAGCCAATTGACAACCACGGAAAGACCGCCTCAGCACCGGCTGCAATGGTTAACGAATTCGATCGCATTCGAACAACTTTCTATGCCCGGCTGCGCTGCGACCGAATGCGCTTGACGACACTCGCCACTTCACTGTCTCGTATTGAAGGGCATCCGGCCGGTATCTTCAAGGCGCTGCAAGGGCTTGCGCACCGAGTTCGAGGCGCGGCCGCGATATTCGAAGCTTCCGAGCTCGGGAGTGCCGCGTACGCTCTCGAACGAGCGGCAACCGCCGCTTGCGACAAGCGTTCGGATTACGCGGACGGGCCGGTCTGGTCGGCGCTCGAGGAGCTCATCGAGCTAATGGCGATGGCGTGCGGGGGCAGCCTGGCCACGGCTGTGGACTTCAAACCCATCATGCACCTGAGCGAAGCCGCGCAACGAACCGGTGGCGGCCCGCGAAATACGCGGTATCGGCCCGCAAAGCGTCGCTAGCCCAGTGGCGCCTGCCTCACAGGTCATTCGTTCGGCATTTTCGCAGGAGGGCTCATGGAGCATCGCTGGGGCCAACGAATTGTTACGGACGTGCCGGTTAGCCTCGTCGGATTGCGGGCAGCAATAGGTGTCGGACGCATCCTCAACGTGAGTACAACGGGCGCCTTGGTCCAGACCAGACTGCCTTTGCCCCTACTCTCGCTAGTCTATCTCAAGACGGCCGGCACCCTGTCCTACCTCGGACCGATCGGTCGGCTCATGGGCTGCGTCGTTCGTCACGGCGCAAGCGAGATCGGAATCGAATGGTGCGACGCCGACTCGGATGCGGTTCTGCAGCTGCTAGCCGCGTTACGTGACGACTCTCCGCGGCAGAACCACAATCGCGCGGTAACCCCACGTAAGTATCAGCTCGCGGCGCGGAAGTCGCGGGTCGAAAAATTCCAGCGGCGACGGTCGTCGGAGTAGAGTCGCGCTCCGATCCAACACCATGGGAAGGCGTCATGTTTCGCGCAGTGCAAATATTCACCAGCGACGGATTCATGCCGCACGGGATGTGCTACCTCTGGCAACCGGGGGTCCTCGGGCTGCATGTCACATCCGACCTCCTGATCACTTTGTCCTACTTCTCCATTCCGTTCACGCTGCTCTACTTTGTCCGGCGCCGCCGTGATCTTGAATTCGACTGGATGTACGTCTGTTTCGCCGTTTTCATTGTGGCCTGCGGCCTGACGCACCTGATGGAAATCGTGGTCATCTGGCGTCCACTTTACTGGCTGAGCGGCGGCCTCAAGGCGCTCACGGCGCTGGCCTCGGTTCCGACCGCAATTCTGCTGGTAAGACTGATTCCGGCCGCGCTGAGCTTGCCGAGCCCGGCTACGTTGCGCACCGCCCATGCCGCCTTGGAAAAGGAAGTCGCCGAACACAAGCGCACCGCAGTCGAATTGCGCGTTGCCAACGAGGCGCTGCGCTCTGAAGCCGCGCAAAGTCGATTGGCGGCGATCGTGGAGTTCTCCGCCGACGCCATTATCGGCAAAACGACGGGGGGCATCATCAACAGCTGGAACCGCGGCGCCACACAGATCTTCGGCTACACGGAAGCGGAGGCGATCGGGCGCCCGGCGACGATCCTGTTTCCGCCGGATCACCTGGCCGAGGAAACGGAAATTCTCGAGCGCATCAGCCGCGGCGAGCCGGTCCCCAGTTTCGAAACCGTGCGCGTTCGCAAAGATGGCACGCTGGTCGACATCTCCGCCACCGTCTCGCTGATCGCAGACAGCGACGGTAAAATCGTCGGGGCCTCGGCGATCGCGCGCGACGTGACTGAACGAAAGCAAGCGCAACTGAGGCTGGCCGCACAGCTCGCGCGGTTGCACCTGTTGAATGGCATAACCCGCGCGATCGCCGAGCGCCACGATCTCGCCAGCATTTTCCAGGTCGTGGTCAAGACGCTGGAAGAACAGCTACCGATCGACTTCGGCTGCATCTGCCTGTATGAGGCGCCTGATACTCATCTGACAGTGACCCGGTTGGGCGGACACACTCTCGAGATTGCGACCACCCTCGGCATCGCGGAGCACAGTCGTATTGAGATCGGCCACAACGGCTTGTCGCGTTGTGTTGGTGGTGAACTGGTGCACGAACCCTGCCTGCAGGAGGTGCCATTCCCGTTTCCCCAAAAGCTATTCACCGCTGGCCTGGGGGCGCTGGTGGCCGCGCCGCTACTGGTGGAAAGCAAGGTCTTTGGCGTTCTCATCGCCGCTCGTCGGCAGGCGCGCAGTTTCAGCAGTGGCGAGTGTGAATTTCTGCAGCAATTAAGTGAACATGTGGGGTTGGCGGTACTTCAGTCGCGACTCCATAGCGCTCTGCAGATCGCTTACGAGGACTTGCGCCAGACACAGGACGCGGTGGTGCGTCAGGAAAAGCTGCGAGTGCTCGGTCAGATGGCCAGCGGTATCGCGCACGACATCAACAACGCCCTCTCACCGGCTGCTCTATACACCGAGTCTCTTTTGGAGCGCGACTCGGGTCTAAGCAGCGAGGCGCGCGACCGCCTGCTGATCATCCAGAGTGCGATCGAAGGTGTCGCACATACCGTTGCCAGAATGAAGGAGTTCTACATTCAGCGTGACTCGCGCAGTAGGTATGCGCCCGTCAATCTCAATCGGGTCATCGAGCAGGTCATCGAGTTCACGCGTGCGCGGTGGAGCACAATACCGCAGGAGTCGGGCGTCGTGGTGCAGGTCGAGACCTTTCTCGCCGCGGAACTGCCGGACATTCTCGGGCAGGAAAGTGATCTGCGTGACGCCTTCACCAACCTCGTGTTGAACGCCGTCGATGCAATGCCGAGCGGTGGTCGGCTCACTTTTCGCTCACGCGTGATCGACTCTCACCGGGCGCAGGTGGAAGTCATTGATACAGGGACGGGCATGGATGAGGCGACGCGGAGCCGCTGCCTCGAACTCTTCTTCACGACCAAGGGCGAGCGTGGCACCGGGCTTGGTCTCGCCATGGTCTACGGCATGGTCGAGCGCCACGGCGGCGAACTCCAGGTCGAAAGCCAGCCGGGATTGGGTACGACCATGCGACTCATTTTTCGGATCGCGTCCGTCCGCACCGGCATCGCAGCCGACACACTCCCGGAGTTGCGGCCGGCACAGCCCTCTCGCATTCTCGTCATTGATGACGACCCCATCATTCTAAAGTCTCTGCGCGAGATTCTCGAACAGGATGGACACTCCGTAGTGATTGCCGGCGGGGGCGAGAGTGGAATTCGCGCAT
Source organism: Gammaproteobacteria bacterium (assembly GCA_028293725.1). The sequence goes on along the minus strand of JAQGOE010000357.1, from coordinate 3,892 downwards.
TTCGCGCTGCGAGCGCTCGCGCCGAGCCCTTCGATGTTGTCATCACTGACCTCGGCATGCCGCATGTCGATGGCCGCACTGTGGCCGTCGCGATTAAATCAGGAGCGCCCGATGTTCCGGTGATCATGTTGACCGGCTGGGGCCACCGCCTGCTGGCGGACAAGGATTTACCACCTCATGTCGATCGCGTGCTCGGCAAGCCGCCAAAGCTTGCCGCGCTGCGAGCCGCACTGGCCGAAGTCACGAGCGGATCGGCGACATGAGCGGTCTGCCACTCGCGCGGCTTCTAATAGTCGACGATGAGAGCGGGCTCGTGACGGCCTTGTGCGGACTGTTGAAAGCCAAAGGTTACGCAACGACCGGAGTCGGCTCAGGCGCGGCAGCCCTCACCGCTTTGAGTGAGTCCGCGTCCCATCCGTCGCAGCGTTTCGACGTACTCATCACCGATCTGATGATGCCGACGATGGACGGAATCGCACTTGTGCGCGCCGCGCTGGAGCTCGACAACGACCTCGTGAGCGTTGTCATGACCGGCCACGGCACGATCGACACAGCAGTGGAGGCCATGCAGGCGGGAGCCTTGGACTTCATCCTCAAACCGTTCAATTTATCCGTCATCATGCCAGTGTTATCGCGAGCACTGGCAGTGCGTAAGTTGCGCCAAGAGAATGCCGCACTGGCACTGCAGGTAACGCTTCGAACGGAGGAGCTCGAGGCGAAGAACCGTGAGTTACAGATCGCGAACCGCGAACTGCAGGCCTTCACACATTCAGTGTCGCACGATCTGCGCCAACCCCTCAATGGGATGATCGGGTTCGCCGAGCTGCTGCTCAGCGAGAAACCCGGCTCCCTGAACGCGAACCAGAAGGATTATCTCGGCGATATCTATAACGGGGGGCACCAGCTCCTGCGCCTCACGGCAGATCTCCTGCAGTTCTCCCGCCTGGGCCATCAGCCCCTGACGAAGGAGGCTATCGACATGACGCACCTGGTCTGGAGCATCGTCAATCCGCTGCGGGCAGGCGAGCTGCATCGGGAAATCGACCTGCGGGTCGCCACGCTTCCGAATGCATCCGCGGATCCTTCGCTCATCAAACAGGCGCTCGTCAATCTACTGTCCAACGCCTTCAAATTCACCCGCCGCACTCCCAATGCCGTGATCGAAATCACCGGCTGGCAGCGGGACGGCGAGCTTACGTACTGTGTCCGTGACAACGGCGCGGGCTTCGACATGACGAGTGCGGCGCGCTTATTTGCTATTTTTCACAGGCTCCACGGTGAGCAGGACTTTGAAGGGACCGGAGTGGGTCTCTCGATCGTTCAACGCATCATCGAGCGGCACGGCGGGACGATAACCGCAGAGGCTCAGGTTGGTAAGGGTGCGGCATTTACGTTCACCCTACCCGCGACCGGGGCGACGGCACAGTTAGCGCAGGCCGGTACGTAGTTTCCGAAGTCATCATAAGTCGATTGCTGTGCGCCACGCACGGGCACCATTTAAGTGACACTGACATGATGCGCGGTCTCGTCCGATTCACCGACGAGCTTTACGCCAACAAGTCCACTAATTGCCACGTCAGACGACGGTCGAGGCATTTTGACACAAGATATATTCTTCAACAGGCAAGCTCTTCATCTGCACCCCGATCCGGCGCGGGTCGTCGTACGCCCATTCAAGCCTGCGACCGAGCCGCCCGATCGCAATCCCACCGACAAGACGCGCGCGAAGCATATCGTCGATCGCGTCATGGCACTGGACGCTGCGACCGTTGCCAGCGTGCTGTCGGACGTGCTGGAGAATTTTCTCGGGCGCCACCGCAATCTCCTCGAGACGTTCGAGGCGCGCGCGGATGAGATGGAAGGCGCCTTCGCCAGACACACGCCTTTCACCCAGGACCAGCGCCGGCTCGTCGGCGCGTACTTTCTGCACGAGTATTCGTTCGAAGCGGCAGCTCTGTTCAATCCGAGCATCGTGACCCATCCCGATCAGTCGGGCGTGCCGGCGGGTAGCCGGCGTTTCATTCTCAGCCTGCGTGCGGTCGGCGAGGGACATGTTTCCTCTCTAACGTTCCGCTCGGGTCTCGTCGCGGCCGACGGCAATGTCAGTGTCGATCCACCCGCGCGCCTTGCGTCCCTGCCGAAAGTACGCGCCCTGTCGGCGGCAGACCCGGAACGGGTCGCGCTGACCTTCAATCCGGATCAGGACATCAGCGAGCGCGTCATCTTTCCCGTACTTCCATCTCAATCGAACGGCGTCGAGGACGCGCGCTTCGTGGAGTTCGACGACGGGGGAATTAAAACCTTTTACGCCACCTATACGGCGTACACGGGAAGGAGCATCCGGTCGGAGCTGATCGAGACTCGTGACTTCGCGACATTCCGTATGTCACCGCTGCGCGGCGATGCCGCTCGCAACAAAGGCATGGCCCTGTTTCCACGCAAGATCGGCGGAAAGTACGCGATGATCGCGCGGCAGGACAACGAGAGTCTCTATCTCCTCTACTCGGACGACCTGTATCGTTGGAACGGCGGTGAGGCCATCCTGAAGCCGCTCTTTCCCTGGGAGTTCGTGCAAATCGGCAACTGCGGGTCGCCGATCGAGCTCGATGAGGGCTGGCTGCTGTTGACTCACGGTGTCGGTCCCGTAAGGCGATATTCGATCGGTGCCGTGTTACTCGACAAACAAAATCCCGCCAGGATACTCGCCCGCTCGCGCGAGCCGCTGGTGCAGCCAGAACCGTCCGAGCGCGAGGGCTACGTACCCAATGTTGTCTACACGTGCGGTGGCATGCGCTATAACGAACGTGTCATCCTGCCATACGCTGTCTCGGACACGTTCTGCAATGTCGCGACCATGAAGATCGCCGCACTGCTGGACAGTCTGCGGAACTAATCAAGCACCAGCCCCGTGGTGGCACCCTGCTCCACCATCGGCAACCGAGCGCTTTGATACTTTCAAAAGGACAAACTCATGGTCATGGATCAAACTACCACCACGCACCGCTCGGCACACTCGAAGGAGAGGCTATCCGGCAATGAGGTAATCGCGTCCAGACGGGTGAAGTACGCCATGGACTTCGTTGCGCCCGCGCCGAAGCAGCCTCTCTCTGAGGCCATCGAGGAGCAACGTTTAAGCGTTTTGAACGTGCTGGGCATCGTCCGTTGCATCGGCATGGGTGTCGCGAACGGCGAAAAGGAGCCGGCCCCCGAGATGTCAATGGCATTCGAGCTGTTGGAGTGCGAGATTCAGCGGATTGCGACAGCGATGGAGAAGATCTCATTGCGGAGCGCGATGCGCGAGATCTCCACGCCTGCCCGGCTCGAGATACGCCAGAGAACGCAGGGGCACGCTTAGTCTGGTATTACGAAAGCGCGAGTTGAGCTGACGTCGAGCATTCGACCGAAGCTGGTCGTCGCAGGCAGCGCGACCGAACTGATCGCAAGATCAGTGGTTATCCGTTGCCCCCAGCGATGCTCCACGAGTCCGCCATGCATTCACCATCTGAGCGTGCCCCGAGAACAGCGTAAAACAACTTTGGCGGCGGCGCTGTCGGGCAACTTTGACCCTTCGTGTCGTCACGCGTCGGCACAGACGCTACCGTAAACGAACCAGGGCGGCCCGACGCGTCGATCATGAGCATGGAGGCTGGTCGCCGCTCGTCGAACAAACCGGTCGAACCAAGGCTAGACTGCAGCGTCGAACGGACGTGCTCGGCGGGTTTTCAGTCCGGCACGTACGCCTGCAGCAAGCTCCGGTAAGCGCCGGCGAGGAATACCGAGGCATCCCCGAGCTCATCTTCATAGTCCTTCAGCGGGCGTGCAGCGGCAGCATCCGGCGGGCCGAAGCCCTTATTGAAGTAATCGAACATCTGCGTGAAGAGCTTCTGGTAGA
>JAQGOE010000223.1 GCA_028293725.1 Gammaproteobacteria bacterium | reverse complement strand
GCTCTCGAGCGCATCCGCCGGCTGCAACCCGCGCCGTTGGAAATACGTCTGATGACGCATCTCGCCCGCGCAGATGAGCAAAACAATGCGGAAACCCGTCGGCAGTTGGTGCGCTTCAAAGAGGCGATCCGCGGCCTCGAGTATGCGAAAAGCATCGCGAATTCGGCGGGTATCTTCGGCACAGTGTCGCTGGGTTGCGATTGGGTGCGGCCGGGCCTGGCTTTGTACGGGGGCTCGCCCTTTGCCGATCGCTCCGGAGTCGAGTTGGGGTTGCAGCCGGTGATGAGCCTGGAGACATCGGTTATTGCGACTCGCAACGTCCCGCTGGGCGAGTCCGTTGGTTATGCGGGCGCCTGGAAGGCACCGCGTGACTCGGTCATTGCAATCATTGCCGCCGGCTACGGCGATGGTCTCGCCCGCAACCTCCCGAACGGCACACCTGTACTGATCGACGGGCGTCGCGCTCCGTTGGTCGGGCGCGTATCGATGGACATGATCGCCGTGGATGTCACGGACCTGAGTGGTGTGCACGTCGGCACGCCGGTCGTCCTTTGGGGGGCTGGACTGCCGGTTGAGGAAATTGCGCTCCACGCTGGGACTATTCCGTACGAGCTTCTCTGCGGCGTCAGTCAACGGGTGCCGCTGGAGTTGCGCTAGAAAGTCGCCTGACTAATGCTCACCCGGGCAACCTGTCGGCTGCGTTCCGTATGTATCGTTCAAGGAGGCCTCACGAATGCCCGCTCCCCAAAGCGCCCCCGATTGGGCAACCGACCTCTACGTAGCCTTCGAGAGCGGCGCCTCCGGCCAATTCATCCTCTACGGCAACGTCCATGATCGTTTGGCGGTCAACGGGCGCCTGGTCAATATCGAGCGCTACATACAGGACGAGCTGCTTTCCAGCTTTGACGTCGTTTTTTCGTACGACCTTGGCAATGGATTAACCGTCGAGCGGGGTGGTGAGCGGCTCGCGCAGTGGGTTCCGGCGGCCATGCGGAGCCTTCCCCATGAGCCGCTCGGGGCCATTCGGTTCGTCAGCAAATACGGCCGCTACCTGGGGAATCTCAATGCCATCGGGCGGACTGACAATGTGCAGGTGGCCGTCATCATCCGTGGCGCGGATCAGCTTCTGCCGGCAGATGGTAATGGCTACGAGCACGGCAGCCTGACGAGCCTCGTACGGGAATGGGGCTCCGGCGCTCCTTTCACGCAGCTCCCGTTCGCAAGTCTGCTCATTGCCGATAACCTCAACGATCTGGAGCCGCTCATCGCGTTCGCGCCACAGTCGACGCTGGTGCGCATTCCTTTGCCCTCGGTGTCGGAACTCGAGTCCGCCGTGACACTGCTGCAGAAGGAGTTCAAACAGACCATCCCGGCGGGCACCGACCTCGGTTCGCTCGCCGCGGCAATGACAGGCGTGTCAGTCAGCACGTTGCAACAGCTGACCAAGATCCGGGCGCACACGAAACAGGAGTTGCGCTCCTCCGACTTCGCGGCGCTCAAGAAAGAAATGGTGGAGCATGATGCTCCCGGCCTGGTTGAATTCCTGGAGTCCAAAAGGACGCTGGCCGACTATCACGGCCAGGAAGCGCTGAAAAAATGGCTGCGGCAGGACGTGACACTGTGGCGGGCCAACGACCTCAAGGCGTTGCCCATGGGCTATCTCCTGTGCGGTCCCATCGGCACCGGCAAAACCTTCCTGGTCGAATGTCTTGCCGGCGAAGCGGAGGTGCCGGTGGTGAAGCTGAAGAACTTCCGCGACAAGTGGATTGGCTCGAGCGAAGGCAATCTCGAGAAGATCCTGCGGCTGATCCGTGCGCTCGGCCGCTGCATCGTCTTTATCGATGAAGCCGATCAGACACTCGGGCGGCGTGAATCGGGTCCGGGCGACAGCGGGTTGTCCGGCCGGCTCTATTCCATGATCGCGCAGGAGATGTCCGATACGGCGAATCGGGGCAAGGTGGTCTGGGTGTTGGCCTCGTCGCGGCCCGATCTCATCGAAGTCGATTTGAAACGACCCGGACGCATCGATCTGAAGATTCCGATTCTGCCGACGACTACGCGGATGGAGAGTGCCGGATTGATCGCCGCGCTGGCGCGACGCTATGACCTGGCGATCTCACTCGACGAGATGCGTGAGATCGAATCCGAGTTGCCGCTGATGCTCACGCCGGGAGCTGCGGAAGCCTTGGTGGTGAAGGCTTACCGTGTGGCTCGTACCGAGGATGTGAGGGCTGGAGCGGCGCTGTTGCGTTCGCTCGAGGCTTATCAGAATCCCGTGCCGGAGGATGTGCTCGAAAAGCAGATGCGGCTTGCGGTTCGCGAGGCGACGGATCTCGCGTTCGTCCCGGAGTCATTACGATACCTGGCCGCCGCGAACACGAAGCCTACGTCGTCGGACTCCCAGGCGAGTTGACTAGCTACCGGGAGGGCCGGCGAGTGCTGTCAATACGACGCGTCCAGGCGAGCAGTGTGTCCGCCTCGTTCGCCCCGATCTTGCGCACGAACTGAAACCCCGGCTCGAGCAGGGCTGTCTCGAGGGCGCCCACCGTGGTGTCATCGTTGATCATGTTGTCGTGCAGTCTTGCTTCGGCCGGCGTCTCGGTCCGAGGTGTTGGAATGTAGAGGACCTTCACGTTCCCCTCGGTCACCGTGAGTTCCACGTTGTCGGGAGTGAGCACCCGCAAGTTGAAGTGGGTACCCAATGCTTCGAACCGGCGCCTGCCCGCCAACACGAAGAACGGCCGCTGGGGATCGGGAGCCACCTGGAAGCTGACTTCGCCATAGGGAATGATCACCTGCCGCAAGTTTTGCGAATAGGCGATGCCCAGGTGGGTATCCGTGTTCAACGTGACCGTGGTTCCATCAGCCAACTCGATCTGTCCGCGCTCTCCGACTGCAGTGAAATATCTACCGCGCTCGAGCAGTGTCCGCGGAACGACGAGGGATCCCTGGAGATGCGTCCAGTGCGAATGGAAATTGAGCCGCGGTTGCTCTCCGCTCACGATCCAGGCGATCAGGCCGGCGGCCACGGTGATCTTCAGTGTGGGAACCAGGACGCTGCGCCACGAACGCGGCTCCATCGGCTCGGGTCCGACAGGGATGAGCTCGGACAACAGCGCGAGAATGTCGGGGCCGTGCCACAGCCGCGCCATGTCTAGAATGACATTGCGATTTATCCGATCTTTCAGCCAATACCGCAGGGGCGGAGCTTCGTCCGCGCGCAAGCCACGCGCGAGACGCGCCAGCCACATCGCGGCTTCCTCACGGGCCTTCTCGGGGCCCTGCACCGCGCGGTCACTGAGGTCCTCCAGCATGGTGTTCACTTCCTACGAAACTGCTACTGTCTCGGACATTCTCTGCAGGACGATGGAGCTATTCTGATGGCCAATGTACCCAAACTCGACGCGGCTTTCGTCGAAAAACAGCGTCAGCGCCTGAGCAAGGTCCGGGCGGAGTTGCTGGCCGCCGCGAGCGACGATGAGTCCGAAGAGGAAAGCGTCAGGTCCGAGAGTGCCGCCAGCGGGTCGCGGGAATACGAAGACGACGCCCAGAGGCTCGACATGCTCGAGCGTGAGGGTAACCTGGTCGTGCGCGATGTCGCGCGGCTGGAACGGGTGGATCGCGCTCTGAAGAAGATCGAAGAGGGCACTTATGGAGTGTCGGACCAGAGCGGCGAGCCCATCCCGCGGGAGCGGCTGGAAGCGGTTCCGGAGTCGATCTACACCTTTGCCGAGGAAAAGGCCCGCGAGGCCAAGCGCTAGCAGCCTGCTCCTAGCGTACGTTCCCCGCCCCCGATAATTCACCTGTCGGACCAATGTGCGGTTCGCCTTTCACCCCCTGCACCACGAAGCTAGGATCGAGTAGCGCGTAGGTAGGTACGTGGATCCCGCTGGGGGATAGGCCTGCTGCGCGCCGCTGATCGGTGTAAATGGGCCAAATCCTGGCCCAGGGGGACACGATCGAGACGACCAGGTTCTGTAAAGTCCGCCTCGAGGCGCAGCTGGCGCTACTCGTCTTGTGGGGCGTGCTCTTTTCCAGTGTCGCCGCGGCGGCAGGGAGCGATGTGGCTGATGCAGTCATGCGTCAGGATCAGGCACAGCTCAATCACCTCATCGCCGCGAAGGCGGACGTTAACTCCACACAGCCAGACGGCAGCACGGCTCTCCACTGGGCTGCCTACCACGGCGATAGCCAAGTCGCGTCGCAGCTCCTGAAGTCCGGAGCCAATCCCAATGTCCGGACCGCGACTGGAATGACGCCGCTATTGCTGGCGTGCGAGGCGGGTAATGCCGATGTGGTCCGATTGCTTCTCGGCGCCCACGCCGATCCCAGTCTGGCACTCAGTCACGGCGAAACCCCATTGATGATGGCGGCCCGCACGGGAAATGTGCAGGTCATGAAGGCCCTCACCGACAGGGGTGTGAAAGTCGACGCAAAGGAGCAGCTGCGTGGCACGACCGCGCTCATGTGGGCGGCCGCGAACTCGAACACCGAGGCTGTGCGCTTTCTGATTTCCAAAGGCGCGGATGTCAGCACGCGCTCCGCTACCACCAAGCCCGGGCGCGAGCCATATCTCGCGCCGTCGAGCCGTGACCGCATCAACGAGTTCATTCACGGCTACGGCCTCGCAGGCATCACCGTCGATCAGGACGCTCCCGACCCGACGAAGGGCACGCAAAAGGAGCGCGACGTGCAGGCAGCCAAACACAAGAAGCTCGAGGAGCAACGGGCTGCTGCGGCGCAAGTGTTGGATCAGCACCCTGGCGACGACGAGCACGCGCACAAGCTCGATAAGCAATGGGGCGGACTCACGCCGTTGATCTTTGCGACGCGCCAGGGGGATCTCGAGACGGTCAAGGTGCTGTTGGAGGCCAAGGCGGACGTCAACGAGACGAGTGAGTTCGGCTGGACACCGCTGCTGGTCGCGACCCAGAACCGGTACTACAAGCTCGGTTTGTATCTGCTCGGCCACGGCGCCAACCCCAACATCCAGAACGAGGGTGGCTGGAGTCCGCTTTATCTCGCCACCGACAACCGCAACATCGAGGGCGGCGACTATCCGACGCGCAAACCGGACATGGATCACCTCGACTACATCAAGCAGCTCCTGGCAGCCGGGGCGAATACCAATCTGCGGATGCGCTCGAGCACCGAGACCCGCACCGTCTTCACTCATCAGTGGCTGTTCGAAGACGGCGCTACGCCGTTCCTGCGCGCCGCTCAGTCCGGTGATCTCGTGCTGATGAAGTTGCTGCTGGAGCACGGCGCCGACCCGAAGATCGCTACGATCTGGAACGTGACGCCACTCATGGTCGCAAGCGGTATCGGCTGGGTGGAAGGCGTCACGTACGAATGGTCGTCGCAACAAACGTACGACGCAGTGAAGTTGCTGCTCGATCTCGGCGCCGACGTCAATGCGCAGGACACCCTCGATGAGCGCACTGCGCTCATGGGAGCGGCTCACAAGGGCCGTAACGACATCGTCGAGTTGCTGGTCCAACGCGGAGCCGATCTCTCCATACACGACATCGGCAGCCGTGACACTGTCCACGCTCTCTCCGGCATTACGTGGCAGGCGATCGACTATGCGGACGGGCTGGTTCGCGTCGGCGTTCAGTCGGCAGTGCCCCACCCGGAGACGTCCGCCCTCATCCGGCGACTCATGGTTGAGCGCAGGATGCCCGTGCCGACCCAGGGACGCACGCTCGCCTCCATTTGTGTAACGGACCTATGCAAGTGACACGTAAGCTCGGCGTAATTTCTCTTGGTGCCGGTGGTTTGCTGGCGCTGGGTACGGCACTCGCCGCCGACCCGATGCCGCCGGCCGCGCAACGCGCGCTCATCGACAAATACTGCATGGACTGCCACAACTACAGCGATTACGCCGGTGGTGTGGAGTTCGAGATCTTCGACCCGGGTAAGGCTCACGAGGAAGCCAAACTGGTCGAGCGGATGCTCAGAAAGTTGCGCGCCGGAATGATGCCCCCAGCGGGTAAGCCACGGCCCGACTTTGAAACCATTCAGACGCTCGCGAGGTCGCTGGAGACGGACGTTGACAGTTACGCCAAGCCCGATCTGCACGAGCCGCAACTGCACCGCCTCAATCGCGCGGAGTATGCGAACGCCGTGCGGGACCTGCTCGGGCTGGATATTGACTCGACGAAATTCCTGACGGCGGACGACTCGAGCCGCGGCTTCGACAATCAGGCTGGTGCGCTCACCGTGTCGCCGGCGCTCCTCGAGGCTTATCTTTCGGCTGCCGCGCGAGTGAGCGGGCTCGCAATGGGCATGGCGACGGCGCCCGCGCAGGTCACATATCGCGTTGCCGAGGACACCACCCAGAACTATCACGTTGCGGGGCTACCTTTTGGCACTCGCGGTGGCTTGAAGATTGACCACACGTTCCCGGCGGACGGCGACTACACGTTGAAAGTGTTCTCGGTGAACCTCGGTAACATGGGCAATTTCCGGCCCTTCGGCGAGGTGCGCGGCGAGCAGCTGCTGTTTTTCATCGACGACCAGAAAGTGGCCACGGTGGACTGGGACAAAGCCTTGCGCGTGGAGCGCAGGCTCGACGAGGATTTCCTGGGCAACGGCCAGCTCATGACCATTGATCTCAAACAGCCCATCAAGGCCGGCTTGCATCACATCGGTGTGACCTTCCTCGCCACCGACTACGCCCCGGGCCTCGATCTGAACCATGCGTTCGATCGCAGCACGATCGAGACCGGCGGACTTCCGGGTTTCACGTTCTATCCTCACGTCGGCAGCGTTCGCATCGATGGCCCGAGCGACGGCAAGGTCGCGACCGACTCCCCGACCCGCGAGCGGATACTCACCTGCCGTCCGACCAACAGTAGGGAAGAGGAGTCATGCGCTCTCCAGATCGCAAGCACGCTCGCTCGGCGCGCCTATCGCGGCTATGCGACGCAAAAAGACATCGAAATCCTGATGAGATTCTACAGGGACGCCCGGCGTGATGGCTCCTTCGACGGCGGCGTCGAGGCGATCCTGCAGCGGGCGTTGTCGGATCCGAAGTTTGTCTACCGTGTCGAATCGACACCGGCGAGTCTGGCACCGGGGGCCACCTACAAGGTGAGCGATCTGGATCTGGCGTCCCGACTGTCGTTCTTTCTGTGGAGCAGCATTCCGGATGACACGCTGTTACAGCTCGCGCAGTCCCACGAGTTGAGCAAGCCGGCCGTGTTGCGCCAGCAGGTTCAGCGCATGCTCGCCGACTCACGCGCGAGCGCTCTAACGGCCAACTTCGCCGGACAGTGGCTGGGTCTGAGGAACCTGGCGGCGCATGCCCCGGTCGTGGACCAGTTCCCGGACTTCGACGATAACCTGCGCCAGGCCTTCCGCCGCGAGGTGGAGTTGTTGTTCCAGAGTCTGCTCGATGAGAATCGCAGCGTTCTCGACCTCCTCACAGCGGACTACACGTTCGTAAACGAGCGCCTCGCGGACTTCTACGGTATTCCTGGAGTCAAGGGCAGCTACTTCCGACGAGTGAAGCTCGACGCCAGCGAGAGCGTGCGCTGGGGCCTCTTGGGCAAGGGCGCCGTTTTGACGATCTCCTCGCAACCTGGCCGAACATCACCCGTGATCCGTGGCAACTGGGTCTTGCGCAACGTGATCGGTGTGCCCGCACCGGACCCGCCGGCCAACGTGCCTGCGTTGCCCGTAAAGAAGGAGGATGTTGCGGGCAACATGCACATCCCGACGATGCGGGAGCAGATGGAGGAGCATCGCCGCAACCCGGCTTGCGCGGGTTGCCACAAGATGATGGATCCGATCGGCTTTGCGCTCGAGCCGTTTGATGCGATCGGGCATCTGCGTACGGAGGATCGGAGCAGTCCGATAGATGCGCGTAGCCAGATGTACGACGGTACTCCCGTGGACGGACCGGCCGGCGTACGCACCTTCCTGTTGAAGCACCAGGACCAGTATCTGCGCAACGTCACCGAGAATCTGATGACGTACGCGCTGGGACGCGGCATGGACTATGCCGACATGCCCGAGGTGCGCAAAGTCATGCAGAGTGCCGCGCCGGACGGCTACAAGCTCAAAGCGCTCGTTACGGCCGTGGCGCTCAGCGACAACTTCAGTATGAACGTGGTCCCCGACGCCGATCCGGTGCCGGCCAAAACCGGAACCGCCGCCGCGCCAGCGCCGCCGCCGGTTGACCATGTAGGGGGCTAGGGATGGTATTTCTGACGAACCGCAAATTGCCGCGACGGATGTTTCTGCGCGGGCTGGGGACGACACTCGCTTTGCCGTTCCTGGAGTCCATGCTGCCCGCGATCGGCGCTCGCGCGTATGCGCAGCAGGTGTTGCCCACCCGTTTCGTCGGTGCTTTCGTACCCCATGGCGTCGGCCCGGGTTACTGGATTCCCGAATCGAGCGCACCCGGGTTCAAATTTCCCTACGTGTATGAGCCGCTCGAGCCGTTCCGCAAACACGTGGTTTTGACCAGCGGAATGTGGTCGCAGTCCTCAGAGAATCCTCCCGGTGTTACGGGAGCCGATCACTTCGTGGCGGCCGCCTACCTGACAGCAGTCAAGCCCCGCAAGACAACGGGCTCCGACATTGAGGTTGGCGCTTCCATCGACCAGGTCATCGCTGGGCAGATTGGCCGCAATACTCTGTTGCCCTCCCTGCAGCTCGGCCTCGAGGACCCGGGGGCGAATTCCACGAACTGCGGCGAGGGCTACAGCTGCGTCTATACCAACACGATCTCCTGGCAGTCGCCGACGCGGCCGCTGCCAATGGAGATCAACCCGCAAGTGGTGTTCGAGCGGATGTTCGGTGACGGCAGCTCACCCGAGTTGCGGCGCGCGCGTCGCGAGCGTGAGAGCAGTATTCTCGATTCGGTGACCGGCAGCCTGAACGAGCTCATGCCGCAGGTGTCGCACACGGACCGCGTGCGTCTCGAGCAATATACCGACGACGTGCGCGAGATCGAGCGACGCCTCACTATTGCGGCGAAGGCCGCGCAGGATGTACCGAATGTAGCGGTGCCCTACGGCGTGCCCGAGTCATTCCACGAGCACATCCAGATTCAGTTCGATCTGCTGGCGCTGGCCTTTCAGGCGGACATCACGCGCGTCGCGACTGTGTTGTATGCCCGTGATCTCACAGGCCGTGTGTACCCGGAAAGCGGCACCAACATCAGCTTCCACGGCGGCTCACACCACGCGGAGGACCCCGGTCAGATCAAACGGTTCGCACAGCTCAATCGCTACCACGTGCAGATGCTCGGCTACCTGATCAAGAAGCTGGCGGACCAGAAAGAGGGCGACGGCACCTTGCTGGATCACTCGCTGGTGCTGTACGGATCCAACATGGGTAACTCCAACCAGCACCTGCACTACGACGTGCCACACGTTCTGGTCGGGGGCGCAGGCGGCAAACTGAAGGGGGACCGGCATCTCGCTTATCCGAGCCGCACCGTCCCTACTGGAAATCTGCTGCTCAGTATTCTCGACAAGTTTGACGTGCGCGCCGATAAGTTCGGCGACAGCACGGGCCGGCTGGAGGGCGTTTAGACCTTCAGGTCTTGCCTTCCTCCGCTCCCTCCGGCGGCGGAGGACGGGGCGATCCGATGAGCTTGCCGTTCACGGAGACGCGCACCAGGCTACCGCCGTTGGAGCCATCCTTGAGTGGATGAATGACCATCTCGACGGGATCTCCGGCATTGAGCGAAGAGCGCTTCCATCCCGCCCGGCTGAGCCCGTTGGGGCTGCCGCCTTCGATGGACCACTCCACGGCCTCACCGGAAGGCATCTTGACCAGTACCTGCACCCAGATGTGGGGGTTGGTCCACTGGACTTCCTTGATCGTTCCCACCAGGGTCGTTTCCTTCGTCTGATCGAAGGTTGCGAACGAGTGGTGGGCGACGGCACTGCCGCCTGCCAGCGCGCTCAGGAACGCGGTGGTAATGACTAGCTTTGCATTCACGGTCCGACAGTTCCCCTCGTAAAAATCCGACCTGCCTTCACGCCCAAACTTTATGAACCCGGGGTGGCAGGGGTGTCAAGCAGCACCCCGCGATGTGTTCATTTTCGCACCGGTCACATCCTGTGGGTGTCCGTACAGACGTTTTCCTTAATCTGCATGCCGCTCTGCTTCTTCAGGGTGAAGTTGGTCGTCCACGAAGCAGTGTAGTAGTCGGGGTCCGTGAGGGTGACCGAGCCCTTGATCGTGTTGGGGTCCGTCAAGGTGTAGCGTTCCTGGACCTTCAGCTTCTCCCCGTGCGGCAGGCCCGAATAATCCAGCCAGGTCTTGTCGTTCAGGCCGATGGTGTCGATCACGAGCACCGGCCCCTCGAAACGGGCGATCGCATAGCCCAGGTAGTCCGGATCGGGGTCATCCGGCAGGTCTTTATCCCAATAGATGATCCGGAACGTATGGTTCACTTCGTGTACGAAATTCACGCTGCGCGTGGTCTGCAGGATCAGAAAGGGATAGGGCGCATAAATCAAGCGTGGCGTGCCGTGCATCAGGCAGCTATTGATCGGATCGATGTCCTTGTTGCCGGCGTGCAGCGCCGCCTGGCGCTTCTCATATTCGACTTTCCCGGCGGCATTCAGTGGGGGCTGTTTGCCGTCGCTCGTGAGCAGATGGGTGATGCGCTTGGGCATTTCCCACTTGCCTGTCAGGTTGGGCGTGCCGGGCGGCGGTTGTTCGAAAAGCGGGCCATCCTCAGCCGCCGGCGCTACAGGGATCGCGCCGACCATTGCAACAACACCCGCCAGGGCGACCAAGGCGCCCGCAGGGCGCGTCACCAGCGTCATTTGGCCACCGTTATGCCGTTCTTCGGCGCGTTCCGATTGTTCTCTTCGCACGAGTACTCCGCGATGCGCATGTCGCCGCGCCACGGGAAGGTGCGCTCGGCCGTCCAGGGTTGAGTGAAGTGCTCCGGGTCTTCGATCGTGATCCGGTTGCGCAGCTCGACGCCACCCCACTTGTTGGTGAACTTGGTGATGCGCTCGGTAACCGTCAGTTTGAACCCGTGCGACAGCGCCTCCTCGTCGATCTGGGTGCGATCGTTGAAGTGGTCGGTGAACACGACCAGCGTGTTGCCTTCCCAATGCCCTACCGAGTATCCGAGGAAGGTCCGCGGTGTGTCGGCGGGGGCCGGCTTGCCGTCCATGTGAATGTAGCGAACGTTGTGGGCTGTCTCATGGAGGATGGTGATCAGGCCCGGCGAGTACACGTACTGCACTGGATACGGTGATGCGATGAGCCGCGGCACACCGTGTGGGAAGCACTGCGTTGGAGCATCGGCAATCGGGGTGCCGGCCTTCTCCATATCGAGGTGGTGCTGGCGGCTTGCGGCCTCGGCTGGCGTCAGCGGGAGGAGCTTGGCGGCTTCGCCCGGCGAGAGCGGCGGATCGGTGACGGGACGGAAGGTGCGGTCATATCCGCGAGTCCACCACACTCCGGAGAAGTCGCGCGGATCGGTCGGCGCCGGTTTTTTGTTCCACACTGCCGCATCCGCGGCGGCTTTCTTTTCCCGCGCAGTGGGAGCCGCGTATTCTTCCTGCGCGACCGCAACGAACGGCGCCGCAAGCAGGCCGCTCATGACGATTAGGTATCCCGCGGCCCGCATTCCTGTGTTCAGCCGTTTGGTCATCGCCCCCTCCAAACCGGTATCCTTTACGCTACGCCCGAAAGGATAGTCGCGATGGCCGCAGCCGGCCAGAACAAGAGTTTTTCCCGGTGCTACGCCTGAGACTTCCCCGCACGGCCACCGCGCCGTTCTGCCCGTCCGAAGTACGCGGCAGTGTGCTCGTTTCCGCCGATACGCCCCTCTGGAGCCGGGTGCTGCGCATGGCCGGCCCGGGATTACTGGTGTCGGTGGGCTATATGGACCCCGGGAACTGGGCGACCGACATCGAGGCCGGCTCGAAGTATGGTTTCGCGCTGCTATGGGTCGTCATCGTCTCGAGCATTTCCGCAATGTTATTGCAGACCCTGAGTCTGCGTCTGGGCCTGGTCGCCCGGTTGGATCTGGCGCGCGCCTGCCGCGCCCGCTATGCGGCGCCGGTGAATCGTTTCCTCTGGATCATGGCGGAAATCGCCATCGTGGCTTGCGATGTCGCGGAGGTACTGGGTAGCGCGCTTGCACTACATCTGCTGTTTCATGTGTCGATACTCGTCGGCATCGGGATCACGGCCTTCGACACGGTGTTGGTGTTGGGATTGCAAGGTAAAGGGTTTCGCCAGGTCGAGGCCATTGTCTTGGGTCTCATTGTCACCATTGGCGCCTGTTTTGCCGTGGAGCTGGCGATGGTTCACTTGGACTGGCGCGAGATGGCTCGTGGGCTGGCCATTCGGCCGGAGTTCTGGCACGACCCGAGCCAGCTGTTTCTGGCCGTCGGCATCCTGGGTGCCACAGTAATGCCGCACAACCTTTACTTGCATTCCTCCATCGTACAAACACGACACTTCGCGAATGACGAGCGCAGCCGGCATGAAGCCATCCGCCTGTCAACGCTGGATGCCATCGTTTCACTGTCGCTGGCGTTGCTCATCAACGCGGCCATTCTCACGCTGGCCGCCGCGGCGTTTCATTCGACCGGACATCAGGGCGTCACCGACATTCAGGACGCCTATCACCTGCTCGATCCCCTCGTGGGCGGCGCGCTGGCGTCCGTACTTTTCGGGGTTGCCCTGCTAGCTTCGGGACAGAGTTCCACCTTCACCGGAACTATCGCCGGGCAAATTCTGATGGAGGGGTTTCTCGATCTGAAGATGCCGTGTTGGGAGCGGCGCGTCATTACGCGCGGCCTGGCGCTGGTGCCGGCGTTTGGGGGTGTTCTGCTGTTAGGCGATGCGGGGATCGGCAAGCTGCTCGTGCTGAGCCAGGTCGCGCTCAGTTTTCAGTTGCCCTTCGCTATCTGGCCGCTCATTCAACTGACGAGCGACCCCGCTGTCATGGGCCGTTATGCGAACAGTGTGTTGATGAAGGCGGTGGCCTGGAGTTTGTTTGCCGCGATCACCGTGGCAAATGTCTGGCTGGTGAGTCGCTTGTAGGCCAGCCGTTCTCGTGCAGAAGTTCCTCGAGCGGCCTTGGATTGCGCCACTTTTCCAAAACCAACATCGGGGCGGTGTAGAACTTCTCCACATGCCCCAGGCACAACACCGCAAGGGGCCGTACGTCAGCGGGGAACCCCAGCAACCGCGCCAGCTCCTGCGGATCGAAGATGGATACCCACCCGAGGCCCAACCCTTCGGCGCGCGCCGCCAGCCACAGATTCTGAATCGCACAGGCCGCCGAGGCCACATCCATCTCAGGCAAGGTGCGGCGGCCGAAGATCTCGCCTCCAGCTGTGCCGTCGCGAAGCGCCACGACCAGCAGTTCACCGCATTCGAGCACGCCGTCGATCTTCAACCGAAGAAACTCTTCCCCGCGCTCTTTGAGAGCTTCCGCCGTGCGAGCGCGCTCCTGTTGTACGAGGTCGTGAATCTGGCGTCGCAGCTCGGGCAGGGTGATGCGGATGAAGCGCCAGGGCTGGCTCAAGCCAACACTGGGCGCGGCATGGGCGGCATCGAGCAGCCGCCGCAGCGTTTGCGGATCGACCGGGAGCGGCACGAAATGCCGCATGTCGCGCCGCTCGTGGATGACACGATGGACGGCGGCGAGGGAGTCCGGGTCGTAGCGATGAGCGGACTCAGTCATGGTGAGCAAGGATACTCGCGATCCGGGCGGACGGAGCGTTCCGTGCAGCCCGGATCATGCGATCAACCGCCGGTACGCCGGCCGCCGGAACGCGGCAGGCGCCTAAGCTATGAAGAACCCCATCTTCACGCCGGCCAGCTGAATCACATCGTTGTCATTCAGCCGCGTCGCCAGCGCGCCGATGGGCGTGCCGTTGACGAGCGGGAAGTCATCGGTCTTGCCGCTGTCGACATGGACGATGAAGTAGCCTTCGGAGCGCCGTGTAATCGCGGCGACCTGGATGCCCGGACGGCCGAGCGTCGTGAGGGCTTTATTGAGCTCGAGTTCCCGGCCCGCGAACGCGCCGGAGAGGACCTGCAGTTTGGCCTTCTTCAGGGCCGCGGCGCCGTCGCCCGTGAGAGCGCGATTCTTCGCCGTAGCCGAGAGGGAAGGGGACGCCTTGTCGGCGACTTCCGCTGCGGTCCGGACCTTCTCGACCGGGCGGGCCGAGGGCTGGATCACCATGGTCTTTTCGAATTCGTCCTGGGCCTCGTCGTCCTCGACGAAGCGCAGCTGATGATGACCGACGGTGACCACGTCACCGTGTTGCATAGCGTGCTTCTTGATCAGCTTGCCGTTGACGTAGGTGCCATTCGTGCTGTTCAGATCCTCGAGGAACGAATCGTTGAGGATGTTGATGATCAGCGAGTGGTGACCGCTGACGGCTGCGTTGTCAATGCGGATGTCATTGTCAGGGAGGCGGCCGATGGTGTACCGCTCCTTGTTCATGTTGTATTCCGCCATCACCTGGCCGTCCAGGCTCAAGACCAACCTTGCCATGTGCTTCGCCTTCCGCTCGTTGTCAGTGTCAGCCGAACCAGCCCAGAATCTTGTCGAAAATCTTCGTGCGGGCCGGGAATGCGTCAATGACGTGCGCCATGACGACCGAGACGTTGTCCCGCCCCCCATTGTCATTCGCCAGTTGAATCAGTTGCTTGGCGACAGTATCCAGATTAGCACTAAAGGTGTTTATCGTTAAATGAATATCTTCATCCTCAACCATGTCGGACAGGCCGTCCGAGCAGAGAATGAAGACTTCGCCCTTATTGACGGGCACTTCCTGGATTTCCACATCTACATTGGGCTCGACACCGAGCGCACGTGTGACGTAGTTCTTGTTGGCCGCGCGCTGCGCCTCTTCGGCGGAATAAAAGCCCCGGTCGACGAGCTCCTGCAGGAGGGAGTGGTCCATCGTGACCTGCTCCAGCTTGTCGGTGCGTTGACGGTAAAGCCGGGAGTCGCCGACGTGGGCGATAGTTATCTTGTTATCGAAGAACAGGGCGGCCACGACAGTGGTGCCCATCCCCTCGCATTGGGGCTGGGTGCGGGCCGTCTGATAGATGATCTTGTTCGCCCGAACGATGGCATCCCGCAGGATGATGGTCGGACGGGACAGGCCGGCGTCGCGGTCCTGGACGTTGAGGTCCTCCCGCTCCACCTGCTCTTTAACGAGGTTCACAATGGTCTTGACGGCGATGCCGCTGGCGACCTCGCCGGCGTTATAGCCGCCCATGCCATCGGCGAGCACCAGCAGACCGATGTCGGCGTCGACAGCAATCGTGTCCTCGTTGTGCTCGCGGACTTTGCCCGTATCGGTCAGCCCAACGCAGCGGAGCTTGGTTCTCAAGCTCATGCTGTGTCCTGACCCGTCTGCGGCCTATTAAATGTGATTCGCGTCACTTTCCCGTCCCCGATTCGAGCCGGCATAAGCTAGCATTGCCCGCAGTGCAGTCCCGGTCGCTGGTCACAAACTTGTCATTCGACCACCCTCGGGCGCGAATCCTAGCCAACTTGACTCCCCAACGACTAGATGGCTCGCACGAGTCCCGTATTTATTTGTAGTGCCTGCGGGCGCGACACCCCCAAATGGCAGGGGCAATGTCCTCATTGTGATGAATGGAACACACTCGAGGCCGGCATCGCCACGCGCACGAAACCGGCCGCCACGGGCCCGACACCTATCCCGCGTCCGCTGGATTCGACCTTGGGCGCGGGGCCGCAACGCCTCTCCTGCGGTCAGGATGAGCTCGATCGCGTTTTCGGCGCCGGTATCGTACCTGGGTCCGTGACGCTTCTGGGAGGTGATCCGGGCATAGGTAAGTCTACCCTGCTCCTGCAAGTTGCCGCACACGTTGCGGCCTCTCATAGCGTGCTCTACGCCAGTGGTGAGGAGTCGGTTTCGCAGGTCGGAATGCGTGCGCAGCGTCTCGGGCTCTCGGCTGCGAGCCTGAGTTGTGTCGCCGACAACGATTTGCAGGCGATCATCGCGCTCGCCAACGAGAGAAAAGTGGCGTTGCTGGTGGTCGATTCGATTCAGACGGTGCAGTCGGCGGGAGTGGCGGGCAGTGCTGGCGGCGTCGCCCAGTTGCGTGAGTGCACGGCGGAGCTCGTGCGCTTCGCCAAGTCGACCGCGACAGCCGTCGTCATCATTGGGCATGTCACGAAGGAAGGCATGATCGCGGGCCCGCGCATGCTGGAGCACCTCGTCGACACCGTTCTCTACTTCGAGAGTGAGGCGGGCAGCCGTTACCGGATCGTGCGGGCCACGAAAAATCGCTTTGGGGCGGTGAACGAGCTCGGATTCTTCGCCATGACCGAGGGCGGGTTGAAGGAGGTGCGTAATCCTTCGGCGATCTTCCTGTCCAGGGCTCCTGAGCCGGCCGCGGGCAGCATTGTGACAGTGACCCGAGAGGGAGGCCGGCCCCTGTTGATCGAGTTGCAGGCGCTCGTGGACCGGATGCGATTCGGCGCGCCGCGCCGCATTGCTCAAGGGCTCGATTCCAACCGTGTGGCCATGCTGTTGGCCGTGCTCAATCGCCACGCCGGGGTCTCCTTGCAGGAGCACGACGTGTTCGTGAACGTCGTGGGGGGGATCGAGATCGGCGAGACGGGGTGGGACTTGCCGGTGGTGATCGCCCTGGCGTCCAGCCTGTCCGACCGCACGGTGCCCAACTCGCTCATCTCGTTTGGCGAGATCGGGCTCACCGGGGAGGTCCGGCCTGTCGCCTACGGCGAGGAGCGTTTGAAGGAGGCTCAGAAGCAGGGGTTCAAACTGGCGATTGTTCCTAAAGAGAACGCGCCAAGGAAGCCGCTGCAGGGGTTGGATGTGGTGCCCGTGGGGCGGGTGGGTGAGGCGTTGGAGGCGGCGTTTAGGAAAGCGCCCTGACGCGTTGGGCGCCGCATGCGTGCCCCGCCGCTGATTTGCGCGTCGGGCCGCGCGCGCTCACGCACCGGGCCTCTCTGTTTGGCTCGCCACCGTCACCGGTTTATCGGCTCCCTCCGCCTTCACCCGCACCGTCTTAATCGCGTTGTCCGCGATCTGCAGAATCTCGAACTGATACGGCCCCACCTTCAACGCCGTGCCCGGGTCGGGAATCATCTCGAGTTGCTCCAGCAGCAGGCCGTTGAGTGTCTTCGGCCCATCGGTCGGAAGCTGCCATTGCAGTGCGCGGTTGAGGGCGCGGATGGTGGCACTGGCGTTGACGATGTACACGCCAGGGCGCTCGACGTGGACATCCTTGTGCGTGATCGATGCCGGGTCGCTCGTGAACTCGCCGACGATCTCCTCGAGGATATCCTCGAGGGTCACTATTCCTTCTATATCGCCGTACTCGTTCACCACGAAGGCGAGGCGTCGGCGGTTGCGCTGGAACTGCGAGAGTTGCACGTTGAGAGAGGTCTCTTCAGGGACAAAGTAGGGTTCGCGATTGCGGGCAATTTCGACGAGGCGGTCACGCGTCAGTGTGCCGCGCGCCAGCTCGTGTACGACGCGTTTCATATGCAGGATGCCGATGAGGTTATCCAGCTCACCGTCGTAGACGGGCAGGCGTGTATGGGGCGTCTGCCGTAACTGATCCAGGATGTCGTCCCAGTTTTCCTGCACGTCGATGGCCGCGATTTCCTGCCTCGGGATCATGATGTCGTTCACCGTGATCTGTCCGAGATCGAGGATCGACAGCAGCATCTGTCGGTGACGCGCGGGGATCATGGTCCCTGCTTCAGCCACGACCGTACGGAGCTCCTCAGAGCTGAGCGCCTGACTCGCACGCGAGGACCGGCCGACGCCGAAGATGCGCAAAAACCCGTACGCCATCTGGTTGGTGCACCAGAGCACCGGACGGGCCACGAGGACGAGGAAGGTGTAGATACGCGCGGCGCCCAGAGCGACGAATTCGGGGTGTGTTGCTGCGTAGATCTTGGGTGCGAGCTCGCAGAAGACGATCACGATGACTGTGAGAAGGAAGCCGGTGATTGGCACGGCCCACGTGTAGCCGGTCCGCTGCGCGAGAATCGTCGCGGTTGCCGACGCGAATACGCTGGCGGCGGCGAGAATCACAAGGTTCGCGCCGAGCCAGTCATCCGGCTTCAACAGCAGGCGCTCGAGCACCTTCGCGGTCGAGTGACCCGACTGCGCGCGGTGACGGATTCGATACCGATTGAGCGACAGCATGGCCACCTCGGTACCCGAGGAGAAGGCGATGATGACCAGCAAGGCGAGCAGCCCTAGTAACAGGGTGGTTGACGGAGCGTCATTCAAGGCAGCGTTCCTCGATCTGGGCGGTTCCCGCGCTAGCATAGGGGGAGGAGGGCGCCGCTTGCCCCTATAATTGGGGCAACCCTTCTCCCACCCGGACCCCTTCATGTTCGACAACCTGACCGCTCGCCTGGCCCGCAGCATCGAAAGCCTGCGCGGCAAGGGCCGAATCACGGACGAAAACGTCGCCGAGACCCTTCGCGAGGTTCGCGTAGCGCTGCTCGAAGCCGATGTCGCGCTGCCGGTAGTGAAGTCCTTCATTGACGCGGTCAAGGTCAAGGCGCTGGGCGCCGAGATCGCCTCCAGCCTGACGCCTGGGCAGGCCTTCATCGGCATCCTGCATAAGGAGCTCGTTGAGCTCATGGGCGGGCCGCGGGCCGGCTTCAACCTGCGCGCACAGCCCCCGATCGTCGTGCTGCTTGCGGGTTTGCAGGGCGCGGGTAAGACGACTACTGCAGCCAAACTTGCACGCTGGTTGATTGAGCGTGAGAAGAAGCGTGTCTTGCTCGTGAGCACGGACGTCCGGCGACCCGCTGCGATCCTGCAGCTCGAGCGCCTCGCCGAGCAGGTCGGTGCGCAGTTTTTCCCGTCCAGCTCATCCGATCCACCGGCGAATATCGCTCGCGATGCTCTGGAAGCAGCGAAGCGCGGTGTGTTCGACGTGCTCATCGTCGATACCGCGGGACGCCTCCACGTCGACGAGAGCCTCATGGAGGAGGTGAAAGAAATTGACGCGGCTGTGCATTCGACGGAGCGCCTATTCGTAGTCGATTCCATGGCGGGTCAGGACGCCGTCAACTCCGCGCGTGCCTTCGGTGCGGCCCTCGATCTTACGGGCGTGATTCTCACCAAGGCCGATGGCGATGCTCGGGGTGGCGCGGCGCTTTCGGTGCGGAATATCACCGGTAAGCCCATCGTGTTTATGGGCGTCGGCGAGAAGACCGAGGCTCTGGAGCC
>JAQGOE010000212.1 GCA_028293725.1 Gammaproteobacteria bacterium | reverse complement strand
GGTTTGCGCCCTGCCTAGCGTCGTTTCGATCTCATCCAGTTCTGCCAAAAGATGACGCGTTCGCTCGTAATAAGCGGCTCCGTCACTCGTGACACGGACGCGTCGCGTCGTCCGCTCGAGCAGCTTCGGTCGCGGGGCCAAGGCCTTGCAGGGCGACATCGCGAGCACGGTCGACCTGGACCGCATCTTTTCACAAATCGCGGCGACTGAAGGTCATCTCGATATTCTCTTTGCCAATGCCGGCGGCGGAGAATTCGCCCCTTTGACCGTGGTCACCGAAGCGCAGTTTGAAAAGTATGTCGGTATCAACCTCAAGGGAACATTATTCACGGTACAGAAGGCGCTTCCGTTGATGCGTCCCGGTAGTGCGATAGTCATTACTGGCTCGACCTCGTCAGTTGAGGGTATTCCCGCCTTTGGCGTATACGCTGCCACGAAGGCGGCTTTGCGCTCGCTCACCCGAACGTGGGCATCCGATCTCAAAGGACGCGATATTCGCGTGAACATCGTAGTTCCGGGCGCTGTCGTCACACCAGCTTATAAATCCGAGCTCAAACTAACCGATGCACAAATCGAGCAATTCAAAGCGCAGATGGCCGAGTTAACACCTCTTGGTCGAGTAGGACAGCCAGATGAAATCGCGAAGGCCGTGTCGTTTCTCGCGTCTGACGATGCGAGTTACATCACCGGTGCCGAACTGTTCGTGGACGGCGGAAAGACGCAGGTCTGATTGCGAACACTCGAGCCGTCGTCCACTTGCAATGTCACAACTATGCCGGGAACTCTCACATGAATTCGACTACGAATCTTCAAGTCGCAAAAGCGTTTTTGGCGAAGATTGGATCCGGGGCATCCCCAGACGAGGTGGCGACGCTATTTAGCGCCGACCTCGACTGGAGTATTCCTGGCGACGCCGGCGTTCTTCCCTGGGTTGGGCACAAATCCGGTCGGCAAGCCGTCGCAGACTTCGTGCGCGATTCGGCCAGCATGGTCGAGCGAATCAGTTTCGAGGTCCATGATGTGCTGGCGAACGATGAGCGCGCCGTAATCCTGGGAGGGTTGTCAACCCGCATCAAAAGCACGGGTAAGATAATCAACACCGCATTTGCCATCATCCTGACCATCGTCGGCGGCGAGATCACTCATTTCTTGATGTTGGAGGACAGTCTGGCAACTTCCCGTGCCGCGCGGAATGCGGCGCGATGACTTGAGTAGCTTCACTTTGCATGCAGCTCTACGATATCGCCGTCGGCAACGAGATGATCCGACCCCACCTGCTGTCCGTCGAATGCGCCGCTGCCCCACACCCGTGCGAACCTGAACCTGCCGGCTACATCCTGATACACGAGCCGCGCTACATCGAGCACGGTGTCGCCGCGACGTACGGCGAAAGCCCGCTTTCGGTCAGGGAGTTGTCCGAGTGGCTTCGTGTACACGCGCACGATCTGCAGCGATTCAAACATGAACAGTGCTAGATGATCGAGCCCGTGGCCCGTCTTGGCCGAGCAGGAGATCGCCGGAAAGCGAGCGCCCGTCAATTCTTCGAGCGCCTCCACTTCCCCGGGGTTGGTATCGAGATCGTTCTTGTTCGCCACGAGGAGCGTGGGAAGGTGGACGCGGAACGGATCGGGGACGTCGTCGGACGCAAGCGTATCGTGCATCGTTGTGTGTGGTGCGAGCGCAGCGTCCGACCTAACACCTAGGCCGGGCCAGTCAGCGTTCAATGTAATCCTACGCTCTGATAGCTGAGCAACGATTGAGAGCAAGTGCTCGGCGCATGCCGGATCGGCGAGATCGACGATCAGCCACGCGGCATCCGCCGACTGCAGCAATTCCGCGATCCATGGGTGCGGGTGCTCGGCTGAAATCGGCGGCAGGTCGACGAGTTGGAACGCGATGTCCTCGAAGGGCAGCATTCCCGGAAGCGGCTCCTTCGTCGTATAGGGAAACGGCCCGATCTCGGACTTCGAGCCCGTCAGGATCGCGTGCAGGCTCGACTTGCCCGAATTCGGAGACCCGATCAAGCAGATCTGCGCGGCGCCTTCACGGCGCACTGCGTGAGCAGCGTTGCTGTGAGTGGGTCCCTTGTGAGGGGCATTGAGCTCATCGGTCAGCTGCCGCATCCGCGACTTGATGTCCGCCTGAATGTGCTCCGTCCCCTTGTGCTTCGGGATGGTGCGCAGCATCTCCTTCAGGCAGACGAGGCGCTCGCGCGCTTCGTGTGCCCCACGGAAGGCCTGCTCGGCCTTCTTGTACTCGGGCAAAAGGTTGGCCAACATCGCGTACGCAGCGTACAACAATCTGCCTGACGGCGCAGCCGTACCGGGCAGCAGTTGACGCTCATCTGGAAGCCCAGATTGAGCCACAGCTGTGCTCGTTTGCCTTGACGGGATTCGGGCGCCCCCTAGAGGGGCGTTTTTTGCAACGGTTTCAGCCGACCTGCGAGGCGACAGCCCTTGCGGCTATCGCGCGCCGGCGTACCGTAGTCGGAGAGACCCCGAAGTGCGTACGGAAGCGATCGGAGAAATGGGTGTAGTTGACAAAGCCCCATGAGCGGGCAATGTCGGCCAGGGCGCGTGCTTCCAGAATTGGATTCAACAAATCCCGGCGAACGCCTTCCAGCCGCTGGTGATAAACATACTCCATAAGAGTTTCGCCGTGCGATGCAAACACCCTGGCCAGTGTGCGTCTGGGCCAGCCGAGATCGGCCGCAATCCGCTCAACCGTCAGTTGCGGATCGCGAAGATGCTGCGCAATGTAGCGGTGCACTCGCTCGCGTCGCAGATCGCTCTGCTCCACCGGCCCGAAAGAGATTTCATACTGCAGGGCGACGTGCAGCAACGCGGTGAGTTGGTCCGCGAGAGCTCGTGCGTGGCTGATCCGAATGTAAGGCAACTCATCGGCGAGGCAGACCGCAGTCGAGAAAAAAAGTCGGCCGGTGCCGCTCGCGGCAGAGAAAGCACGCCCGACCCATTGGGTCGAGAGCTCCGCTGAGAGATGCTTCCGGCCGATCGCCAAAATCAAACGTTCGGTCCGCTCAAGACTGGTCATTGTGTAAGGGTGATCTGCCTGTGGAGCGGCCCAGCTCCCGGGTTCCAGCGTGAGCATGCGACCCGTCTGTTCGAGCACGCTGGTGCCGCTCACCTGCAGAACAATGTGTACGTCCGAGCCGGACGAATTACCAAGCCGTCGCGGATCGTTCACTACACGGTGCGCTGCCGCTCGCACTCGGCCGATGCCAAGCCACGCCACGCGGGAGAACTGAACGGCGCCATGCCCGGATGGATCCTCGAAGTGCTGCCAGGAAAGTGTGGGGCGGCCTCCTGAGCGCCTGGAAGTTGCCGCAGGGGCGTCCCGCGGCGGGACAGCGAGAGTGGCCACTGTACGCACCGGGCCTGTACTGCCATCGACAATCACACCGATACCGCACTCCATCCTGAAAGCTCACGCCAAGTCGTTATGTGCGCCCGCATACCCAACACTTGTCCCATATACCAAACAGTGGCCCCAGCACCAAAGGCAGACCCGCATCCCCGATCCTGGCGGGAGTTAGGATTGGCGGGCTGCCCCTGGTTGCCGGAGGGCGCGAAGAAGCCGTGCAGACTTGCGCCATAGAGATAGACGAAGCATGAGCCGTTTCCCCCCAAGTCGGGTTGTATCCGGCGGCAGCGACGTCATCGGTGGGGGTTTTGCTTGTGTGATTCGTCTATTCGCTTATAGTAGTCAGGAATCGTCAAGGATGAGCTTAGGGACACGAGCACTTCATGGAGGAGTTGACCCGGCTGCGACACCAGTGGATCGCAGATCACATTCTTCCCTGGGAGGCGGAAGTCCGTCGCTGGTTGGGCCGCTATACGCGCACGCTGCGCGCCGAGGACATCGATGATCTGATCCAGGAGGCGTACGCAAGACTGTGGAGCACCGACTTCACCCGGATCAGGGATGGCCGCACGTTTCTGTACTCGGTGGCTCGCAACGTTCTGCAGGATCAATTGCGGCGCGCCCGCGTGGTACAGATTGAATGCGTTGCCGAGATAGATACCCTCGATATCGATGAAGCCCCTGGACCCGAGCGCTGGGTGAGCGCTCATCAGCAGTACGAGCATCTGGTGCGCGTGCTGGAAAAATTGACGCCGCAGCGACGAGCGGTTTATCAGTTCCGCAAGTTCGAGGGCCTGTCGCTCCGAGAGATTGCCCAGAGACTGGGCATTGCCGAAAAAACAGTAGAAAATCTGCTGGGACTGGCGCAGGCACAGGTGATGAAGGCGCTATTTGCGGAAGGGATCGCCCCCCAGCGCCAAACAAGCGAACGAGACTATGAGCGCAGGAGAAAACCAGACAGATCTAAACGAAATCGATCTTGAAGCTCTCCGCTGGCTTGCGGTGATGGAGCGCGGCGCGCTTGCACAGGAAGAGCAGCGTCGCTTCGCGGCGTGGGTCGCCGCAGATATCAAACACCAGGGCGCGATTATCCGCGCCCAGGCTGCTTCTGTGCGTCTCGATCGCCTGGCAGCGCTTGCGGGTGGTCGCAGTGTTGTGGAGTCTCTCCCGCAAAAAGAGCCTCTCCTGCAGGGGAGCACGACTCGCCGCAGGATCATGGTCGCGGCTGCATCAGCGGCCGGGCTCATAGGTATCGGCTCGTGGCTCGGGCGTGGATGGATCGAAGAGAATTGGGGCGGCACCTGGTACTCCAGCAGCGTCGGCGAACTGAAGAAAGTCGTGCTGACGGATGGATCCGTGTTGACCCTGAACACGCAGACGGCGTTGCGTGTGCGATACACGCGGGATCGTCGCGACATTCGTCTCGTTCGGGGCGAGGTGATGTTCACGGTGGCCCACGACGCGAAACGGCCCTTTGCTGTTCGAGTCCGTGATTGGGCTGCGGTTGCCGTCGGCACCGCGTTTGTCGTCCGCCAGCTGGATGAGCCAACAGCGGACGTCACGGTAACGGAAGGCATCGTTCAGTTGCTGCCGGTGGACAGGAGCGTCTCCGAAGCGCCGCTTCGTCTCACCGCGAATCAGAAAGCGCTCATCGGCGCCGGCGGCCGAGTCGAGGTGGGCCAGTTATCCGATTCGCAGATTGGGCAACGGCTGGCGTGGCGCACTCGCCTCGTCGTGTTCGCCGGCGAGCCGTTACGTGAGGCACTCGCAGAGATGAACCGATATGGGGACCGTCGCATCGTGGTCGACGACCCGGAGTTGGGGGAGCGCCGCATCGCGGGCGTCTTTTCCACGACCGATACGCAGACCTTCGTCTCCGCAATGACCGCGACCTTGGGCGTGGAGGCTGTTGGGAGTGGTAAAGTCGTGTTGTTGCGCCGTGTGAACTAACACTCATTTCCGCGCAGAGGTGTTGGGGGATTTGCTGTTGTTGTTCGTCCATCCGCTCTGTAGCGCACATTCTGTGCCCTTGAGGGATCATGACGAACAACCGCATCCTATGGAAAACTGTCCACGGCCTGTTGGCGGCCGCAGCGTGTATTACGGCCGAAGTCGCGCTCGCAGCCGCGCCGGTGGCTAATGAGGTTCATTCATGGAACATCCCCGCGGAAGACGCCCCGGCCGCGCTGCGAGACTTTGGGGTGCAATCCGGCGTAGCGATCAGCGCTGAACAGAAAGACCTCGAGGGCAAGCGGCTCAACGCCGTGACGGGGTCTCTCACGGTGGATAGCGCGCTTCAGCAGCTGGTCGCGGGCACCGGACTAAAGTATGTGTACGACGCGAGCGGCCGCGCTGTGACTCTCACTGCCGCGACGCCGGCAAGTGTCGAGAAGTCGGCCCAGGCTAACACGCGCCGTGATCCGCCCCCTACCGCTGGGCAGCCGGCGGATGCGCCGATACTGCTGGAAGAGATTATCGTCACCGCGCGCAAGCGCACCGAGAATCTGCAGGAAGTGCCCTTATCCGCGGAAGTCATCAACGGCCAGACACTGGCTGATTACAATATCAAAACGCTCAGCGAGTTGTCGCAGTCGATCCCGGGTATCCAACTCAACGCAACCGGTGCGAGCGGCCAGTTCTTCATCCGCGGTATCGGCTCCGGCTCGAACCTGACCTTCGACCAGTCCGTCGGCACCTTCATCGACGACATCTATCACGGCCGGGCACGTGTCGCGGATGAGGCTTTCCTGGATCTCGATCGGGTTGAGGTCCTGAAAGGGCCCCAGAGTACCTTCTTCGGCAACAACGCGGTCGCAGGCGCTCTCAACATCGTGACCGCGAAACCGACGGACACCTTCGCCGGCAGCGTCCGTGCGCTCTATGGGCAATATGGCCAGTACGCCGGCGAGGGCATGCTGAATATACCGCTCAACTCCGACCTCGCCGTACGTATCGCGGCGATCGGCGATGGCTTGAGCGGCTGGGCGAAGGATCCCTACGCGGGGCGCGATCAGCCCGATCAGAACAACAAGGCCGGCCGGATCACGTTGCTTTACCGTCCTTCGGAGGACTTCGACGCTACGTTGAAAGTAGAAGGTGGCACCAACCACGACAGCGACGGCGGGGTGGTCGGCGATTGTCCACCGCCGGCGCCGTTCGCGGCGCCCCCAGGAGCGGCCAACTTCTGCGCGGCCGCGCTCAAGGCGGGTTATTCGTTAGGCATCAGCAATTTCAAGGACACGACCAATGCGGGACAGGGGGTCAACCTGAGCACGTTTGAGGATGTGCTGACCCTGCATTACCGCCTCGGCGAGCACACCCTGACGTCGGTGACGGGATTCTACAATTATCATTTCAAGGAAAACGTGGATGCTGACGGAACGCCCCTGCAGTTGCTGAATCTGCAGGTGTTAGATGCCTATCACCAGTTCAGCCAGGAGCTGCGGATTGCCTCACCGCAAGGCCAGACGCTCGAGTATCTGGCCGGACTCTATGTCCAGAACGACCACCTGGTCGGTAATGCAAATAACCTCACTGACTTCTACCAGACGCCGACTGTCCAGAATACCGCGGCGTACGCTGCGCTGCGGCCTTACTTGCCCCTGGGCGCTTCTCAGCCCTATGAGCAGGCAGAGCATTCCTATGCGGCATTTGCAGCGCTCGACTGGAATGTGACCGATCAACTCAAGGTGGGCGCGGGCCTGCGGGGTAGCTGGGTCTACAAGAGCGCCGCAAGCGGGCAGTACGATGGTACCGGCACCGCAACCTACGGCAACATCGTACCGTTGCCAACTGCCGCCCTCCAGACTCTGGCGTCGAAACTGTTGGGGGTCCCGAAACCGGCCTGGACCGCGCAGGACTCGTACAACGCAGGGATGCCGTCCGCCGAGATCGACTACAAGATCGTCCCGTCGATGATGCTTTATGCGACCTACGCGCGCGGTTTCCTTGCCGGCGTCCCCACCAACGTCGGATACGTCCCGCCCGCTAGCGGTATCCCTACACCACCCAT
Source organism: Gammaproteobacteria bacterium (assembly GCA_028293725.1). Next base: position 36,604 of record JAQGOE010000212.1, on the reverse strand, counting down.
AAAGCCCGAGCGTGTCAATGCCTATGAAGTCGGCCTCAAGAGCAGTTTGTTCGAGGATCACGTGCGTTTGAACCTGGACGTCTTCCGCAGCAATTACACGGATCTGCAGGTGGCGAACTTTTTGATCGGCGCTAACGGCCCCGTTTCCGAGATCACCAATGCGGGCAGCTCGCGCACGCAGGGCGTGGAGCTCTCGGGCGAATGGGTGCTCGGCGGCTTCCGGTTCCAGACCGCGGTCACGTATCTCAACGCGCGTTACCTCAACTATCCGAACGTCACGTTGACTGCGGCAGAGACGTACTGCCACACCACCGCCCCGACGGCAGCCGCATGCAAGCAGGAATTCCCGAACGGTGTGCCGGCCCTGCAGGATCTCTCCGGGCGACCCACGAGCTTCGCACCAACATGGAGCGGCAGCGTGACCGCTTCGTACACCGCTGCTTTGCCTCGCGGGTATCACTTCATCACAGAAACGGATGTCAATGCCACGACCAACTACTTCTACGGCAACGGCGGCACCGACGATCCGGAGCAGATGCAACCCGGCTATGCACGGCTCGATGGCCGGCTCACGCTCGAGGGCCCCAATGGGCACTGGGCGGTTGATGTCATCCTCAAGAATCTGACCGATAAGATCATTATCTTTGGCGGCGCGGGCGGCACCAGCCTGCCGGCCTCTAACGGCAGCACCCTGCTGCAGATCGACCAGCCCAGGAACGTCGCGGTGCAGGCGCGCTACCAGTGGTAAGGTAACACTTGCAACACGGACTGTTCAGCCCGGAACAGCTCCTGCTGCCAACCGGTGCAATGGAGTCTCACCGTGAAAAGTATCGAGCGCGAGACAATGACCCAGATCCGGTGGCGGATCGTACCGCTGCTGGCAAGCGCTCTGGTGCTCGACGTGCTCGACAGGGGAAATCTCGCCCTGGCCGCCGTGCAGATGAAGCAGGCGCTGGGACTTTCGAACGCCGCGCTCGGTGTTGCCGGGGGTTTTGTCGGGATCGGCTACGCGATCGCCGCGATTCCCAGCACGTTGGCATTGCAACGAGTTGGAGCGCGACGGTGGATGAGTCTGCTCATGTTGGTCTGGGGACTTTGCTCCGCCGGCACCGCGTTGGTATCGAATCGCGGCGAGCTGGCGTTTGCGCGAGTCCTGCTCGGCATCGCGGAAGCGGGGTTCTCTCCGGGACTCATCCTTTATCTGACCTATTGGCTACCGAGCGAGTATCGGGGCAGGGTGTTGGCGTCCATTCTCATGGTCACCTCCCTGGCCAGCGTGCTCGGCAGCCCGATGGGCAGCGGACTGCTTTCCCTGGATGGCTTCCTGGGGCTGGCAGGTTGGCAGTGGCTGTTCATTGCCGAAGGACTGCCGACGGTCGTGTTGGCCTGTGTCGTCTTCAGGTTTCTGCCGGATCGACCCGCGGATGCACGCTGGCTAACGCCGCCGCGACGGGACTGGCTCACTGAGCGGCTTGCTGCGCAAGCCCAGAGTGTCGCCGCTGCCCAGGGCCATAGGCTCGGGTGGCGTGCGCTCACCAACGTATGGGTGGTTTTGTTGGGGGTCGCCTATCTGGGCATGCTCACCAGCGGCAATGTTCTTGGGAGCTTTCTGCCGCTCATCATTCGCTCAATGGGGTTCTCGGTCGGCCACGTGGGGTTCGTCCTTGCTTTACCGCCTCTCCTGGGCATGCTCTCGCAGCCACTCTGGGGAGCCTGGGCGGATCGTGCGCAGCGGCGTGAAATTGTGGTCGTGGCAGGGTGCCTGACGCAGGCCCTGGGGCTCTGCTGTGCCGGAGCGCTGCTGCCTTCTCCCTGGGCACTCGTCCCACTGACCGTGGCAGTCATTTCACGTCTTGGCACGACCGCTCCGTTCTGGACTCTGCCGCCAGCGTTTCTGACAGGCACCAGCGCCGCCGCCGGCATTGCGTTGATCAATCTCGCGGGCAATTTTGGTGGCTTTACCGGCCCGTCGCTGATGGGATGGGCGTCGGACGCGACGGGGTCCTACGGCGGTGGCCTCTTTGTCGGCGCGGTACCTGTCGTCGTCTCGGCGGCGATCCTGGCAGTAATGGCCTTTCGCTCGGCACGGCCTGTAGTCGCCTCGCCTGTCAGTGGGTGATATTAATGAATGAGCCGAGCACGACGAGTCCGGCTGCGGCGGCCAACAAGGCCGCGTTAGCTAATAAGAATATCGCGCGGCGCTTTCTCCTTGCAATCCCTGCAAAGGACGCCATGGCAATGCGCTCGGTGCTGGCACCGGAGGCCCATTTGACGCTCATGATTGCGGGGGTGTATTCGCCGCAGTTGCGCGCCTTTCCGCAAGGGACTCAATGGGACCGGGATGGCATGATCGAGATGCAGATGGACTTCCAACGGCAGCTCGAGGGTCCATTCGCACTGGAAGTTCTTTCACTCATCGCTGAGGGCGACTCGGTCGCCGCCGAAGCGGTCGGCAAGGGCTGTCGCGCAGCGACAGGCCACGCTTACATACAACACTACAGCTTTCATTTTCAAATGATCAACGGGCGGATCGTGGATATCCGTCTATACCAGGATACGTTCCACCTATGGCAAGTCTGGAGCGACCTGGGAGCCGGAGTCCAACCGCACTATCTCAAGGCGGGCAACCTTGCCGGCGTCGCCCAGGAGCACACTGTCGACCCGCTACCTGACATCGCAGCGGAGGATTGGGTCGCGGATAATAAAAAGGCTGTCCGGCGCTTCCTGACGGCGGTTCGCAACCGCGATCTGGAAGAGACGCGAGCGACGTGGTCCCCTGAAGGACTGTGGAGCTTCGCTATCGGTGGGGACTATTCGCCCGAGCTGCGGACCTTCCACGGGGCACCTCGATGGGACCGTGAAGGCATGATCAAGATGCAACAGAAAGCGCATGGCAATCCCAGGGAACCGATGACTCTGGATGTCTATTCGCTGATCGCGGCAGGGGACGAGATCAGTGCCGAAGCGGTGGGGATCATCGTTCGTGGCAACGGCCGCGCGTACCGCCAGCACTACAGCTTCCATTTCAAGGCACACAAGGGGAGGTTGGTTGAAGGTCATGTGTACCAGGACACGCTGCATCAATATGATGTAACCCTGGACCCCCCGGACGGCGGGCCTGTGGCGGTGCGCATGTCATCCGTCGGCCTGTAAATCTCATGGCGGAAACGGGTGGATGGTCGCATGCCTGGCGAGCGCTGCGACACCCTAACTTCAGGCTCTTCTTCTTCGGTCAGAGCGTATCTGTGATCGGCACGTGGCTGACGCAGGTGGCCCGGATGTGGCTGGTCTATCGGCTGACTCATTCGGCGCTGCTGCTCGGCGTCGTGAGCTTCGCGGGGCAGATCGCCTCGTTCGTGGTGGGCCCCTTCGCCGGTGTCTGGGTCGAGCGTCTCGATCGACGCAAGTTGTTGATGTTTGCACAGGCGAGCGGCGGCTTACAGTCGCTCTTCCTGGCCGTGGCGACTCTGACGCACGTGATAACACTGTGGGAGATCATCGCGCTCACGATTTTTGGAGGGTTGGTTACCGCGCTCGGGGCTCCGGCGCGTATGTCCTTCGTCGCGCAGATGGTCGATGACCGCAACGATGTCGATAACGGCGTCGCCCTCGTGTCTTCGATGGCCAATGCAGCCCGGCTGATTGGACCGGCGATCGCCGGCCTGGTGATCGCAGCTTCTGGCGAAGGCTGGTGCTTCCTCATCGACGCTATCAGCTTCCTGCCCGTGATCGCATCCTTGGCGCTGATGCGCATGAAGCCCATGGAACCCCGTCGCGGCTCGCGCGGCATGCTCGAGGAAATGCGCCAAGGTTGGAGTTACGTCAGTACATTTCTTCCCATTCGCACGCTGCTGCTGTTTTTTGTAGTGATCGGTCTGATGGGTTACTCCTATACCGTGCTGCTGCCCGTCTTCGCAAGCCAGGTGCTGCACGGCGGACCGACCACGCTCGGCTGGTTGACCAGTGCTTCGGGAATCGGCGCGCTCATTTCGACGCTGTCCCTGGCGCTGCGCAAGTCAGTGGTCGGACTAACACGCATGGTTCAGATCGCCGGCACGGTACTCGGCCTTGCGTTGATTCTGTTCGGCTTGTCTCATGTGTTGTGGCTCTCGCTCCTGCTGATGGTTCTGGTCGGCTTCGGCCTGCTGCAGTGTGTGACGGGCATCAATACGATCCTCCAGTCGCTGGCGCCGGAGGACATGCGCGGCCGTGTAATGAGCTATTACACCATGGCATTCTTCGGCGCCGCGCCGATCGGTAGCCTCCTGGCCAGCGCGCTAGCTGACCAGATAGGAGCGCCTACCGCCGTAGGTCTCACCGGCGCGGCTTGCATCGTCGGCTCGATCTGGTTCGCGCTCGAGTTGCCGAAGGTTACGGCGGCTATGCGACCGGTTTATGTAGAGAAGGGGCTGATGCCAGACTAAGGTCTTGGTCTGTAACGAGCGCTTACCGCAACCTACCTGCAAGAGCATTGGTAGATGATCGCCATCTAACACACACAACCCGTCTGGGCTCGCTCAGCAGCGGTGGCAATCTGATGACTCATACTGGCGCATTCAGCGCGTTTTCGCAGCGCTGCAGTAAAGCTTCCGAATTGGTCTACCCTTGGCTCCCCGACCGCCTCGGGCCGGAAATCCTGAAGTGCAACGCCTCCTCTCAAAAAGAGTGCAGTTCCTCCTCCAACTCCAGGGCCGAGACTTGGGGCATAATACATAGCAACAGGAACAACCGGCGCAGATCTGAGCCGGGAGAACAACACATGAACGACACTGGCGCTACGCGCTCCACGGTTGCCAAGCGCAGCATAACGGACGCATGGAGCGGCGATGTCCGCATGGAAATTCCGGAGACGCATGTTTCGCTCGGCGAAATTCAGCGCTATCTGAGGCAGTGGCTGGGCCATGATGTTTCGGTCGGTGGCAGTGTGGTGAGAGATGCACAGGGCATCTCGCTAACGGTACGCGGCTCGGAGTTCGCTGGTAAAACTTTCGCCGGTGAGCCGAATGCTCTCCCCGCACTCCTGAAGCGGGCCGCTGAGTACTCGTATGGTCAATCCGAGCCCGTCCTGTTCGGTTACTACCTTCTGAGTCACCATCGCAGCGAGGACGCGATTGCAGTCGCCCGAAATGCATATTCCTCTGCGCTGGAGGCGGATAAGCCATTGCTTCTCAACATATGGGGAAACGCGCTGTCGTTTGAAGGTCGATTTCAGGAGGGACTGGAGAAATTCCGTCTTGCGGTTGAGCTCAATCCGGATTTCTGGATCGGATACAACAATGTCATCAACTCACTGGTCGTGTCTGGACAAGAGGAAGCCGCGGCCGACGCGGGTCGCCAGATGGAGCGGCGCGCCGGTCGAGGCAAGTGGTTCGCGAGTAAAGTGCCGACCAGCCTGTGGACGACACTGGACCAGTTGCGTTGGGATCTAACGTCCACGCACCTTGAAAACCAGCGGGATATCGCGACATCGGCGGGTCATGGCGGCAGTCCAGACGAGGAAGTAGTGGCGCTGGACGCTTTCGTCCTCGCGGAGATGCACGACCCGCGCGGCGCGACGCTGGATCTGCAAACCGCACCGGGAGCGGAGAGTGATCCGCATCTGTCTACATTGATGACGTTCATGCGCGGAGTGATAGAGCTCGATCGGGGCGCTTACTCCAATGCACGCGCCGAGTTCCGCCATCTCGACGACGGCGATCTATTGACTGACGTGGTAATTAGGGACACCACGCCGGCGCCTGCCTGCTACGCCGCTGTTGCCGAGGAAATGATGGGTGACTCTGCCAAGGCAGATGAGCACATTGCGCGTGGCGGACGCTTTGTAGACTGTTACCGGTTTAAAGGCGACATTTCCGACCACCGTGGCAACTGGGAGCAGGCGCAGAAAGATTACGCCATGGCCGTCTCACTCGCACCCTCGATTCCCTCTTCATACGAGAGTTGGGGTGAAGCTCTGGCTCGACACGCGAACTATGCCGCAGCACTCGAAAAGTTTCGCCAGGCAAATGCGCATAGTCCGCATTGGGCTGATCCTCTCGAGCATTGGGGAGAGGCGCTTGGTGCACAGGGCAAATATCGGGAGGCGATCGAAAAGTATAACGCCGCGCAGCGTTATGCGCCGAACTGGGCGCAGTTGTATCTCCACTGGGGTCGAGCGCTCGACGCGGTGGGTAAACACCGCGAGGCAGTGGAACGCTACCGTCGCGCGCTCGAGCTCGATTTGAAGGAAGAGGAACGCAAGTCTCTGGCCGCATGCTGTTCATAGAGCACCAGCAATATCTCGCAAAGAATCCCGATGGTCTGTCGCTAACCGTGGACTCTCAGGCTAGAGCAAAACGTGAAGTATCGCCGCCATCAGCGCAACGATCGCAAGTAGCGACGTCGCAAAAGCAATGGTTCGCCCCGGTTGCATGCCTCTAAGATAGACAATCGAATGAGCAATCCGGGCGACAGTGAAAGTTGCAAAAATTGGAACGGCAACCCCAACCCCACCTCCCGCGAGAACGTAGACGAGCCCCAGCAACAGGAACGGATAGATTGTCGCTTCCGCGTTGCGATGCGCGCGCAGGAACCGTGCAACGTCGGGCGGGTCCGACTCGGACACCCGAGCACCGTAGCGCGCACCATCCTCCGGGTTGATTGCCACGCCGCCGCGCGCCCGGATCGCCCCGCTGAACACCCAGACCCCAACAAGATTGAGGCTTAGAACAACACAAGTGAGGCCGTAGGCCAAGAAGGTCGGATTCGCAGCAGTCCCGAGTGATTGTTGCATATGTATCCCGATCGATGATTCAACTCTGACGCATTTGCCTTGGTTCACCTGGGGTCTATTGCAGTGTCGTGTTCACATAGGCGCCGAGATTGTCCAGGGTCTTAGCCGTGCCGTCATGGACCCGCATCTTGAGGTACTGCTCGAGACGAGCCGCCGAGCCGCAGTCGATCTTCACGGTGATAAGGGTCTTGCCATCCATCTCTTCGAAAAGAACGCGCCCAATCGCACCCATCGCTTCAAAGATCAACTGCTTCGGTGGCGTTATCTCCCGATAAACACCCGCGAATTCGTGAGTACCGGATGAGTGGCGGTTAACGAATCTGAAGGCTCCTCCGGCACGCAAGTCGATTTCGCATTCCGCCAGGGGGTAGCCCGCAGGATCCCACCAACACCTCACATGCTCAGCCCGCGTCCATGCCTCGAACACCTTTTCCCGCGGCGCAGCGAGAGTACGGGTCAGTACGATCGCGTGTGTGTCCCGGTCAATCACGACCTCGGTATCGGCGACGGCTCGGCTTTTTAGCAACATGCTGCCTCTCTTTCTTGCTCATGCTCATTGTCGCGAGGTGGCGATCCAGATTCTCGAACCTGGCCTCCCATTGCCGGCGAAACGGCTCTACCCAGTCGGCTATATCCTTTAGAGCGGCCGGAACCAGCCGGCACGGTCGCCGCTGGGCGTCGCGCCCGCGTTCGATGAAGCCCGCATTCTCCAGCACCTTGAGATGCTTTGAGATCGTCGGTTGAGTTAGCTCGAACGGCGCCACGAGTTCCGATACCGTCGCCTCGCTCACCGCGAGTCGAGCTAGAATCGCGCGCCGCGTTGGGTCGGTTAGTGCCGAGAACGTTCTGGTCAGTCGCTCGGCATCAGGGTTGTTAATTGCCATGCGTCTATATAGACCATTGGCAATATACAAGTCAAGACGCAGTGACTGACTGAGTCCTTCGTTTCCCTAACGGCCGCCTAGCAGAAAACTCAGGTCCGGAACGTTACCGGCGGTTTCACCCAATCCCTGAAAAAGTCTTCAACGCCATTCCTTATGTCAGCTCGCGACACCGATCGACAGGGCGAGGTGAGGGCGCTCCGCGAGCCTCTCACACGCGCCTTGTTGCCCCCTTGAACAGTAGCCAGGCTGCCATACACAGCCCAGCGACTGCCGCGCCGGTCAGCACAGGAAACGTTATAACGGTGGTCGTCGCAGCTTCACCCATATGGGGCTTCAACAGTTCGAAACGCCGCACGGTCATCTTCCACCCCAACTCTCGAAGCTGGTCCTTCAATCTGATCTCTGCCAACGGCAGCAGTGTGGTCTCCTCGTCGGCGACGTGGTGGAGCGCGGTACGAATCAATTCGCAGAATACCCCATCGTAATTTGCGTCCTGGGGTGACATCTGGCGTAGGCGTTGGATCAACGAGCGCATGTGGTCGTGTTCCTCGAAGCTTCTATCGAGGTCTTCGGTATCACTCCCTTGCGCAAACAGGGCAGGGTAAAAAATCTCCTCCTCTAATTGCGCGTGAAGCTCTAGTCCGAGACACGCGTTTGCGACCAGCGCCCGCTTGCGCGCGCCTGAGAGGTAACTCCGATAGCGACGAAATGCTGCCAGCACGTGGGTGTGGTCGAGACGAATCATCGTCGTGATTTCCGGGCTGGCCCACCTGGAAGCGCGATTGGCTGCTGCACCAATCGCTGCAGAGGCAGCATCGATTTTGCGTCTGACGGAGAAGCGGTTCTCGATCGCCTCGAGTGTCCGGTCGACCTCTTCGCGCGTCGCGTCGGCCCGCCGTTCGAGATCCGCAGGATTGGTGGGGCTCTGCTCGGTGGTGCTCATCATGGTTGCCTCGTCAGGACATCTTTGTCTTTCGATAATGAACGCGCGGAGCGCTTGGGCAGCAACGTTTCGGGCAGGGCGCGAGTACCCGCTACCAACGCCGCGATTCCGACAACGCTCACGAGGATCCCGACCAGCAGCGCCGCCAACCAGTCAGCCATGATGTGGCTCAAGCCGAGCACGGCGGCAGCCAGCAACACCAGCAAGCCTGCGAACAATACCGCCCCGCCTGCTGCGGCGGTTGCGGATGCAGCCAGAATCTTGCCGAGTGTCCGGCTCACCTCGCTGGCGGCGAGTGCCAGCTCCTGACGAAACAATGTAGCCAACTCGCGAGTCAGCCGGTGCACCAGGCCTATCACGCTTTGTGTTTCGCGGTTCTCGGACTCGAAGCCTTCGGGCGTGGCGCGCTGTGGAATTCTGGTGGCCATTCCGCTCTCCGGACTCAACCCTACCTGTTTTACTTCGGCAGCAATTGCCGTTCCGAGGTGTCCCCCCTCGATGAGTCGAACGCCCCGCAAGAGTGGCCTCGGCCGCGGCGCTCTACAGCCGGCCTCATAACATAGGTTAACAATCGTCCTTGCCACTATGCGGTAGTAGCCAATTTCACGGGACGTTGTCTGACTTCCTCACCACGTCCATTACCATAGTCGGCCTCACGCTGAAGAACTTCAATCCGCTCTCAACCGAGCGTCTTGAGTACACGGCGACTGGGGTGCTGACCTCGGAGGAATCACGACTACAGCGTTCGCGCGAATGACAACACGGCGAATCCACGAATCCTTGAGGTCTTTGGTGAACTCGAATGTGGCTCTGGATTCCGGAGAAGATCAGCGCCGACTCGCTGGCGACTGATCAATCGTCGCGATACTCAGGGAGTCACTGCGGCGTTGAGGCCGAGATCCGCGGCCGTTACGCGCGCTCCAACTGGATCGCGCCCACGCGCTATCGCGATGATGGATGCTTGGAGATAGACAATAATACTGAGAGGGGCACTGCCAAACTGAACGACCTCAGCACAGAAGACTACCTACGGTACGTTTTGGAACGCATCGCGGATCACCCAATCAACAAAGTTCGACGAACTGTTGCCATGGAACCTCGTCGCCCAGCGTCTTTCGCGTAAACTCGGCGCCTGAAGCCACAAGAGCATCTACCACATGGACAATCCTCTGCAGATGCTGTTGCCATTAGCCGGTTTTATAGGAGGAATTGTGCTGTGGTCTCGCGTAGCCCATCTAGCCATCGCTCTGTCAGGCCTAACGCCGAATCCCTCTAACCCCGCAAAAGATCTGGGAGCGATGGAAAAGTCTTATCGGCGCGTGGTGATTTCAATCGCGGGCGGTTGGCTGTGCATTATCGGGGCAGCGCTAACCTACACGCTGCAACACGACAATACAGATTGGGCGCTTCTACTCGGTGGGATATTAGCCGTACCATTGTTTACGGTGACAAACTTCTTGGTTATCGCGCGACGGCATAGGCGACGGGCTGCGACTCTTAAAGCGCAATCGCCCAACTGAGGATGTAGATGGGACGAGCCGTCATTCCAGTGAGTAGAACGGGCGGCGCGAATGCGCGCCAACGCGTCTCTTGTGTTATGTCGCGCATGGAGGACATGGCTCCTGATGAGATCGAGGCAGCAGTCGAGAAGGCGAGGGGCAAGCTTGCTGAGCTGCTGCGAACTGCGGCGACGGGGGGTGACGTGCGAATCTTCGCGAAGCTCCCCGATGCTGCTGAGCGCTTCCGTCGCCAGATCACGCTTCCGCTCGATGGGAACCGCGTCGAGTCCGCTAAGGCGCGTGAACTGCTGCGGGGGACGCTCGGCGATATACGCCTTGAGCTAGGCGACGCGGGGAGCCTATGGGCGAGTTACGAGCTGCGCCCCGGGGAGTTGATCCGGGGTGCAGTAACCTCTGGTCGGGGTGAGAGGATTTGAACCTGCGACACCTACGTCCCGAACGCGGACCGGTAGCTCTTCACGTGATTGAAAAACCAGTTTAAACAATAGCTTAGCGCGTAGGTGGGGCAAGAGGACCCAGGTAAAGCTGGCCTGAAATTTGAGGTGTTGCCACAGATTTGCCGCAGATTCATTGCTGTTCGTGAGGGGGTGGTGGCCTCGGATCAGGAAGGGCAGGGAGAAGCTCTCAGTCCATTGTTGCTACGATGTGCGACAAGTGCTACGATCCCGCCATGAATCGCGTGATCACACAACGAGAACTCCGCAATCAGTCTGCAGCGGTCCTCCGGGAGGTCGAGGCGGGGCGGACCTTCGTATTGACCCGCAACGGAACGCCAGTGGCGGAGTTACGGCCTATTCGGCCCCGTCGGTTTGTACCGCGAGGGGTGATCGCTGACGCGGGCGCGCACGCCCCCCGAGTGGATGCCCGCCAATTTCGCGCCGATCTCGACTCTGTGATCGACCAAAGCATCGATGACTGAGCCGACCAAAGGTTTGCTCGACACCTCAGTGGTAATCGATCACGACGTGATCGATCCGAAGTTACTTCCCGATGAGTCTGCGATATCTGCGGTCACACTGGCGGAGTTGGCTGCCGGTCCCCATGCGACGGACAAGAGTGACGAACGAGCCCGACGCCAGGACCGGCTGCAATGGGCCACGGCGACGTGGGATCCAATACCGTTCGATGATGAGGGGGCGAGGGCGTACGGCCGCATGTTCGCGGCAGCTCGAGCTGCTGGGCAATCTAGTCGTTCGCGCTTTGCCGATTTGCTGATCGCTTCCACCGCCGCCGCGAACAATCTGCCTCTGTACACGCGCAATCCTGAGGATTTTCAGGCGTTAAGGGGGATCGTCAAAGTCATCGCGATTTGATTAGCTGAAACTGCCACGCATGTTGAAACTAACCGATCAATACGATCGTCAGGCGCGTTTATATCCCGCGCTCTTGGCCGGCGCGACCCTTGTGACGATTGCCGTCGGGGTCTACGGGCTCCCACTTGAGCCGAAGGCCGGACTGATCGGACTGCTGGCCAGTTGTGGCGTGGTCTTTCGACTCACGACCATCGCCCGCGAGCTCGGCAAGCGGCTGGAAGATGAGCTGTTCGCTCATGGGGTGGCAAACCGACCACTCAGCTTCTGCGTCATCGAAACTCTACTCTCGACAGCCTGACTAAAGCGAGATACCACGCATTTCTAGCAAGCAAGCTCAACATTCGGTTTCCTACGGCGCCCGAAGAGCTGACCAATCCTCCAGCCGCAGACGCGATTTACGCTAGCGCTGCAAGATGGCTGCTCGACCTCTATGGTGAGGTCAGGCCGGCCCTTGACCGTGACCACATAGCGCGGGCGATTTTCAATCCTGGCCATCGTTGACTCCAGGAAGTGAGTCTTGTGAAGCACCGTGTTTTAAACGCGGTCGGAGGCGAATAACTTGCATTGCCACAGATCTGCCACAGAACCGGTGAGTGGCGGCCGCAGGCCGATGCAAGTTATTGATTATGGTCGGGGTGACAGGATTTGAACCTGCGACACCTACGTCCCGAACGCGAGCGTCATCCAGCTGAAGCAAGTTGGAGGTGGTGCCTATGACGATCGGTTCCTGCGCGCGTTGACTGCCGCTCTCAATGGCTATGATGCTGATGTGCGGACGCTGCTACGCCGTGTGGCGGATAACAGGGGGACTACTTCCGTGGGGGCCGCGAAGCCGAGAGCCGTTGTCTCCGGCGCGATGCCCAATGATCGTGCTATCCGCTTGTTAGACATTCCGTTGGCAATTGTCTGCAGGATTCCGGTTTCTCGGCGTGACAGGACGCGGCAAGTGACTCGCGAAGGGACTGCGCTGTTTGACTGCACGGCCGCTCTCAGAAGAGTCGCGATATATGGCCGTAGGTCCAAGAGTTCTGCGTCATCGGCGGGTAGCGCGTAGTACAGGCCCTCCATCCACGCGCGCTTTGGTGGAAGGTTGGTCGGAATCGTACTCCATCGATTTCGAAGTCGCATTGAATGCGCCGAAATCCTTTTTGGCCTGACGACTCCCATGATTGACTTGCCGCCCACGTGAATAGTCTCCTCGATGGATGAGCGCTACATGCAGTTTATGTTCATAAACTGCTAGCCGGGTTGTTTGGAAATGCCGCTGCGGACTGCGACGGCAAAAGCGACCAGTTGCCATCCGTCTGAATTTAATTTATAAAACAAAGTATATGGAGATCCACTCCGCGTTCTTCACACCGCGCCGGTTGCCCGTGGAGTGCACCTTAGGAATCATTGCGGCCGCCGGGGAGGATTGCTGATGATTGCGCCAACTCTCGAGTTTGCATTTAGCGTCAGACTGGAATTTCCGCCCGGTCCGCGTCTGCGATTTCCATTGCAGGCCGGAGGGTCGCGAGGCTTCGTGTCGCTCCTTGGGGGCGAAGTCGCAGGGCCGAGGCTGAAAGGAGAGGTTGTGGCAGGTAGCGGCGGGGACTGGCCCCTGTTCAGGGCCGACGGCGTCGTCGTCTTCGATGCGCGCTATCTGCTCAGGGCAAGCGACGGGGCCTTGATCCACATTATCAACCGGGGCTTCGCCCATGCAGCGACGCCCGAAATTCAGCAGAAGATCGACCGCGGAGAAGATGTAGATCCGGCGAGCAATTATTTTCGCCTCGCACCGGTCTTCGAAACCCCGCCTGGGCCGCACGAGTGGCTCAGCCGATTCGTCATCGTCGGCAGTGGCGAGAAATATGCCAGCCATTCGATATTTCACTATTTCGTAGTCCGGTAGCGCGTCTCTATCCGGGCACTTCTTTCGCTCGCGATAATAGTTTACTTTATAAACTAAAATATATATGATTCGAGACACTGAACGTACGGCAAACAAAAGGAAGGGTGCATGAAACCAATGCGCATTACTCGGGTCGAGTGCATTCCGGTGACGACGGCGCTCGTAAAACCGCTCATCATCGGACCGACTAACATCACGCATGTCGATACGATCGTATTGAAGATATTCACGGACGATGGACTCATCGGAATCGCAGACTCCGGTGATACGTCAGCTTTCTATCACGGCGAAACCCAGGACTCGATTATCGGGGTAATCGCCACTCAAATTGCGCCGCGGATTTTGCTCGGCGAGGACCCGACCAGGATAGAGAAGATCGTTGGCCGCATGGATACGCTGGTCCGCGACAACCACCACGCCAAGTCGATGGTGGACGCGGCCCTTCACGATATCAAAGGCAAGGCCCTGGGCGTTCCCGTTTATCAATTGCTTGGCGGCAAGAGTGTGGATCACGTGGATCTCGGCTTTGTGCTGATGGCCCGTCCCGCTGAAGAACTCATCGATGACGCAAGAAAAGCGTTGCGCACGGGCTTCAAGCTCATAAAACTCAAGAGTCTCCCCGATGTGGAAAGCTCCGTCCGCTGTGTGCTGGAGATGCGCAAGGCGCTGGGCGACGACGTGCGCTTGATGATGGATGTCAACGGAATGTGGAACTATGACCAGGCGCTGCGTGCCTTGCGAAAGCTCGAGCCGGCGAATCTCGAGTTGATCGAGCAGCCGCTGCCGTACTGGGATATCGAAGGAATGGCGCGACTGCGACAAAAAGTCGCGACTCCGGTTTTTGCTGATGAAGCGGCGCGCGATCTGCATCATATCAAGCAGATTATCGATCTTCAGGCGGCCGACGGCCTCTTCATCAAGACACAAAAGGCCGGTGGCTTGTTGAAGTCGCAGCGTTGGCTCACGTTGGCACGCTTGTCAGGCATGGCGGTGATGTGCGGGTGTATGCCGGGTTCTGGACTGGAAGCTGCACCGACCGCGCATCTACTGGTCGCCGATGACTGGGCGTCCCGGTTCGTGCAGGAGAATTGCGGCCCGCTGTCGGTCCACGACGTGTTCGAGCTGGACGGCGAGCTCGAGGGCGAGGTTGCCCTCAATAGTCCGCGCTATGCGAATGGCAGGATGTACGCGCCGGAGGGGCCAGGACTCGGTATCCGACTGAATGAGCAATTCATTGCCGAACACATCACTCGAGGTTATTCGACGCGCGTCATCACAGCCTGATTCGACGCCCGCATCGACATAAAAATTAGGGGGGGTATGTCATATGCGCACGAAATGTCGTTCTCATACGATTCTGGCAGCTATCGGCCTGGTGCTTGGGGCGGTCGGCTTCGGCGTGGCACCGGCCGCCGCCGCGGATAATGAAGCTGGCAGCAGCTCCGCTGCCAGTTCGAGCGCAAGCAGTTCGGGCGAATCCCTGCAGGAGATTCTGGTCACGGCTATCAGAACCGACGTGGATGTGATGCACGCGCCGGTGTCGATGACGGCAATCAACGGCGATGACCTGCAGCGCGATGAAATCCACAACACCACCGACCTGCAGTTCTTTGTGCCGGGACTATCGGTGGCCAATCAAGTACTCAATACCATTATCAACATCCGTGGTATGGGATCTGGCTTCCCGCTGCCAACGGCCTCCCAGGGTGTGCCGATCTATCGTGACAACCTGCTGGTACCTCCGAACGTCGGCGATGAGCCGCTATGGGACATCCAGAACGTGCAGGTGCTACGCGGACCGCAGGGCACGCTCGTGGGTTCGAACTCGACGGGCGGCGCGGTATTCATCAATACGGTGAGTCCGACCTTGGGCCAAAACAGCGGGTACACCGAGGTCGAGGGTGGCAATTACCATCATTTCAATTTGCAATCGGCTCTCAATATACCCCTCGGGGAGTCGTTGGCGGCGCGAGTTGGTATGTACTACGAGAAGCGCGATAGCTTCTCAACCAACCTGTCGCCGCAGAGTTTCGAGGCCTTGGGCAACATACCGAAAGCGCAAATTCCGTCGGAGCCAGGCGATCTGAACATGATTGCGGCGCGTGGCTCGGTGCTGTGGAAACCCACTGACCGTGTCCAGGTGTTGGGCAAGGTCGATTATTTTCAGAACAAGACCGATTTCTCAGCCGATAAGCCAATCCCGGTCGCCAGCACCGAAGTAAACGGCGTGGTGACGAAATGTCCGGCGCCGGGCAGCTATTTGAATACCGATCCGGCCACGTGGGGCGCGGTGCCCGGCGCTTGCGGCTACGCACCTTTTGCGCCGGCGAACCCCTACCAAATCGCCTATGCGGTTGACGATACGAGGCTCGATGAACAGATCTGGCGGGAGAGCCTGGAGTCGAAGCTCCGTCTGACCGACACCGGTATGACATTGCGGCTGCTGGCCGGCGGCTCCTTCAATACGATCCACATGATGAATCAGCAGTCGGCCTCGACGTTCCTGACGACCGCTGGCGGTGCTCCCATCCACGAGCACACGGAGACTTATGAAGCGGATTTGATCTCACCGACCCAGGGGCCGCTTACCTGGGTGGTCGGCGGTTTCCGCTGGTCCAATCCGGCCGCTTTCGCCTACAAGGGCACGGGGTACAGCGGTGGTCCGGTCGGTGTTGGCCCCGGCTATGCGGTTCCTGAATATGGCTTCTTCCTCAACTTGAAGAGCGTCAAGCTCTCCAATGCGCTTTTTGGCAATGCCAGCTACCAATTCACGGACGATCTGAAAGCTGAATTCGGCCTGCGGGAGACCTGGAACCATAACCACGATCCGGTCATCCCGTGTTCGACCTGTCCGGGCGGCAATTCGAACACGGCATACTTTGCCGTGCAAAACCCGATCAATCCACTTGGCCCGGTGATATTCCCGGCCCTTGATAACCCCAATGCCACCGGGGGCTTTGCGACCAACAACGGCGATGAAAAAGACTCGTTCCTGACCTGGAGAGCGGTACTGGACTATAATCTCAACGCCACCAACTATGTCTATGGTTTGGCAGCCACTGGAGGCAAATCCGGAGGCATTTCAGGTCAGCCGGGAATGTACGGGCGGAACTTCGCACCCGAGAAGGACACCGATTTCGAGCTCGGCTGGAAATCCACGTTGCTGGACGGGCATGCAACCCTGCAGCTCAATGGCTTCTACACCAGGTATGTCGACATGCAGATCAGCAGTGTGAACCCGCAGACGGGTGCGGGTGACGTTCAGAACGCCGGCGCAACCAGTATCTACGGGTTGGAGTTTACCGGTGCGGCCAATGTGGCCAACTGGATGGTGAACGCGACGGCATCCTATACGAAGTCCAAATTCAACATCGGCAGCCAAGGCATTGTGAACACGGAAATCTGCGCCCTGTACGCGCCCTGCAATGCAGCGATTGGTGGCCAGTGCCCGCCCGGCGCGGCCATCGGCACCAATGGCTGCTTCGACTACAAGACCGGCGGGCTCACCCTGAATGGCAAATTCTATCCGTGGATTGAGCAGATCAACGGGCTGCAATTGCCCAACTCGCCGACATTCCAGGCCAGCGTCGCGGTTGGATATGCCATCAATCTGCCTGGCGGCGATATACTGACGCCCCGCGTCGCTTACTCCTACCAGGGCGCGCAGTACGGCCAGATCTACAACACGCCTTTTGATGCTCTGCCGGCGCGTCACGATGTTGATGTGAAGCTGAGCTACGCACACGGGCAGTGGTACGGGGAAGCCTTCGTAACCAATCTGACGAATGAGGTTTATCCGATCGCGCAAGACACGCAAGGCACGGATGCCGAGATTTTCAACGCGCCGCGTCAGTGGGGCGTCCGTCTCTCCAGGACATTCTAACGCGGCCAGGAACCGGATGTAACGTAACAGTCGCGATCATCAAACGCGCGCATTGAGAGCAACGCCATGGCCGATTTTTCGCTGACTCATCCTCTATCCGGCTTCTTCTCACCCACCCGGTTCGAGGCCGACATCCTCGATTGCGTGGTCACGGGGGCGATTCCGAAGGATTTGAACGGCGCGTTTTACCGGCTGCACGGCGATTGGCTTTACGCGCCTAAGTTTCGCGACGAGGCGTCACTGGCCGCCGACGGTTATATCAGCATGTTTCGCTTCAGGGCGGGATCGGTTGATTATCGCGGGCGCTACGTGCGTACGGATCGCTACACTCGTCAGAGTGCCGCGCGGCAGCAGCTTTACGGCTACTACCGCAATCCGTATACCGACGATCCGCAGGTGCGCGACATCGCTAATCCTGGAAGGCGTACCACTGCGAATACCACGCCTGTGATCATGGCCGGAAATCTCTATGCCACAAAGGAGGAGGGGCTTCCCTACCAGATCGAGCCCAATACACTCGATACGCTCGGGCCGACCGACTTTGGTGGCGAGTGGAAGAGTCAGACGTTTACGGCACATCCCAAATTCGACCCGGCGACGGGTGAGACTTTTGCCTTCGGGTACGAGGCCAGTGGCCTGGCGAGCCGGGATGTTTACCTTTGCTCCTTCGATCGGTCGGGCAAGATTACCTGGGAAGTGCGGTTTGATGTGCCCTATCCTTCGATGCTGCACGATATGGCTTTGTCGAAGGATTACCTGATGATCCCAGGCGGCGGCACGATCACGAGTACGGAGCGATTGGAGAGCGGGCGTCCGCACTGGGCGTGGGATTCGAGGCGACCCGCGTATTACGCCGTGATCCCACGTGGTGGTGCTGCAGTCGACATCCGCTGGTTCAAGGGGCCGCAGCGTTCGATCGTTCACACGGCAAACGCCTGGAACGATGAAAACGTACTGACAGTGGACGCGCCGGTTGCCAATGGAAACACTTGGCCTTGGTTCGAGGACGTTCATGGCGTGCCGTTCGCCATGAATGGTTTCACGATCCGACGGCTTACATTTGATTTGCACGGACACAGCTCTCAGCCTAGCGAGGAGGTTCTGTTCGAGCAGGACGTAACGAGTTTCACGCGCATTGATGATCGCGTCATTACTCAGCCGAACCGATACATATTCGTGCAGTATGCCGACGCCGCCAGGCCCTTCGACTCCGATTTGCCCGATGACCCGCGGCTGCGCCCGGTCAATTGCTTCGGCCGGTTCAACGTGATCGATCGCACGATTCAATCCTATTTTGTCGGCCCCACTCATATTCTTCAGGAGCCGACTTTCGTACCGAGCTCGTCAGATGCGGCAGAAGGGGACGGTTACCTCTTGGGCACCGCTCATAACTTGAAGGACATGCGCAGCGAGTTGGTGATCGTCAACGCGCTGACCATGCAGGAATGCGCGCGCGTCATACTGCCATTCAGAAACGCATTTCAGGTGCATGGCGTATGGGCGTCGCACGCGGATTTGCCGCTGGTGTGACGGCTCGCGGGAAACCCGAAGCGGCGGCACGCGTGATATCAACCCGGGGGCTGCGCGTGGCCCGCAGTCGGGCGCGGAGTTTTCGATGCCAGTACTGGCCGAAAGATAAGTCATCATCAGACGCACCGGTCCGCGGTTACTGGGGCGGTAGTGTGAAGTCGGACCAGCTTGCAGGAAACCGCCAGGAACAGGCCAAGGGCAAGCAGGGTGACGCCGGTCAATCCAATGGCCCGCGATTGGGTTCCAGCGATCTGCCGCAGGATGAGGAAGATCGGCGGATTGAGAAACTGGGGAATGAAGGTCGCAGCTGTCCAGAAGCCGATCGCGCGCCCCAAGACCCGGTGTGGCACAACAGCGACCAAGGCGTTCAAGAGGGCGGGAACTGTCAGGCCCACGCCGAGGCCTGCTAACGCGAGTGTGGCGCCTGTTGCCCAGTATCCGGAGACGAAGGCGACGCCGAGGAATCCGGCTCCAGCCAGCAAGAAACCAATCATCGTCCGGTAAAGCCAATCTATCCGCGCAAGAGCACCAGAACTCGTCGCACCGGTCGCCAAGCCGACGGCGCCACAGGATATTCCAATGCCGATCTCGGCGCTGTTCAGGGCACCGCGCTGCTGAAACAGGAAAGCCATCTGTATGATGATCACAAACATGGCGAACATGCTGACGACTTCCATCCCACATAGAATCGCGGTCGCCCTGACCGCACTGGTCGAAGTCGCTGGTGGCAGACTCGTATTCGCCCCCGATGTTGCAATCTCATCCGGTGTTTTCACGAAGTAGAGCGACGGCGCAAGCAGTAGGAGCGCAAATAGGTAAGCCAGGAAAGGTGTATGCCAATCGAGCAGGCCGAGGAGGCCGCCTAACTGCAAGGCAAAGATTCCAAGGATGTTGGAAGTCGCAATCTGAGCGGCGAGCCAACGCCCCCGTCGCGCCCCCCGAAAGCGCAAGCCGATAATCGCTGTTCCGGTAATCATCGCGCCGGCCTCACCCAGGCCGACGAAGGCGCGCGTGGCGATAATGGCCCAGATGCCCTCGAGCCAGAAGGGTACGATGCCCGCGATACCGTAGAGAAACAGCGCACCGAACAGCACATTGCGATGCCCGAGGCGATCGGCCAGCCAGCCTATCGGGATCGCCGACAGAGACACCATGAGGGCCGGCATCGTTGCGACGAGGCCCACCAGCAGTTCGATGTGGGGCATGTCGGCGAAGCGATGCGCAATCTGGGGCAGGACCGGTGACAGGACGCCGGAAGCCAGGACCGTACACCAGCAGGTCATGACCAGCAGGACACCTTCGATTGTGCCGGGCTCGCGATTTGCCAAATCACGCATTTCTTCAGGGCCGAATTCAGGTGCACCGGTCCGCTGAGCGTTGGACTCCAGGATTCCGCTCATCAACAGCCCCCCCATCGCCTACCTCAGTGCCGGCTCGCCGGAAGCAGTGAAGTAATTTAGTTTATATAATATAATACAATCGTTGCCGAGATGATACCTGTCCGCCCAAAAGAGGAAGAGCACCGAAATGAAAACCCCAGAACGCGACTATCTGATCATGATGTTCGTGGAAATCGTCGATTTCACCAAGCTCCGGGAGCTGCTGCCGAAGCACCTGGCGTGGCTGACTCGCAAGGTCGAGGACGGACATATTGTCGTGACCGGCGGGCTGAGCGAAGAGGATGGGTCCGAGGGCAACCGCGCTCTTGCCATTCTGCGAGCCCCCAGTCTTCGGGCCGCGCAAGAGCTGGTCGTGGATGACCCGTTCTTCGTGGAAGGGGTCTGTCGATTGACGTTTCGACAGTACACGCCGCGCATGCATGCGGAGGCTTTCGGGAGAATCTACTCAGGCGAACAGTCCAAGGCGGTCTCCCCGCGAGTCATCTAACGCAACGCGGGTCGCCTCGACGAAGGCTGGAATTATCCCGGCCTCCAGTCGTGTTCCAGCAGGTCGCGACAATCGGTTGCGACCGTGCTAGTTTAGTTTCACATGTAAAATGTATATTCCCTTCAATGATGAGCTGGAGATGAAGCCAGGAGGCCGGGTAGGTCCTTGGTCTTTCCGGATTGGCCAAGAGGATTCCATGAAAATGACGGCTGGGAAGAGTTCCGAGAAGGGGTCTGCAAGACATGCCAAGTCCCGGGACGCCGAACTGCAGGAAATAGACTTTGGACCGGTGACAGGTCACCTGGCCCATTACATGCGCCGTCTGCTGAAAAGCTTCAAATATCATTTTAAGGCGTCAGTCGGCGATCTGGATGTTCAAGCCAGCGATGTCGGGGCGTTGTTTGTGATTGGCCTCAATCCCGGCCTTTCGCCTTCCCAATTAGCCCCGGCGATATCCCTGGAAGCCGCCCAAGTGACCGGCATGCTCAATACGTTCGAGTTGAAGGGGTGGATCGCGCGCCGGGTATCGAGCGCAGACGGGCGCGCGCGCTCTCTGCACCTCACGCCGGCCGGCAAAAATCTCGTGGCCCAACTGCGACCGATAGTCGTTGAAGCCGATCGCACCTTCGTCGAGGGGATCTTGACCAAACAAGAGGCACAACAATTGACGAATCTTCTCGCCAAACTGCTGGTCGGCCGGAAGGCTTGAATCGGTCTGGGCGAGAGAGGCTTGCCTCAGCTCTGCGGACGCCCCAGGCGCCAACTCCCGGGGCCGATGACAGCGACGTAGATCATGCCACCGAACATCACGAAGTGATGGAACAGGTCGTCTATCTCGATCTGCCACAATTGCGGGGGCGCTTCCCAGAATCGGTGGAACAGCGGACCCAGCACGATGATCCACGCTGCCAGCGCTGCTGCCGCCCGCCGCGCGTGCCAGCCGGTGATGAGCATCACCGCGGACGCAACTTCAAACAACCCGGCAAGCGGCATCAATAGCGACGCAAAGGGCACGCCCTGTGACGCAGCCCACTGCGCTGCGCCTTGGAGATGCATCAATTTCTGACATCCCGAGAACAGGAACAGAGATGCGAGGCCGACGCGTGCCACCAGAAGGGCAGCCGCCTGCTTCGCGGGCAAGTTGAGGCGAGCTGACTCGTATGCGGTAGTCATTGCCAGTCCCCGGTTTTTGATTTTAAGCCAATATCATTTAGTTTATAATATAAAGTAATATACGAGGTCAAATCCTGCTAGTTCGAATGACCAATTTGATTTATTAAATAAAGTGAAATATAAAGACGTGAGCATTGAGAGGTGATGCATGGGTAGCAAAGCTTTTTCAACAATCGCGTGTGTCGCTGCCGTTCTGACGGCGTCATCAGTGCTTTCGGTGGGGAGCGAGCTTCCTGGGGATGTCGCCCGACCGGGAGACAACGGCGTGCCGCGGCCCGATCTACAACCTACCGCCGCGGTGCCTGCTCCGAGACCTCCACCACCTCCGGCGGCGCTGGGGCCGCCGATCGAGTTGGCGTTGCAGGCCGCGCGGGCTATCGCCCAGGCATGCAAACAATATCCGCTGGGGGTAGCTGTCGTGAACTCCGAAGGTGCTCCTATCCTCGTCTACATACCTGACGGCTCCGAACCCGCTCACACCTATACCGCAATCCGCAAGGCGTATACCACCGTCAAGTTCAAAGTACCCACGTCGGAACTGACGATCCGGGCAGCACGGGATACGCATTTCGCAGCTACGATCAAGGCAGATCCCAATCTCATCGCCTTCAAAGGCGGCATACCTCTCAGGGCAGGAAGTTACATCATCGGCGCAATCGGCGTCAGCGGCGCCGAACCGGGTGGGCACGACGAGGAATGCGGGATGGTTGGGATCGCCAGCATCAAGGATCAGCTCAATTAACGAATTACATGCCCCATCGTGAGCATTGGCTCGAACCCTTTGGTACGGAATATGAATGTGAACGCCGTATTCATGGCAGCCGCATTGGCAATGACCGGATTCGCGTCGACAGCTCTTCGTACCGAACCTAACCCGCTAAAGCTGACTCCGCACCATGCAACTATCTCCGTGGCGGACCTGGACAAAGAGAGCCAATGGTATGCGTCCGTGCTGGGCTTCCAGAAGTCAAATCCCTTTGAGAACCCGGATATCAAGGGCTGTTGGATGGTTATCCCGGGTTATCGTGTGGATCTGATCCAGCAGAAGGGCTCCTCGAGGAAGGACACGCAACTCCGACTGCTGCGGCAGGGCTGGCTCCACGTGGTATTCCAGACTCCAATGATTGAAGAAGCGCTGAAACGCCTGCAGGCGGCAGGTACTGACGTGCAGGCATTCAAGTCCGGCGACCACCTGCAGCGATTGATTTTGCACGATCCGGAAGGCAACGAGGTTGAGTTGCATACCTGAAGGCGGTTCTGATGCTTTAGCGGGTCCACGCATCGCGACGTGCGTCCAACATTGATTCGTCCAATGAAAATGGTGAACAGAATCTTGAACACACAGCTGCGAGGCCTTCTACCGTGAACGCTCCCGATATCCGCAGAGTCCGTCACGAACTCAAACGCCGTCTCCTCAACGTGCAGCGCGTGGAACATTTGACACCGAAGATGATGCGCGTCACGGTCGGTGGTGCCGAACTGGCAGGGTTTACGTCCGCGGGATTCGACGATCACGTCAAGCTGTTTTTCACGGACCCGGCGGGACAGACCGCGAGGCGCGACTTCACGCCGCGCCGCTATGACGCCAGCCGGGCAGAGCTGCTGATTGATTTCGCTCTCCATGATTCCGGTCCGGCAACCCATTGGGCGTCTGCCGCCACTACGGGGATGACGCTGGCGATCGGCGGTCCCCGCAGTTCTTACATCATTCCCACCGAGTTTGATTCCCATTTGTTGGTGGGTGACGAGACAGCGCTTCCCGCCATCGGGCGGCGACTCGAAGAATTGCCAGGTACCACGCGCGCTTGGGTGATCGCTGAGATCGACAACGAATCCGAACGGCAGACATTTGACACTTCCGCTAGCGTGGATGTGATTTGGGTCTATCGCCGGGGCAGGACGCCAGGTTCTGCGGACGCTCTGTTGAAAGCGCTGCGTACAATGTCGGTGCCCACGACAGGGTGTTTCGCATGGATCGCCGGAGAGTCGAGCGTGGCGCGTCAACTGCGGCACTTCTTAGTGGAGGAGCGCCGCATCGAGGAATCCTGGGTAAAGGCTGCCGGGTATTGGCGGCGCGGTGTGGCCGGAGCTCATGACAGGATTGACGGCTGATCTCAGGAGGAGTGGACTTGGGTAGACCAAAAGCGGCTCTATTCCGAAGCGTTGCCGCCAAAATCGAGTTCGCTTTGGGCGGTCTGAACGAGGGGGCTGATATAGCAACAACAACTTTAAAAAGCTTTCCTGCGCGAACCCCCGCGGATCGGAATGCGTTTCTTTTGTTCACAGCCCTAGTCTGGGTTGGCGTGCTGTCAGGCTTTGGGACGGACAGCTTCAACCACTTACGTAAGTACGGGCTAGATTATCCTCTCATCGTTCACTTTCATGCCGTTGCGTTCGTCGGCTGGCTGGTGCTGTTCACAGTACAGGTGGCGCTGATCCGAAATGCGCGAGCGGATATCCACCGTCGGCTTGGCGTAGCAGGTGCAGTACTCGCTGCAATGATGGTGGTGCTGGGTCCCGCGACTGCATTGGTCGTCGACGGCGCCCGCTTTGCGGCCACGGGCCAGACGCCGGAATTTCTGGCCGTCCAGTTCACCGACATTCTGGCCTTCACGGGGCTGACAGCGGCAGGGCTGCTGATACGAAGGACTCCATTTGCGCACAAGCGTCTCATGTTGCTCGGCCTGATCTATATTAGCGATGCCGGCTTCAGTCGGTTTCTGAACGGCGCCATAGCCGCGCCACTGGAGAATCGTCTGCGCCGGGTGGTCTCCGGCCGTAATTCGAAAGCTTCCCGCGGGCTTCTGACGAAGCTCATTCAGCGCGGCAACGGCCGCGTCTACTTCGTCAAAGCGCGGCCCTAGCGTCTGCAGCAAGCGCTCGCCGGCTGCTGTTGGCGAAACATTGCGCGTAGTGCGTGTCAACAGTCGAACGCCGAGCCGCTCCTCGAGTCCCTTCATCGAGTGACTCAGGGCGGAAGGTGATACGCCGAGCTGGGCGGCCGCGCGGGTAAAGCTTCGACTGCGAGCTACCGCAAGAAAGGCCTGCAGGTCGTTCAGGTTTTCGCGTGGCATACGTGAATATCCCTCGCATACGAGCTCCAATTCTGCGCCTTGGTCCTCTGTCGCGTCACTGCCATTACCCTGCGCGCAGCTGGTGTCGGGAATCTACCGCTCAACGACACGTTCGCATTGCGAATCGCTGTGCATTCGTACTCGCATCTACACGGCCATCATGCAGTTGGATACTCCTGGGTTCCTGGCAATACGCCCGCGCTGGGCGCTGCCGCGCACGAGGCGGAGCCTCAGTCGCGCCGGATACTGGTTTGTGGGTCTTCCATTCGAGTCTCGTTATCGCCACTACTGTCCAATGGGTCTTGCTTCCGCCTTGGCTCCGCCAGGCCAACCCGTGCCCAACATGTAGGTCTGTGGACCGGTGAACACCGCTTCAACACGGGTGATCTGACCGTCCACGAATTTGAAGATCTCGGTATTGAGCATCTCATTCGGATAGCGCATCCCTTCAGGAAACGCGCTGACTTGCCATCCAGGGGCCAACTCTCGACATTGCCCCGCCGCGTGAAGTTGAAAGTCGCGAACCTGAGCTGATCGCCGCAGCCTAGACCCAAAAGAAAGAAACTGGGAGCCACGGGTGCGCCATTTGCCGACGGCGGCATTTTCAGCTGGGGTACGGGCGGCTTGTCATCGGGCCCGAGTGCCGTCACACCGCCGTTTTCAAGTCGGATGCACGATTTGGCGAACGGCGCAAGGCTACCGTCGTGAAAGGCGATGGCTCGCATGTAAGCCAGCGCGCCCTTTTTGAGCGTTTCCCGTGAAACCCGGGTCGACTCCGGCTCCACCCGCTGCATGACCTCCATCCAACTCGGGTCCTGCGGGGGCAAGTTCTCGGCTGCTCGCGCATGCCGGTCAACCACGGTTTCGATCTCTGTGATCTTTCGATCCACGACCTTCAAACGGACCGCAAGCAGGTCGGAGAAAGGCAACTCGTGGTTTTCCGTGAGCGAAACAAAAGTCGCGATTCCGCCGGTCTGCGGGTCGGCGACATCGTGACGATACTTGCCGAAGGAGTTGAAAGTCACCCATAGCGCCTCACCCAACGGGATCCGTGCACCGTTCTCGGTGTAACGGTAATGCGGAGCCGTGGGAACGAGCGAGGGCTGATGCTTGCTCAGAGCATCCAGGTAGACATCCATAAACCCTTTGAGGCATGACTCATCGCACGCGTTCGCTCCTTGCGCCGTTGCGGAGCTCGCCGCGAGCGGGGCCGCGACGCACGCCAGGCTCAGCAGCAAGCCTTTGACGGTCAATGGGGCGAGTCCTTTTGATCGGACCGACTGAATTTGAATGACACGCATGGTATTGCGCCTCTGGCGGAGAGACTGGCGCCAGCATGGCCTTGAGGGGGATGGTTTGCTTGTCTAATAGCGAACGGTGGATGGAATGGCAGTCGCCCGGTCGTAGGGCAAGCGGTCAATGGACAATCGCGGAGACTTGCATTATCGCGACTAAGCTGACGCCGGAATTCGATCCGATGCCGATTGGAGTGCAGCCGGCATCCGTGTGCACACCGATGAGACGGCCTTTCTGACCGATGATTCCAGCACTGGAGGACGTGTCCGCGGTGTCCATGTCTGCGTGGGCGATCGTCTCCTCGGCCCTATGATGGACTGGACCGACTCATTCAATTTGTCTCTGATTCTGAGGCTTACGTGGGCGTGAAAAGCCCTGTCTCCTATCTGTCACCGTCTCGCTATGTCTGAAGCCCAGTGGCGCCGCGGCTCGACCGCACAGCGGAGTTCTTAAGGCCATTCTCCAAGTGATTCTCAGTCAAAAGTGCGACCTAACGGTGCCGCGAGAACCGAGCACAAAAGCTCATAGTCGATTGGCTTGGTGAGATGTTCATCGAATCCGGCATCCGTCGCATTCTGTCGGTCTTTCGGCTGACCCCACCCGGTGATGGCCACGAGCCGCAGCCGCTGGCCCCAGGGTTGCGCACGAATCAGGCGCGCGACCTCGTAACCGTTGAGCTTGGGCATCCCGATGTCGAGAAGTACTACATCAGGTTGCAATGACTCTGCGATCTTCATGACCTCTTCACCATCGTTTACCGCATACACCTCATTGCCGTCCAAACTCAGTAACATCCGCAACCCTTCGGCGGCGTCGCGATTGTCATCGGCGACCAGGATCCTCAGAATGCGCGTGGGGAGTGGCAGCGCTTCCGTTTCTGGGGCGAGATGTGCGGTTGGCAAGTGTAGAAGGGGAAGGCGGACGATGAACTCGCTCCCGCGCCCCAGTCCTTCACTGTAGGCACGCACTGTGCCACTGTGCAGCCGAACCAGTCCTTCAACGAGCGCCAGCCCGATGCCGAGCCCGCTTTCAACTCCTCGATGGGATGTCAAGTTTGCTTGAGCAAACATGTGGAAGATGCGCGTTAGCATCTCGGGCTCGATGCCGATTCCTGTGTCGCTGACGCGGATGACCAAATCGTTCTTCTCGATGCCTACGTACAGTCCTATCTGGGCTCCGGGCTCAGAGTACTTCGCTGCATTTGTCAATAAATTCGCCAGCACCTGAGCGATACGCAGCGCGTCGACATGCACGAGCAAATCCGGGTCTGCGCAGGCGATCGTCAGATGATGTTGTTTCGCATCCATGTATGGACTCGCGATCTCCACGGCGGTATCAATGACGCCGCAGATCTTGACGTCCTCCTTGTGCAGACTGAGCTGCCCGCGTGTGATGCGGGACGCGTCAAGCAGGTCATCCAGGAGGAGGGCCATGTGACCTGTTTGGCGGTCGATGACATCGTGACTCCATCGGATTTGCTCCGCTGTGGCGCTCTTGGAGCGCGCGATGCGAACTGCGTGACGAATGGGTGCGAGCGGGTTACGCAGCTCGTGCGCCAAAATTGCTATGAACTCGTCTTTTCGCCGCGCCTCTTCGCGAAGCGTTTCATCTGCGCGCGCGCGCTCCAGGATGTGGCTCGCCTCATGCGCAAAAATATCAATCACGCGCAGCTCCGCCTCGCTCAACTTACGTGGCCGCCGGAAATGGGTCGTGATCATCCCGAGGAGCGCTCCGTTCCGGTCACGTAAGGGTGTGCTTTGGGCGGCGCGGTATCCCAAGGCGGCCGCAGTCGCGCGATGCTGACTGGATGCGGAGTCGCTCTCGAAGTCTTCCACGACGACCCGTGCGGAAGTTTGGAGAGCCCGCGCACAAGTGGAATGGAAGCCGGCACAGATCACGCCTACGGAATCCAGCGTCTGCGGCTCGAATCCACGCTGAGCGACGAATCGCAGTCCCTCCACGTCGGGATCATAGAATTGCACCGTGCCGCTGTCGGCGCCCATCAACGAGATGAGTGCCTCTAGCGTAGCCTGCGCTGCTCCGGATGAATCGGTGCAATGAAAAGTGCGACGGGCGAGTTCGTGCAGGCTGCGCAACGCGTGGAACTCACTTTCGGAGGAAATCCGCGCATGGCGCAGAGATTCGGAGTCGCGACCAACTACCGACTGCAGACCGCTTGTATTCAACAAAGGATTCTCCTCCTGATCGATTCGCACCGCCATGGTTTCCGCTATGAACGGGCGGCAGATGTGTTCGTGCGAGGTAACCCGGGTAAGGAGTCAGGTCTTCGTTCTGAACGCAGGTCAGAGTATCAAAGCGCTTTCGAAATAGCTGCAAGGTCTGCAGTTAATATCGAGGTGCGCGCCGTGGTTAGCTCGCTCACGGCCGCACCGCGTGATGTTATTGCCAATCATCAGCCCAGGCCGAAGCGCGGCCGGACCGCTGAGAGGAAGATGTTCTCGAATAGCGCCTGCAGCTCACACAGCCCCACCCGCCGGCTCAGGACTCAACTCCGGGGCCGGGTGGTCCATGATGCGCTGTTATATTCGTGCGAAAATGGACTCAGGTGCCGTCGCGCGTTGCGGCCAGTCATGGGTCAGTCTCTCCCCTCCGGGGCCGAAGGGTTGCGTGCGGCGACGGGGACCCCCTGTCGGTCACAACGCTCCATGCACTTTCTGCTCATCGACGGCATCTTCGAAGTTGATACAGATTAAGAACGCCCAGAAATGATTGCCTGAGCAAAGAGCTGCTCCTCAAGGCCGCCGCCTCGGGCATTAGTGTCGCGCTTGGAGCTCAGCATCGCGCTGAGAGGCCGCCCTGCGGGCCAGGATTCCCTTGCCTCGCTCACGTGACTCTCAGTTCCTACAGAGACTCGCGATGTTGTTACCTCTCAGCAGTGCCGCTGGACCCGGTTGGCGGAACATCGATTGCTTATCTGTTGGTCCTGCAACGAGGAGCAATCATGCAAACCCAACAGCCGACTGGTTCGAGCGGAAGGACTGGCTCCTCAACGGATGTGAAGACGCCTTCTGCCAGCAACGAAGACCCGTCAGGTACCCAACAGAGCAAGGCGGAGCAACTGAAGGATCTCGGCCAAGATAGCCTGAAGCAAGGAAAAGAGGCTGCGGCAGATCAGGCCGACACCGTCGCAGATGCCCTCAAGGAAACAGCGGATCGTCTGGGCGAGCGGAATGCCTCGTTGGCGGAGTACGCGCAACGCCTGAGTGAGGGTGTGGCGCGGATGGCGGATCACGTGCGCCATCGCAGCCTCGATGAGCTGACCGCCGATGCCCAGGACTTGGCCCGAAGGAACCCCGCGGTCTTCTTGGTCGGCAGTGTTGCGGTGGGGCTCGCGCTCTCGCGATTCATGAGGGCCCGAGGTGGGCGCTCCGGCGAGCCGGAGTCGGAGCCAACGCGTCACTGAAGCACAATCGCTGAATATCCGGAGGTCTGATATGGCTAACTATCGAAATCCAGGTTCTCCACCGGAGGTGGTCGCCAACCGCGAGCGGGAGCCCGAATCCACGATGGGCCTGTTGCGCAGACTCATGGACGAGCTCTCGACGCTGTTGCGTCAGGAGGTGTCGCTGGCGCGTGCGGAGTTCGCCGAGTCGCTATCCGCTGCGAAGACCGGAGTGGCCTCGATCGCCACCGGCGGCGCCGTACTGTTCGCCGCACTGCTCGTGCTGCTGGAAACCGCCATACTGGCGTTGGCTCAAGTCATGGTCCCCTGGCTCGCCGCGCTGATCGTCGGCGTTATCGTGGGCATTGCCGGCTACCTGATGTTGCAGGCGGGGCGCAAGAAGCTTGGGCCGTCCGCTCTGAAACCGACGCGGACTCAGGAGTCGCTCCGGCGCGATGCCGAGGTACTCGGCAGGAGAAATCCATGAACACCCCCACCCCAGACTACGATCCGACCGGTACCCCAGAAGCCAAAGGGCCTGAGGCGATCGCGAGGGATCTCGATAAGACTCGGAGCAACGTCAACGAGACGCTCGACGCGCTAGAGGCGAGGCTCTCGCCCGGACAGATACTCGATCGCACGCTCGCCTTCATGCGCGAAAATGGCGGCGAGTTCGTCGGTAACCTCGGTACGGCGGTCAAACAGAACCCGGTCCCCACGATTGTGACGGGCATCGGACTGGCATGGCTCATTGCCGCACGTTCGTGGGGATCTTCGTCCGCACGGGATCGGACGCGTGGCACCAGCGAAGGCATTCGGGAGACAGTCTCAGGCGCGGCTGATTCCGCTCGCGAGCGGCTGGCCGATGCGGCCGGGACGCTGTCGAACAAGGCCGATGCCGTGAAGGAGCGGGTCACAGGCACCGCCCAAGCGGTGACACTACAGGCCCGAAGAGCGCGCGAAGGCTTCACGCAGCTGCTGGAGGAACAACCACTGGTAGTGGGTGCCTGTGCCTTGGCGCTCGGCGCCTTCATCGGCTACTCGCTGCCTGCGACGGAGACGGAGGATCGGTGGATGGGCGAGGCCCGAGATCGTACGGTACAGCGGGCCAAAGAGGCGGGCGCCGAGCAGTATGCCAAGGCGCGCGAGTTCGTCGCCGACGTCACTCAATCCGGCGAAGGCACGCAGACGACGCACTCTTGAACGCGCCGGCCTCCAGTCGCGGCCGCACCGCTGAGCGACCGCAGGAGATCCCCGCCCGGGGGTGGTGGGATATCGGCTGGCGCGTAGTGAAGCGGCTCGGGAGCGACAACGTCACGTTGGTGAGTGGCGGCTTGGCCATGTATGCCCTGCTGTCCGTGTTTCCCGGCTTGGCCGCTGCAGTGTCGATCTATGGCCTCATCGCCACCCCGGCCGATGTCATCAAGCACATGGGTGCATTCTCGGGCGTGCTGCCGCCCGGGGTATGGGACATTTTCAACAGCCAGCTCCAGAACGTTGCGGCTCACGAGCAGAGCATGTTGTCCGTTGCGGCGGCAACCGGACTGCTGTTCGCGCTCTGGAGTGCCCGTTCGGCCATGAGCGCGCTCATGACCGCCACCAACATCGCGTACGGTGAACGCGAGAAGCGCGGCTTCTTCAGGCAGGTTCTGATCTCCCTGGTGTTGACGGTCGGTGCGGTGTTGGGTTTCCTGGCGATGATTCTGCTCGGCGTTGCGATTCCGGTGGGATTGAAACTGCTGGGCACGAGCACGGCCGTGCAAATTGCCGCCGATGTTCTGCAATGGGCACTGCTATGGTTCTTTGCGGTGCTAGGGCTGGCGTTTGTCTATCGTTACGCGCCTGCGCGCGAGCCGGCGCGCTGGCGCTGGGTAACGTGGGGCTCAGCGATTGCGGCTACCCTCTGGTTGGCGGCGAGCGCGCTTTTCGCCGTGTATGTGCGGAGCTTCGCCAACTACGGCAAGACCTATGGCGCCCTGGGCGGCGTCATTGCCCTACTGACGTGGTTTTATGTCTCCAGCGTCATCGTCGTGCTAGGTGCCGAAATCAACGCGGAGATGGAGCGGCAAACGAAGAAGGACACCACTGAAGGTCCGCAAGCTCCGCTCGGAGAACGCGGCGCATATGCGGCCGATACGGTCGGTCCGACCGCCAAGGAGCGCGCACAACCGTCGAACCGCACTCCGGCCGGGAGGTAAACGAACCGCTGTTCGAATCTGACACGCTCAAAAGCATTGCACCGCCGTCCTATGTCCGAGATCGGATGCGCCGGGCTGCCCTGCCGCCTCCCGTCCACGGCGACCTGTTACATGAAGTCATGGGGACGATGACGGCGCTCTACACCGTCATTCTGGGCCTGGTGGCGCGGCGACGTCCAATTGCGGCGCCTGGTGAGTTCTCAACTGGACGCCCAGGCTAGCCGCCACGCGCTTCACAGCAGCGAGGTGGTAGGCACGTGCGATGAGCGGCTGCGCGTCGCCGCGGAGGCCGGTGAGATCGGCGTGTGGGAATGGGATCTGAGCACCAACGTGCTGCAAAACTGACTCAACCGGATTGCGATTCTGATGGAGTTGTGCGCATTTCAAGGCTCGCGCGGCAACTTTAAGCAAGGTTTGATAGTTGTATTGACATACGGGCTGGCGCGCCCGGTCGTGGAGACTATTGATCGAGCGATGCCGTTACTTCTTCGGGCACCACGGCGAGCTGTGAATCATCAAAGGTGAGCCGAGCATCCTCGGGACGCTGCATGGCGTTGGATTGAGTGAGCGCCGCAAAGCAGTTGGTCATCGAGGTCATGTCCAACCAGCGACTGAAGCGCGCGGCGCGCGCCCTTGACTGATCATTCGTGAGACTTTTCCCACAAAGGCATGCCAAAACCGCCGGTCACATCAATGATTAGTCTGGGGCCTACTCCGGGCGCCCGCGGCAGTCACGGAAATCACCGCTCTTTCGTATACCACTGGCACGGAGAGTCAGGCAGTTTGGTGCACTGCGGATGCGGTCAAATGGAAATGCCGCCGGGGCTTTCTGGCCTTGACATAAGCGAGAGTGTTGAGCACTATCACAGGTCGGTCCCCTAAACATAACGCACACCCCATATCGAGGCACCGCAATGGATACCCGCAAGTTGGTTGAAACGCCGAACGCTTCCGAAGAAGTGAAAAATGCAGACGGCGCTCGCCGCGCGGACTCTGTCAAGCTGGTGGAAATGGGGCAGGTTTCGGTGGAGACCAAGGGAGTCGCCCGCGGCCTGGAACTCGGATTTACGCCCAGAAGCTAAGCGCGCCGAATCATGAAATGAATAATGCGCGGCCCCAATGCCGCGCATTATTCATATTCGTCCGACAGATTCGAGTGTGCCAGGTCCGTTCTCCCTACAGCCCCATGTCTTCCTTTGTCGCGGCAAACGACATTGGGTCATCCTGGACGTCAACCGCGACAAATACCTCTGCGTCGATCGGAATCAGTTCGAGGCATTAGGTCCGTCGCTGAGAGGCTGGAAGGAGTCCATGGGCCCCAGCCGGCGCGACGCGGCGCCGGCTCCGGAGGATGCGGTTGCGCTCGCAAACGATTTATTGAGTCTGGACATTCTGAGCGACCGTGCTGCCCAAGCGAAGGACGTTCTCTCCACCGCTTATCCGCTTTCGACTGAGGCGATCGACCCGGATTTGCCGGAGCGTTCGCGGCGTTTGGCCGCCGCTCATGCCCCCTCATTTTTTTGGGGCGCCGCGCGAGCATCCCGGGAGCTGCGCCGGAAACGTTTTCAACTCATTGTCGAGCACGTGCGGGCACGCAAAAGTCGCAACGCGGGCCGTACCGCTGCCTTGGACTTTGACCGCGCCCGCTCGCTGGTGTCAGTTTTCGAGCGTTTGCGTTTATTCTATCCTCGCTCATATCTTTGTCTCTTCGACTCGCTCGCGCTCATCCACTTCCTGGCGCACTTCCACGTGTACCCGGATTGGGTGTTTGGTGTGAACGCGGATCCGTTCGAGGCTCACTGCTGGGTTCAGGCGGGCAACGTTGTGCTGAACGATAGCGTGGCGCGAGTGTCGGCTTTCACTCCGATCATGTACATCTGACACCTGTGCCAAACAGGGGCCGCCGGGGATCACCGTATGTACCATTTTGTGGCTCTGGTCTGGAGCGCCGAGGATCCGGCTGCGCGCGAGCAGGCTGCGCAGTTGGAACACAGATTACGCAGGACGTCCGTTCCCTGGGAAAACCTGTTGAGGACTGCGGGTGTCAGCGTTTTCGCGTTGCCACCCACTGACCCGACCCTGCGCTCCTACGTGCTTCCGGGAGAGGCGGGTGTCGTGTTGGGCAGACTGTTCTCGGCAGATCTCTCCAAGCCGCACCTGGATCCGGTCGAGCAGATCGATGAGGGAGCAACTCGGGAGATCCTCAGGTCCGGAGGAGGGCACCTGGCACGGAACTTCTGGGGCGGCTACGTGGCGCTGCTGGCCGACCGTGAAACACGCTGCGGGTACGCGCTGCGCGACTGTTCGGGAAAGATTCCCTGTTACTACAGGAGCTTTCGGGATGTCACGATTGCGTTTGCGGATATCGGCGATCTGGCGCCTCTGGAGCTGCCCGCACCCACCGTGAATTGGGAGTACCTGGCGGCATTCATCTATTCGAGCCAGGCGCAAGTGCGCGCCTGCGCGTTCAACGAGATCCAGGAGGTCCTGGCCGGCGAGTGTCTGAGAGTGCAGGGTCGTTCCGCGTCTCAGACTGTGCTTTGGGACCCGCGCACGATCGTTCGCCAACGTCGGGTCGATCGATACGAGGCTGCCGTAGACGAGCTCCGGGAAGTCGCCCAGAAATGTATTGACGCCTGGGCTCACAGCCACGACCCGATGTTGCTCGGCCTTTCAGGGGGTTTCGATTCCGCCGTCGTTCTCGGATGCCTGGGCCGCTCGCCCGCTCGCCCGAAAATTACGGGCCTCCATCAATACACGGCCGTCTCTCACGAGGATGAGCGCGAGTACGCGAGAGCGGCTGCCGTCCGTGCCGGGGTCACGCTGCTCGAGCTGCCGATGGATTCTGCAGCGGATCGCTTCGACTCACGGCTTTTCTCCACACCGCAAACCTCCAAGCCCTCGGTCACAGCGCTCTTCCGACTGCTCGAGATCGAGTTGGTCAACCGTATTGCGGAGGAGACCGGGGCGCGCACGCTGTGGACCGGACAGGGGGGCGATCATATTTTCCTTCAGATAACGGAGCCTTTGAGCGCCGCTGACTATCTGGATATCCGGGGTTTGCGGCCCGGATTTGTCGCAGCGGTCCGCGATGCGGCGCTCTTGTCCAGGCAGCCGTACTGGTTCGTCCTCAAGGCCGCTTGCTCGCGCCGACGCAGTACCCGACCGGCCCCCAACTCCCTGGCCCAGGCGGCTTGCTTCGTAGATCCTGCAGCATTACCGGACGATGTCGATGACTATGTATCGCACCCTTGGGGGGCCGATGTGGGAGATCTTCCTCGGGGAAAGCAGATGCAGATTCGCTTTCTTTCCCAAGTCGTGAACCGCCACAGGCCTATTGCCCGGCTCGAGCGTGCGCCTCAACATCATCCCCTGTTGTCCCAGCCGCTGATGGAAGTTTGTTTGCAGATTCCCACGTACCTTCTGCTTCGGGGTGGCCGGGAGCGGGCCTTAGCCCGGCAGGCCTTCGCGGACCGGGTACCCGCGCAGATTCTCCGACGCCGTGATAAGGGCTCGATCGTTTCGCACGCGACGGAGATGCTCCGGCAAGGCGAGCCATTTGTGCGCGAGTTACTCCTCGACGGTGCTCTTGCGGGCGCTGGAGTTATTGTGCGCAAAGAATTGGAGCCCTATATCGTCCAAGGGCAACCCTTTCGCGAGGAGCACTTGCTGCCGCTCCTGGCCTGCATCGCGGCAGAAGTCTGGGCTCGGACGAGCAGTCACTCGGCGGCGGCGGTTGCGGCCTGATCGCCATGAGGCGACCGGCCTACCACCGCTTCGAGAGCTGCACCGAGATGAAGCGCCCGAGCGCATTGGCATTGGCGCCGTCGAAGTTGATGCCAAAGACCGGATTGGCAACGTACGGCGGGGCCTTGTTCAGGAGGTTGGTCACGGAGAGCAGCACCGACGCATCGGCCAGCGGGCCATGATCGCTGTTGAAAAGGTATTTCACGGTCTCATCGACCGTGGTCCAGGAGGAGATCGGGCCGGCGGTGGCCGTATCATTCTCCCGATAGGAGTTAGTGAAGTTGACGAAGGACGCGAATGTCAGGCCACCGCGCCGTAGGATCCCCCGGGCTCGCATGCGCAAATCGACCGGGTTGTAGTCGGTATTGAGAATCGAAACGGAGGAAGCATTCGGAGTAAACTGGGTGTCGAACCGCAGGATGTAGGTCCCGTTCAGTCCCAGCTCGATGTTGCCGACCGCCGTCTGTGTCGTCCATGATCCATCCAGGTCGAAGCCGCTGGTGCGCATGCTCGAGAGATTGTGCACTCGAGAGTCGAAGATCGCCCCGATCGTGGCGAGGTCAATGCCGAACAGGTTTACATATCCGGGCGATGCCGCGAGTTGTTGGACGCGCGCCGGGGGCGGGTCTCTTTGGATGATCGACGGACCCAGGATTTCCTCGCTGCTCAGAATATTAGTGATGTCGACGCTGAATTCCGGATCGGTGATGACGTCGGTGAAGTTGATGTTGTAGTAAGTTGCACTGGCACGGAAGTCTGGCGCGGCCTGGGGCGTGAAGTCCAGGCCCGCTGTCCAAGTGCGGGCCTTTTCGGGCTTCAAGCCCGGATTGCCGCCGAAAACGGCCAGCGTACTCGTCACGCCGCCCGTAGTCGGATCGGTCACGGGAAACGGCACGACTTCGAATGGAACCGGATTCAAATTATTCAACAGGGGAGCGTGAAAGGAGGTTCCGTAGGTGGCGCGGGCCTTGAGATCCGCGAGCGGTCGCCAGATGAGGCCGACCTGCGGGTTGTTGGTAAACCCGAAGTCACTGTAGTGCTCCATGCGATCCGCCAGCGTCAACTCGAGCCGGTGAGCCTCACCTGCGCC
>JAQGOE010000307.1 GCA_028293725.1 Gammaproteobacteria bacterium | reverse complement strand
ATAGGTCGAGATGAACCTTCGAGCCCTCACGGTGCGCGTTCATCATGTGACCAGCGCTCATCGCGGGCCCCTTGAACCAGCGGATGTCGCGCGCCGATCCGTGGCGAGGAACCAACGCAACGTGCGTTTCCTTGTCAGGATGCCATTGGTAGTAGGGGCCGCCGGCTTTCAGCACCGCCAGATCGGTGATCAGGGGAAAGAACGAGAATACGATCCACTCGTCAGTGATCGCGAAATCGTGCACATTGGCCGCGAACGGCATCTCGAACCAGACTTCATTCAGGAGTTTGCGGTCCGGGCCAAACGCATAGAACACGATGTCGCGGGTCGCGTCGCCGCGTGCCTGGTAGGAAAACGAGAGAAGCTCGTCGGTGACGGGATCCACTTTCGGATGCGCGGTAAAGGATTGCGCGCGAATCGCACCATCGAAGTCATCGCGTCCGAGCGTGGCGAGCGTCACGGGATCGATCCGGTGCGGCAGGTCGTCTTCCTTCAGCGCATACAGCCGGCCCGCATGAAACATCGCGGTCGTGTTGCCGGTGCCCATGTGAACGCCAGCGACACTGGGATCGTTGGTATATCGGTTGCGATACCGACCGAACAGGCTGCGCTGCGCCGCCTGCTGCCGCTTGTATCGCTCCGTGTGAACCCAGCGGCTGACGTAATCGACCTGGTTATCCTTGAAGCGGAACATGTGGATCATGCCCTCGCCGTCAATGAAGATATCGTCGGTACGACCCGAGGGGTACTGACGGTCGGCGCCCACTTTGTAAAGCGCACCCTCGAGACCCTGCGGGATCGCACCTTGTGTCAGCTCGAGGCCGCGGATCTCGCATTCCGTGCGCATCGGCTGACCCCAGCCGCGATAGAGCTCGACATCCGGAAATCTGACAGGCTCGACCATCTGCGTTCTCCTCGCACGTGTTCGTCGGCCCGCCGCGCTGCTAGCGGCGAACCGACTCGATAAAGTCCTGGATGAAGGGCCCGAGGGTGTCCGCCGCCGAGCCGATAGCCAGCACGGGCGAGAGATGGTTGTGACCCGTGAGCCAGTGCAAGCGCGGGAACCGTCCTCGCGCCTGCGCGAATGCGCTTGCCAACGCAGCGGCTTGTTTCTGAAAGTCCGCGCCATCGTACTCGGAGACCGAAAAAAGCAGCGGTAGCTCGGTCGCGACGAGACCCTCCAGTGTCGAACAGGCGGCCCACTTCTCCCGCACATCGCCGTAATACGCGCGTTGGAACTGGTTCGGGTCCGCCTGGGAGATGTCGTAAACGCCGGAAATCATCAATGCCCCGGCGAGACCGATCCCATCGCCAGGATGCAGGTGTGAGTGAGCAACATAACCGGCGACGTGGACCGCTCCTGCGGACTGGCCGATCAGGAAAATCCGTTTTGGGTCGCCGCCGTATTCGGCCACGTGGGCGCGTAACCAGGTTACCGCGGCAGCCACATCTTCCGAGCCGGCAGGCCACGGGTAAGCCGGCGCCAGGCGATATGTCATGGTGACGCCCACAAATCCGGACGTCACCGCGAAGTCGCCGATGTTGTCGTAGAACGGCAGCCCCGGTGTACGTTTGTCTCCCATCACGAATCCGCCGCCGTGGACAAACACGAGCACGGGCGCGTCGCGGCGCAAGTCGGTCGTGAACAGATCCAGCCGATGTCGCTCGTGCGGACCGTAGGACTGATCGCGAGTAATCGACGTCAGAGGGCCGACGCCATGGAAGCGCTCGGCGAAGAACTGTTGCGTCCCCTGGATCATGGGCGGCGAGAGCTCGACCCCCAGGCTGCGAACCAAGCTGAGGACTTCCGGGTCCATGAGCGCTC
Source organism: Gammaproteobacteria bacterium (assembly GCA_028293725.1). The sequence goes on along the minus strand of JAQGOE010000307.1, from coordinate 27,672 downwards.
TCACACGGTGACTGACAGGATTGCCGCACTTATATTTTATCAAGATCACTGAAAAATCAATGATCATGATGAAAAATCAACGACCATGAGCGCCACCTGAGGGCCATGCCGACCGCAGGGCGGCGCTGCGCTCGTGCGCAGCGTTTCCAAACGTGGTGCCTCGATATAGGCCCATCCCGAGCGGCTATTAGGTATAATACTTTTGATTTTTCAACGATATGAGTGCGCCACACCCGCGCATCGCACCGCCTGAGCGCTCCATGACGGGTTCACCGACGAGATGGTCGAATGAGCAGAAAATCTACGAAATCCGCTTCACGTGAGAATTTACGCGCCGGGGGCGTTCATCCTCAGCACGCGGAAATCAGCCGCCTCCTGCCCCTTTACGACATCGGCGGTCAGTCGTATTTTGGCTACAGGATGGTGCTTGCCAGTAAGCTCTTCGATCGCCGTATCATGGAAATTCTAGGCAACTCGGGCATCCTGACTCTGCCGCAGTGGCGCGTCGTATCGCAGCTCGGATTGATCGCCCATGGGACAGTCCGGTCCCTGGCGGACGGCGCGGCGGTGGACCGAGCCGAAGCGAGCCGTGCGACTCGGGAGTTAGTGCGGCTCGGCCTGGTCAATCGGCGCGAAAACGGCGCGGACAAGCGCAGCCCCACCTTCGAGCTCACCGACGCCGGCAGGAAGAGCTTCAACGCGATCCGCAAGCCGATCAGTAAGTTCATCGAGCAACTGGTCGATGGTTTGAATCGCAAAGACCTGGAGGCCGCGAACCGGGTGCTCTGGGCGATCACTCTGGGTTGCTTGAAATAACACTGCGGCGAATTCCCGCCTGTTGGGCGGCTGACGTATCAGCCGCGCGCCGGCTGAGATCAATCGAAGGAGTAACCGGCGAAGAGCAATTCCGCCGGGACCCCCTGCTCGTAAACGATAATATATACAGCCTGGCCCCGCTGCACGCCTTGCAGGAATCTCATATTTGATTCGACGAGCGCGCGCGACGGCTGAGTCGTGCCGAAGTACGAGTTAAGGGCGGCGTCGCTGAGCGGCGCAGCGGTGAAATAGTCCGGGTCGGTAGAAATTGCGGAAATATCCAGAATGGACCTGGTCCCATCCGCGTTTGACGCTTGCATCGCTTCATCAATGTCTCCATGCCCTGCGCCAGGCGCCGGAGATGAAGCCGTTATGGGAAATTCTGGAATTGGCGTAACAGGATTGTAGCGGCCGGCCTGAAACTCCCGTTGGCGCAGCTCATGCAACGCCTTGGATATGTCTTGCTGGTAGGGAACCGTGTACCAATACGGATGGCCGCCCATGACTTAAGCTCCACGCCTCAACGGTAAACAGATACGGCCAGCTCCGACGGGAACGCGCGCACTTCGACAGACTCCTTTCATGGCGACCTGCGGTTTGCTCAGCCCGGCGGATAAACGTTTGAGTTTCTACATAACATCAGGGCTCGGTCAGACGCAAGAACACCCACTTGGTTCTGTCTGTGGCGGCTCCGGCCAAGAGCGACCTTTCGAGGGGCTAGAGTATAGTTCCCGAAAGCTGTCGGTCGCCTCGAACCTCGGCCGATCCAGCGTCCGGCTCACAACCCCGGACTTGCCGATGTTTCGCGTGTCAACTCAATAGGCGGGCTATAGATGTCTGGTTTCCGAGCTATCAACAGTCCGTTCCCGACCGAGCCCGCCACGGTCTTCGCGGTCGCCTTCCTTGGGTCCGCGATCCTTATGGTCTACTGGGATCTACAGCTTGCCGTTGGGACTTTCGTCCATACCGGGGAGTTTATGACGTTCTCCGTGCTACGGCTTTCATTCCCGTCACTATCGTCAGTTCTCGGTCTGGTCGCTTTGCGTCGCATCCGGTCAGCCGATGCTCTTACTGTCATCTTATTGGGTGGAATTGCGGCCTTCGTCGTATTCAATGTTGGTGGACTGTTCGTTCTTCTGACTGGCTACAACTTCTCCAGGGTCGACGCTATTCCAGTATCTCGCATACGCTGTATACCGTGGTTTGCATGTTCAATTGTAGGACTCGCAATAACAGCCGTAGCTTGGCCGTTAACCCAGGCGCGTCGTAATAGTGAGGCGAACCGAAGCTTCTTCGGCTCGGGCAATCGCTTACCGGATGAGCCATAAAGCGCGCACGAAAGTCCGCTGCGAAGCGATCGGTCAACATCATCGGTCGGCAACTCGCACCGCCTATCCTTCAACTACAGTTGTCGCCGCCGCTGCAAGCCGTTGTCACGTACAGATCCGAACACAAAAGCCGCAGATCACCCACTTTGCAGTGGCGGAAGATCGTCGCAAGTAGCCACCCCCTCACGTCTCTGAATCCGAGATTCCCTATAGGTAGCAGGATTTCTCGACCACCCGGACAGAAGGAGTTTTTCAACAGAATAGGCCAGGAGCGGACGGCGGTTTCCGCCTCAGGACAGCGGGCTCAGCGCTGCTTCGAGTGTCTGGGCTGTCAACAACCGCTCAGCCACGGCGTCCAGTTGCACATCACCAGCACCGCGGATACGAGTTTGAACAGACTCGGTCAGAGGCCCAAAACGCAACGTCAATTGCTTGAGGACGATCTCCAGACGGCCTTCAGTTTTGCCTTCTGCCCGACCCTCTGATCTGCCCTGGGCGACGTAGCGGCGGGCGAAGTCGCTCTGGTATTCGAATCCGAGTGAATTCATGGTGTCTCGTATTGCCTCCTGGGTGTGCTCGGAAAGGGAAATCAGTATGAGGTCAAGATACAACCTGGATCGCTCCGCGTCGATACCAGCGCTGGCGAGAATCGCCACGGACGCAACCCGTGCGGCCAGCTCAATGTCCGGGCTTTGCCCGTGTTCCATCGCCGACAATACCGCGAGCTCCACATTCTCCTCGGCTTCCTCCAGCTCGGTGATCGCGAGCGTATTCGATGGACCCACCACCCATGGGCTGCACAGGCTACCCGGTCCCAGCTCGATGGCTCTGGCCGCCCAACGCGCCACGGCGTCCTCTACCGTGATCACCAGCAGGCACACCGGACAGCGATGCCGCGCTCGAAGGTTGGCAATATAGGCGGGCCACGCGTACGGCTTGTCCTCGTCACATCGCAGCTGCACCTCCACGATGACACCGAGCACCTTGCTCTTCCCGCGTAGCAGGAACAAGACCATATCAGCCCGATATTCAGCAGGCCGAAGATCGCTCAGGTCTGAGGACTCCGTGTGGACGTCATCGTATTCTGGAAGCTGTACATCGAGTTGGCGCAGCAGGTCCGCCGCGGACCGGGTGCGGTTGCGGAACAAGAGCAGGAGCAACTCGTGCAGATAGGAAGGCATAGGACGAGGCTAGAGAGTCCCTGCCCTCGTGAACAGCTGTAATAAGGAGGGTATTCATGCAGGAATAGCACCCTTACTTGCGTGCGACACCACACGCTCACGCCGGAGTGACATGGCGCCAACAGAAGATCTCCGTGATGTCCGCCGGCGGTTCGCGGCCCGACACTGAAAGCGCTCTACCGCCCCAAGGCGAGCCCGCCGCCGTCGCGACGAGCGTCGCGCGCGTCACGCGAACTTCGCGTGGAACGGTCCGTGCGAAAACGCACGCGGCACTCATTACGCGATCAACGACGGCACGCATAGCGTGCGCCGGAGGCTCGTTGTCACTTTTCTCGGCGCAAACAAACACAACAATAAGATATCGTCCGTCGGTACGATGTCAGTACTTACATCCACACCAAAGCGGCAGACAAGATCAATTGCCCTCGAGGCGCATGACATCGGGGAGGTCGAGGCCTACGCCACGTAAGTGGCCGAAGAGGGCTCGAAGCTGCTGGACATCCACGGGAGGCATAGGAGGCTCGAGATACCTCGCGGGGAACTCGCTGATGCCGACTACGGCAAATCGATACGTTGCACTGCACAAAAAGGGTTGCTGATCTATCAACGCATAAGAACCTCCTGGCCGCTCTACTCCAACGCGGGCATACGAGCTCGAGGGTACGGTGTGCTCCGGCCGTTGATGTTAGACTGGTCCTTCTTGCCGGGGAGTCTTCACATGAAAAGAAGAGCTTTTTGCGCCTCAGCGCTTGCACTGGCATCCACGAGCACCTCGTCTCTGCGGACCCTCGCTGCCTCCTCGGTATCCACCGAGATCCCGATCATCCGCGGCGACGGTAAGCAGGCGACGCTTACCCCCTCGGATGTGGCGGATCTGAAGGACAGCCTCCGAGGAGAGCTTCTCCTGCCCGGTCAGCCGGTTTACGACCAGGCGCGCAAGGTCTGGAACGGCGCCTTCGACCGGCGGCCGGCGCTCATTGCACGTTGCATCGGGGCGGCGGACGTGACGCAGGCGGTGACATTTGCACGTGCACACAACCTGCTCGTCGCGGTGCGCGGTGGCGGCCATAGTCTTTCCGGTCAGTCGGTCTGTGACGGTGGCCTGGTGATCGATCTTTCACGGATGAAAAGCGTTCACGTCGATCCCGTCGCCCAAGTCGCTCGCGTCGAGCCTGGCGTGTTGCTGGGTGACTTCGATCGCGAGGCGCAGTTCTTTGGCTTGGTGACACCGGCAGGAACGGTATCTCACACCGGTGCAGCGGGTCTGACGCTCGGCGGTGGTTACGGCCGACTGTCGCGGCGATTCGGGCTGGCTTGCGACAATCTGATCGGCGCCGATGTGATTACGGCAGAGGGCCGTTACGTGAGGGCAAACGAGGCAGAGAACCCGGATCTGCTCTGGGGACTGCGCGGCGGCGGGGGCAACTTCGGAGTTGTCACGTGCTTCGAGTACCGGCTGCATCCTGTTGTGTCGATGATGTTCGGCGGACACATGATGTTCTCACCCAAAGACACCCCCGATGTTCTGAGGTTCTTCGCTGAGTTCGTCAACGACACCCCCGACGAGCTGTACATCGATGCCGCGCTGGCTGTGGTACCGAACGTGGGTCGCGTCATGGTCTGCGATGTCTGTTACAGCGGGACTGTGCAACAAGGTGAGCGGGTGCTCGAGCCCTTGCGGCGGTTCCGCAAGCCAATCCAGGATGCCTTGGCACCCGCATCCTATGTGACGTTGCAAGCGAGCGGCGACGTTGCGAGCGCGTCCGGGCGCGGCTACTACGAGCGCTCGGGATTCCTTCGTAGTATCGAGCCTGGCCTGATCGATGCGTCTCTCGCCATCATGGACGAGCCGCATGCTGCTGGCGAACTCGTCTTCTGGCAGCACGGCGGGGCGGCCAGTCGCGTGAAGCCGGATGCTACCGCTGTTTGGCACCGCGACGCTGCGCGGTCGCTGCTGGTGGATTCGGAGTGGGACGATCCACACGACGAGCGCGCCCGTGACACGGCCATGCAGTGGGCGCGTGAGACCTGGCACAAGCTCGAGCCATTCACAGACGGGTTCTACGTCAACACTATGGCGGGGGACGATCCGCACCAGCGGGTCCGCTCGACTTACGGCGGCAACTACCCTCGGCTCGTCAAACTCAAGGGCAAGTATGATCCGACAAACCTCTTCCACCTCAACGCGAATGTGCCGCCGAGCACCACAGGCTGAAGTCCATTCGCCGTAAACTTTCTCCAGCGGAAGCTCAGCCTGTGCGTCGCTCGATCTGCGCGAGATCGTTTGCGCGGCGTTCCGCGAACCAGAACGTCCGGTTGCACAACAGTGTCGACTTGCTCGTCCTGTTCGGCGGACTTAGGTAAACGAACGTCGAACGGAGCGACGTACACACGGTAGGGTTTTTCTTTCAGTGCGGTGTCTACCTGGCGACAGAGCCCAACGACAATCCCTTGGTGCGACGGTGAGGGGGCTGGTGGCTCTCTAACATAGGCAGTCCCATCGATCAGCTCCTCGCCAGAGCTGCTGGACCACCTGAGATAGTCGGCGTAGGTATAGTGGTGTGCATCGCGTTTGAGTAGTGCCATAGGCGCGCTCGCAGTGTTTGAACTAGAAGACAACGATCACGGTGTCATTCTTCCGTACTTCGCAAGCAGGCGCAATGCTCGCGATAGCGCCAAAAGATCCCATTTCTTCAACCGTCGTGCAACATTCAGACGGGTGTGTCGAACACTCACATCCGACGTGCGATCATCACGCGGCGATTCCACGCGAATCCTACGTAGAGTTCACCACGCTGGAACGCAGGCATTGTGCGAGAATTAGATCCATGTTTCTCACGGCCAATTTCATGAGATCAGTAGCCGTGGTCACCATGCTGCTCGCAACGGCATGTGTGCCCTACGTCACGAAGGACTACAAGATGTCCGCGCAGCATTGGTCGGTTGCGCACAGCTGTGGGATGGGGTCGAATTCTCTCTTCTTCGAGTTCCCCGGCAAGGCCAAGGTCTACCTGTCCGCCCCGCCTCAACCCGGCAAATCGGGGAGGATCGGCATGTCCATTGAGATACCCGCGGGGCATACCGTGCGACTGACCGGTGGGACTGCCGTACTGTTCGTGAATCCCGATTCAACCCAGTGGCAGGCTTCCGTAGTCACACGTGGGGGGTATCGCTATATCAACCCGGAATCCTCCCAGACGGTCAAAGATTCTGAGGGGGGTGATCCGACCCGTGATCTACTGGGGTCTACTTGGAATACCCACAGGTTCGGCGAGCACGCGCACAGCTTCTATTATTTCGAGATCGGCAGCGACGTGTCGTGGCCTGACAGGTTCAACCTGCGCCTGTCTCCGATGATCATCGACGGCGTGGAGATGGAACTTCCGACAGTGATGTTTCAGTTTGGACCGCACGGAGGTGTCGCCGGACTCGGGTGCTCCTGACCGAAGGCCTCGCTCATCGACCGCTTTCTGCTGAACGGTAGTCACATCGGGTTAGAAGTCACTAGCCACGTGAACGGCGGTCGCTGCGATTGAGTCGCAATCTTACTGAAAGGCGGATTGGTCGCGCGCTTTCGGTCTCCCCGCAGGCCACGAACTCCCCCTCCCCCGCAATTGATGTCGCTGAGAGAACGTTTGTGTCGATTGGAGTCGTCCTGCTCTGAAATTCTCATTCATATTCAATGAGTTGCGATTACGACTGATTGGCTGCTTGTGATACTCTACAGACCATGGATATCACAGTACGCCAGGCCCGCGCCGCACGCAGACGCCAAAGTGCCGTCCTGCATCGCACCACACTCAAACGCGTCGAATCGGATCTGACACCTCTGTCCGGACTCGCCGCCATTGCTCTGGTGAAGCGCTTAACACTCGAAAGTTGGGCGGAGGCTCGAAAACCAATTCCCACCTATCGTCGCGAGGAGATCCCCGTACGATTCGTGCCGGGCCGTCTTACGTGACCGAGCTTCCCGAGGATTTTTGCGATCTACTGCTTGAGCTGGCCGATGCAGGCGCGGAGTTTGTTCTGGTGGGTGGGCATGCAGTGGCCTTCCACGGCCATCCACGCGCAACCAAGGACATGGATGTCTTGATCAGAGCCGATGTCAGCAACGCCGAGCGCGTCTATCGAGCGCTCTCGGCTTTTGGGGCACCGCTGGAAGCATTTCAGGTGGGGGCGGCAGACTTCGCCACCTACGACGGAGTTCTTCAAATTGGACTCCCACCACGACGTGTTGACATTCTGAATCGCGCTGATGGCATTACGTTCGATGAGGCTATCGCCGAGGGTGCCAGCTTCAGCCTAGAGGGGAGGACGATCCCGGTAATCGGTCGCGCCGCTTTGGTCAAGAACAAACGCGCAGCCGGCCGGGCCCAGGACATTGCGGACATCGAAGCTCTCGCACCGAAGTCTGACTGAATCAAAATCGCGAGCGTGACGGATCGTATGTCAGGAAAGATCATCAAGCGATTTTTTGGTCGAGAGCGAATCTCGCAGCTTACGCAAGAACTTCGATAAGAACTCTTCGGCGTTCCTGTACAGCCCTTGATCCGGAAACTTGTGGTTGTCGCGGACTGGGCGTCCGGGCTAGATTTGTGGTCCGAAAGGTCCTCCGAGACTAAAACTTTGGGCGAGGATGCGAAAGTTTTTTGGGTCCTTGGGGTGTTCGATGAGTTATTGAGGCAGAAAGGTCCGCTGCCAACTTCCGTGTGGCTTCCTCGTCGCCCTGCTCATTTCACGAACACTCTCAAGGACGAAGCGCAACATCGTCAGGCGCTCTTTCACTTCTTAAACTAGCGGAGCGGACGGGACTCGAACCCACGAGCCCCGTAAAGGGCCTCCGGCGACCCTAACACCGACTCGATCCTCACGGATTCCTACTGAGCCTCCGAAAATACTCCGCCACCGCCGCCTGGTAACCCGACGGCATCGGCGACGGGTTGTCGCTGCGCACCTCGGCCGGCTCGCCCTCATCAGGCACATGACGCAATTGCAGCTCCAGTTTGTCCACGCCGCTGACAACGCGCGCATACAACTCATCGACCATCGCCGGATTACCGGGAAACCGTTTCGGATCGAGCCTCTGCATCGAACGGATGAGGTCATCGACCTGGCGGCGCGCTTCCGGGTCGTCACCGACCGAACGGCGTAACTTCTCCAGGTCCTTCATCCCAGCCTCGTAGACCGGTGCAGAATCGGCCCGGGGCGCCTCAGCCCGGGGCACGGAGCCGTCGGGAGCGACCGGCCGCGGCAGTTCGGAGTTGTTTCCCGAATTCCACCCCCCGTTGATGAAGCCGCCATCACCGCCCCGCGCGCCACCATTAACAGGCCCCGCCACCTGCCCCCCCGCCTCGCCAGGACCGCCGCGGAGACTCCGATCAAGCGTCGCCAGACGACTGCGCAACCGCTCAACTTCACCAAGCGCTCCGTCGCTAGACGGCTGCCCCCGCGACATGGCCTGCTGAGCCTCCCCAAGTTGATCCCTCAAATGCTGCATCTCCGAAGCAATCTCCGTCTCCCCCGCATCGGTGATAGGCCCGTAACCGCGACGGAGCACATCAGCACTACGCTGCAACTGTGTTTCTGTATCCGCCTGCTCCAGGTCGCTCAGCGCGCCCCGAAGCTTGGAGGCGGCGTCATGACTGCGCCCCAACGCAGCACGCTCGGCCGCATGCATTTCCTGTGTGAGGCGTGCAAGATCGTCCGCCAACCTCTGGCGATCATTGATGAACGCCTCTACCGCCTTACCGCCATCGCGGTCCCGCTGCCTGCCCGCCCCGCCCTGCTGCGCAATGCGCTCGCCCAGAATTCCGCGCAGGCGCTGCGCCTGCTCGCGCTGTTGATTTGCCAGCCTACCGGCCTCGCGAGCCAACGAATCGACCTGCCTAGACGCATCCTGTTGCTGCAACCCACCGAGAGCTTTTGTGGCCTCGCGAAGTTGGTCCGCGGCGTGCCGCGCGGCTGCAACGTTATGCTCATCAACCGCCCGACGCATGTCGTTTTCAGCCTGACGCACCCGATCAAGCGCCCGCTGCGCGCCCTCGCCTGCACCTGCACTCTCATCCTCGCCCGATCCCGATCCTGCGTTTCGGTCTCTGCTTCCGCTTCGATTCGCGCTTCCATCCGCTCCATTCGCTCTTCCGTTCGCCCTTGCATTCCGGTCCGCATTCCCCTTATCGCCCGACGCCCTACCCGACGGCCCCGAGTTGGCCCCGCCCCCCGACTCCCCGCCCCCACGCGCCATCTGCTCCAACTGCTGTCGCAACTCCTCAGCCTTCCGCCGCAACATCTCCTGCTGCCACCGCTCTTCGGCAGACTGCTCGCTGTCATTACCGCGTTGTGCAGCCAACTCGCTCTGTCTACGGGCAAGCTCATCCAACTTGCGCAGGGCGTCTTCCACAGCCGCAGCCTGTTGGCCAGGCGAAGATGGTGTCTGCGCACTCTCGTATTGATTCTTCTGCGTATCCAACTCGAGATCGAACAGACTCGCCAAGTCGCGACCCGCCGTATTGACACCCCCGGACCCGCCTCCCCGGCTACCAAAAGCAACCTCGATCTGCCGGAAAGTCGCCTCGGCTCGCAGCAGATACTGAAGCGCTTTCTGCTCATCGAAGACCGCCGCGCTCCATTGGCGCTCAGCCAACTTCTGCGCCGCCGGCTGCATTGCCGCAGCTGCCGCAACCATGTCCTGTTGGAAGCTGCCGAACTTCTCGTTGGCCAGCTGCAGGTCGCGCATCTCCAGGCGACCCGCCAGGGCATACGCCTGCGCCCGCAACGTACCTTGCACGTCGGAAAGGAATTTCGCCTGTTCGGCGGCCTGCTTCGAAGTGACGTCCTTCAGTCCTGCCTGCTTCCACGTGGCCGCGATGATCTCCTTTTCGCGTTCCGCGATCTGCGCTTGATTATCCGCTACCCCGCTGCCACCACCGCCCCCGCCGCCAGACTGCTGGGACTGGGAGAACTCCCGCTCGAACGGCTCGATCTGGATGAAGCCGATATCCGTATGCGACTCGCTGCGCGCATCCTTGGCCACCGCATAAAACCCCACCACGTCGCCCGGAACGAGTTTCAATGATTCGAGATTGAGCAGCGCGCCCCCGCTCGCCCGGGTCGCCGCGCCACCCGATTGCGACGGCTTCAACAGGTTGACTGTTTTCTCCACTCCCCCATTCACCGAATAGTGCAACGCGAATTCGCTCAACCCGAAGGGATCGTCGGCCCTGGCTTGGAGCGTCACCTCTTCGATGGGGCTCGCCCGATAGTCACGCTCAGGGCGAACCACCGCGACCTCCGGCGGCTTCACCGCGCTCGCTTCGATGAAATAGTCTTCGGAAATTCGCAGCATCTGCTCTTTATCACGCGCGGCTACATGGTACGAGCCGTCCTTCTCCACTTTGATAGAGCCGTGATACACGTTTCCGGCTCCCGCACCAAGCACGAGTTGCCGGCCATCATCCACAGAGAGCACGCCATTGGACAGCGGCATGTCGGTGACGATCTCGAGCTGCGCCTCGGTGCCCTCGACGGCCCGCAGATCGCCTCCATGCTCCTCGACCGTGTCGGCCAGGTGCATCCAGTCAGGATGTTGGTATGTCACCCGGATCTGTTTCACAGTAGGGATATCGGCGACCCGAAGATGAAAGTGGGGCGATTGAACCGGGCCCGCTTCCACGTAGTATTCAACGTCCTCTGGAATTCCGGCGAACAGAAACTGAGAGCCGTCTGACGCGGGCTGCGGCAACATGGTCACCTCTTCCCACTTCGACGCACTCTGATAGCGCACGTGGATCCGCAGGCCAGTCTGCAGCCCAGGGATCGTAGCCGTGACGAGTTGATCAGCATGGCGTCGTACCGTCGCGTCCCCGGGGCTGACACGAACACGATAGAAGGGGGCGGCGCCCGGACCGGTCCACAACGCAGCAGCGCCATAGCCGAGATAGCCGGGACCGGCACGAATCAACCAGATGAGAGTCCCCAGGGACACGACACCCACCGCCAGCAACGCAATCAACACGGCGTCCGGCGCCACGGTTTTGACATCCGCGGTGCGCGCAACCCGCAAAGTATCCGCGGCCAGCAACTCCAGGAATGGCTCGCGGCTGCCACGGTCGCGCTCACTGAATGTCAGCAGCCGTTGCTCGAATTGCGGAAATGCATGCTCCGCCCGCGCCCACCAGCGCTGGCCCAGCCGCCACAGCGGCAGCGCCAAACCGAATGTTGCCGCCACGGCAAGTGACAGCAACAGCACACCCCGCGCGCCCCACAGGCTGTCCCGCGAGAACGCAAATCTGCTGATGATGACTGTCAGGAGGATTGTTGCGACGAGAGCCACCGCCGCCAGGATCGCAGTGCCCCGCACGACCGCGCCCAACCGAAAGCGGCGCCGCAGTTGCTCCACGTAGGACCGCAATTCCTGAATCGCGCTCACGGCTCGTCCCGGAGAGTGGCCAGATATCGGCTGCCGATCGCAGACTCGGCGAGAGCGGCAACCAGCACGCACAACATAGCGTACCACCACAAACTACGCTGCATGCGAGCCGGCGATGAAGAAATCCCGGCCGCGGCTGCCGGAGTCGCCGGGTTGCTGCCACGCCACAGCGCCAGCACATCGTCGGGAATGGGCGCCAGATCGGACTCACGCCGATCAGGATTCACCGCGACCAGATCTCGGCGGCCGTTGGCGAGGCGTACCTCATAAAATCCGGCACGGGTGAGCGAGTACGACTGCAACGATACCGCCTCCTGTAATGACAGCGGCCGTTCCCCGGACGGATCGATGATTTCGACACCCACGGCCTGCTCCTTCGCGGTGCGCAGCCCGATGAGATCGTCCACGAGATGCGGCCCGTCTCGGGCCTCATTACCGGACAGGTAGCGGCTGATCCGTTCCACGAAGGCCACGAATACCGGATGCAGCGGCAAGTCGTTAGTGAGGTTGTCGAAGCCAGACGCAAACAACATCACGTGGCCCTCGCCTACTATTTTTTCCAACAGCAGGGCTGTTCCATCCTGCAGCCTCACCGTAACACGCGTATTGCGCTCGTCCACCGACGCCGCGTAATAGAATTTCACGCCCTCCCACTCGTCCGGGGAACCAGCCGGCGCATAGGAGCCGTCCGTCTGGCCCACCGCCGCGAAACGCTCGGCATCTCTCGAATAGTGGCGCAGGGCAAGGATGCCACCCGAGAAAAAGGGAATCTCACGTTGTTGCGCCGCTGCGGTTCCCAATGCGATAAGGACGCTGCCACCGCGGCGGACGTATTCGAGCACTCTGTTTGAGAATACTGTCGGCAACGATGCGACGTCTGATATCACCACGAACGCGTACGACGAGGGGTCCACGTCCGCGACCTGATCGACCGTCTTCTTGTCCAGCACCACGGCAGATTGCGCGGCGGCTCCCAGAGCAGTGTCGAAATAAAGTGCAGAGCGTGTGTCAGCGGATTGCGAAACGAACAGTCCACGCTTGCGATCCAACCTTTCGATCGCAAACACATACTCGTCATCCGCGGGGAGAGAATCGGCCGCATCGATCTTCACGCTGCAGCGACTGAACCCGTAGGGCAACTCAAGTGAGTCGATCTCGGCCGTGGCACGACCCGAGGCCGGCACATCCACGCGCCGGGTGGCAATGGTTTTACCATTTACCAGGAACGAGACGGTGCGGCTTGCCGCCGGCGTACCGTATCCAACGACGACCGCCTGGACGCGCGCCGTTCGCGGATCCCAGACCTGGCGCGGCGCGGACACACTCTCCACAGCCCAATTTGAGGCAGGCGCGCTTACAATAGGATGCAATACCAAAGATACGTTTCGCGGCAACACCATATCGGTGAAGCTCGGCGGCATGTTGGTCTTTTGCAAATCGCTGAAGAGATGGAGCTCGATCGGTACATGCTCATTCTCCGCGATAGATCGCACGGCGCTCGTGAGTACACCGAAACTGCCGCGCGAGTCACTGGGCTGGATGCTATCCACGGCCGCGCGAAGCGCACCCGCGTCGTGTGTCGCCTGCGTCAGCAAATGAACCTGCGCACCTAACGCCACGACCTGCGCGCGATCCCTGAGACTACTCTCCGAAAGAAACGCCACTGCGGCCCGCTTGGCGTCCACCAGACGCGTTCCCGCCCGCATACTGAACGAATTATCGACAACTACCAACCGCAACTTCTCAGGTGCCGCACCCACGAGGAACCGATCGACATACGGCTCCGCGAATGCAAATACCAACATCAGCACGACGGCTAACCGTAGCGCCAACAACAGCCAGTAGCGCAACCGTCGACGGCGGGTTGCGCTTTGCTGACGCGGCTCGAATAACATCAAAGAACTGAAAGGCAACGGCGTACTCGTATTACGACGCAACAGATGCAGGTAGAGCGGCAGTCCCACCGCCAATGCGCCGATAAGAAACGCGGGAGCCAGGAAACCCACTTACTGCCGCCTTTGCCGCAGGGTCAGATATTCGCGCAAGGCATCGTCCAACGGCCGATCGGTCACCAGCAGCTGGTAACTCATCCCCGCGCGTTGCGCGCCGTCGCGCAGTTGCTCGATGTGTTCAGCGATGCGCTCACCGTACTCCCGGGCGGCGTACTCGGCGGTTACCTCGATCCGGGCCCGCGTCTCGAGGTCCACGAGCACTGTGGAGGCACCGAGCTCCGGCTGGATTTCCCTAGGATCGAGAATGTGGAACAGCACTACCTCATTGCCGCGATAGCGAAGTGGCTCAATGGCCCGAATGAGGGTCTGCGGCTTTTCGTAGAAGTCGGAAAGAATCGCCACAATGCCACGCCGACGTACGAAAGACTGCATGTGCCTGAGTGGCTCTTCAAAGTTCGTGCGCTCGCGCGGCTCCGCGAGTTCCAGACCCGAGAGAAGCCGGTGGAACTGCCCCTGCCGCGTCGAAGGTCTGATGTAGCTGCGCACCTCGTCATCGAACACGAGCAGTCCCGCCGCATCACGCTGCTTGCGAATGGCCAGATAGAAGATGGACGCCGCCATGAAACGCGCGTAGTTCATTTTGCTGACGCTGTGTGAGGCGTAATTCATCGAGTTGCTCGCGTCCAGCAACATCGTGAGGAGGCTGTTGGTCTCGCCTCGATAGCGCTTCACATAGGTGCGGTCGGTACGCGCGAATACGTTCCAGTCGACGTTGCGCGGATCGTCGCCGGGCGTGTAGGCCCGGTATTCGGCGAACTCCTGGCTGAAGCCGAAATCGGCCGAACGGTGCAACCCGGCAACGAAGCCGTCGACGACTGTCTTCGCCACCAGGTCGAGGCCCGACAGGGCACCCAGAACCGCGGGGTCGAGAAAGCGCGACATGTCAGCCTCGGGGTGGCGGCAGTTGCGCAATCAACTGGCGCAGAATCTCGTCCGCATCGATCCGATCGGATTCGGCGTGAAAATTGAGCAGAATCCGGTGTCGTAACACGGGAATCGCCAACGAGGTGATGTCCTCGTAGCTGACGTGGTAACGCCGGTGCGAGAGCGCGCGTGCCTTCGCAGCGAGCACGATGAACTGCGCGGCGCGCACGCTCGCGCCGTAGTTCACATACTTCTTGACGACCTGGGGCGCCGAGTCGTTTTTAAAACGCGTCGCGCGCACTAGGTCGACCGCATACCGCGCGATCGATTCTCCAATCGGCACCCTGCGGACCAGGCTCTGAATCTCGAGCAGCTCGGCCGCGCCTGTGACGGCTTCGACTTCCGCATGGTGGGTCGTGGTCGTACGGTCCACGACCCGTGCCTCCTCCTCCGCGCTCAGATAGTCGAGCACCGTGTTAAAGAGAAAGCGATCGAGCTGCGCCTCCGGCAGCGGATAGGTGCCCTCGAGCTCGATCGGATTCTGGGTCGCCAGGACGAAGAACGGACGCGGCAGCTCATGGACGTTGCCGCGTACCGTGCACGAGAACTCCTGCATGGCCTCCAACAGAGCGGATTGCGTCTTGGGAGGTGTCCGGTTGATTTCATCCGCCAACACGATATTGCCGAAGATCGGACCCGGCACGAAAGTCCAGCGCCGATGCCCGGTTCCCGCGTCCTCCTCGATGATATCGGTCCCCGTGATGTCCGCCGGCATCAGGTCGGGTGTGAATTGAATCCTGCGAAATTGCAGTCCGAGCGTCCTGGCTATGGTGCGGACCATGAGTGTCTTCGCGGTGCCGGGCAGGCCGGTGATCAGACAGTGGCCGCCGACGAACAAGGCGATCAGGATCTGATCCAGGACCTCGTCCTGGCCCACGATGACTTTGCGGACCTGCCCGAGGATGCGATCGCGTATGACGTGAAACCGCTCCACGCGCTCTTGCAGGTCGTCCGGACTCAGGTCGTTTGCAACTGTGGTGCTCATACGGTTTGACTACCCCGGTGGACTCAACGTTAACGTTAAGGACTTTTGATCTGTAACAGTAGCTTTTGCGCCGGCCGGTAGCCGGGTGCCACCTCGAGCGAGGCCAACACGGCGTCCTCCGCCTTGTCGCGCTGCCCGGCCGCGAAATAGGCCCGGGCGAGATCGAACTGCGCGGAAGCCACATCGAGCGGATGGAATGCCACGACCGCGGCATATTCACGAATCGCGCCCGGATAGTTCTTCTGTTCGAGCCACAACGCTCCCAACTGTCGGTGCGACTCCTCGTCATACGCAGGATCGATGTAGTTGATGCGATCCAAAGTGGCCGCCGCGGCTTGCGGATCGCCCAGCTCCTCCTGGATGCCCGCCAGCTGCTTGAGCACCCCGGGCCGGCGTCCGCCGGCGTGCATATATTCGCTCAACACCGTGGCCGCGGCCGGCTTGTTGGCCTTCGCGAGATACGCTTCCGCCAGGAACTCGTAAGGGTTGGCATCGTAGACGTAGTCAGGATATAGACGGATGACCGCATCGCCGTCGCGGATCACAGCGTCGTACTGTTTGTCCTGCGCGAGCTTGGCGAGGCTTGCAAGCCGTTTGTGCCACTCGTCGAAAGACGCGACCGTCGCATGCACTCTTTCGTAGAGCCACGCCTGGAACTGCCGGTCGAATTCTTCGGCGCTCATGCCGAGATCCTTCTGAATTACCTCGCGGGTGCCCACCACGTGCGCGTAAGAATGCACCATGTCGAGCAGCTTGGCCTCCCCCCAGCGGCTCTGTATGTAATCGCAGATGCGCCCCGCCTGGAAGTAGGAAACGAAGACCTGTGTCGGGTACTGTGGCCGTACGAAACCGCGATCAAGATCCGCAACCGGCAACAATTTCCGGTCACGCAGGGCAACGACGATATCCGGCGTCATCGGATCGCCCCACTCCGGCGACACCTGTGTCTCCTCGTGGACGGCCAGCCCTTCGGTAAACCAACGCGGTACGCGATGATTCGTGGCCGCGAGAATGAACACGTGGCTCATCTCATGGCGTAACGTACTTGCCCAATGGAAGTCGCCCGGCTTGCGGCCCGAAGGGCTGTCCATGGCCACTACGTCACCGAACGTCACACCCAGCGCCCCCAGACCCGGCATGCCCAGCGTGCGCACGGCGAAATCCTCGTGATCCGGATAAACCTCCACTTGCACGGGGCCGGCCAGTTTCATCCGATACTTCTGCTCATATGCGGCAATCGAACGCTTCAGCTCCGCGAGAAAGTAGGGATACAACAGCTCCGACTCTTTCCGATGCAGCTTCAGAATGGTCGTATCGTCTTTGAGAACGACGAAGTTTTTGTAACTGTCCAGCAACCGCAGACTATTGACGGTCGCCTCATTGCGGTAGCCGTTGGCGTAGCACTTCTCGAGTTGCTGCCGGGCTTCGGTGTCCTGACCCAGGCGCATCAGATTGACACCGAGCTCCGCGCGTGCCGACCAGAGCAGCGGATCCGCCGCGACGGCTTTACGGAAGTAAGCGACGCCGTCCAGGTAGCGTCCCCTGAGAATGAGGTGATGCGCTACGAGCGCATAACCCTGACCATAGGTCGGATTGAGGGCGCTGATCCGGGTGAGCCATGCCTCGGGAGGGCGATCGGCGAGCAACTCGATACTGGCATGCACGGCCATGGCGTCCAGTGAGTCTGGGACGATCTTCAGTGCCGCGTCCGCTTCCACGGCGGCCTGGTCCGGCTGTGAATCCTCCAGGGCGAGACGCCCCAACAGCTCGTGGGCCGGCGCCAACTGCGGGTCGATCTGCAGGGCCTTGTGCGCCCAATCAACTGCCCCTTCGTCAAATCCGTCCGCGCTCACCAGGGCCAACCCAAGATAGGCCTGGGCGTTCTTCGGATCCCTGGCCAGCGCCTCCTTGAACAAGGCCTGGGCGTCCTGATCGTTGAAACGCTCGTGCAACATGCTCCCCCAGCGCACCCGGTACTGAGCGTTGCCGTCGGCTTGCCCGACAGCCGTGCGAAATTCCTGGTTCGCCATGGAGTATTCACCGAGCCCCCAGTAACCCTCGGCACGCAGGTATGGGCTGCTATCACGCACCAGTGCCTGAAAACAGCTCCTGGCTTCGCTATTTTGGCCGTGTTTGAGAAGGACCTGACAGCGCTCCACTGCGTCGGCAGCGAGGGGCGCCGCCCTCAAAGGAGTGCTGGCGGCCCAGGCGATCAGTGCAACGGCGAATCCGCAGACGCGGACCTGGCACAGCGACGTCACCACGTTCTGGCCCTGCCCACTTCTCGAATTCCGGTCAAGCTGACTTCTCGAGCCTCCACCCCGCTGGCTTCTCGAGCCTCCGCCCCACTCGCTTCTCGAGCCTCCGCCCCACTCGCTTCTCGAGCTGCCTCCCCGCTCATTTCTCGAGCTCCTCCTGCACCTTGGCCAACGCCACCAGGGACTGCGTCAACTGTTGCTTGTACTCCTGCGGCGACAGCGCCGCTCGCTGCAGCTTCAACGTATCGATCCGCTGTTCCAGCTGCTCCTTCTTTGCCAGCAAGCCGCGCTTGGCGGGATCGGCACCCGCGGCCCGTTCCGCGCCGAGCCGAACCAAGGGAAGCCTCGACAACAGCCGCCCCGCACCACTTTCGGTGGATGCGACGCGTACGGCCGCACCGGTACCAGTGTCGGCGAACACCGCATGCTCGGTCGCCAATCGCTTCTGCGACTCGTAGAACGCCGCAGTCTTTGCAGTGGCGTACCGAAAGGCTTCGAGCGCACTGATCGAATCGCTCTTGTCCACGTCAGCAGTAGGGTCTTGTAACGCCTCCACCCAGTAACGGGCAAACACGGTAGCGTTCTTTTCCGTTCCGCTCTTGGTAGCCGCAATGACGGCCCTACCACTGCGGGCCAAGGCGGCGATGGACCCGCCACTCGCGCTCGTGGTGTTTACGACCAACTGCCGCTTCGAGGCGATCCGGCCGCACAATTGATCGAGTCCAGCGGCGGAAATGTCAGGACCAACGAGATTGAACTTATACTGCTGCCCATCGAACGATCCGTGGCCGATCAGAATCAACACGAAGTCATCTTCGGGCTTGGCCTGGCCGGCAATGACCTGCACCACCGCCGCCAGATTCACCCGCGTGGCGTCCTTGCCCGACATCGTGAACACGTGGTTGGTCGCACCCCCACTCTTGAACACGCGGTCGAGGTCCGCGGCCATTTCCTTGAAGCGCTGTTCGTAATCAGGCTCCCCGCCCAGCCCAGCGACTGTCAGAAGATAGGTATCCGCACGCGCCCATCCCGTTGCAAGAAACACAACACAGGCAAACATCGCAGCGCTGACGCGCGCCGTCGCCATGCGGGTGCGCGCGCGGCTCACACAACCCCCCACTTTCTGCGCAACAGCCATTCGCAAGCCCGTAATGACAAGATCACCAGGAACGCGATCGGCATGTTCCACAGCTCCTTGATCTGCTGCACGGTGATCCCCGCCTGCGAGTAAGGTATATCCTTTGGGAGACTCGCGAGCTCTCCCGGTCTCATGTATCGGCCGCCCGTACTCGCGGCAAGCCCTTCGAGCAGAGCGCGATTCTGCTCAGTATGGAAATTCTCCGCCACGCCATCCAGCCGCTGGAACGTCACGACATCCGTACCGATGTCTTCCGCACCCCGCCGAGCCGTCAATTCAGTAACGTACAATCCGGGTGTCGGCGCCGCCCAATCCGCCTGGAACCGACCGGGCGAGTTGGGCACCGGGTCGAACGCGAGCGCCGCAGTTAACCCGGCGGGACCTATCACGCGAGCCGTGACCATTGCGTCGGCTGCTGCGTGATATTCGTTGTCGCGCACGTCTGCCGCAATCTGCACTTGCCCGTCATCGAGCAGCGTCGCCTTAGGCGCGGACGCGATCAATCGTCCGCGCGTATCCGACACCAGCCAACGCAAGAGTTGCTGCCAGAACAGATCATGACTCTTGTCACCCAGCGGCAAACTCATCTGCCAACGCCATGTCCCACCCGTGGCAAGCACCGCCGTACGGCCGCGGCCGTAGCTCTCGGTAACCAACAGGGGCATCGCATGCTCGCCGCTGTGCATTTCCGCCAACACGGCGGCGCCGGGCTTGGGACGCCCTGGATCCTGGTAGTCCATCAGGTACGGCAGTTTCCTCCAGCGCTCGGTGTTGGCCACCGGGTCATCGACCAGGCGAGTGATGACGCTGTCCGCGCCCGCGGCTGTAAGGCTGACTGTGGCGGGATCTCGATGAAACGTGTCGCGTTCGTCCGGAAGAATCACCGGCAGAAGATCGGCCACCGTTGATCCGCCCCAAACGCCATCAGCCAATGACTGGCGACCGCCGAGCAGCAGCAAGCCGCCGCCGCGGCGATCGACGAAGTCCCGGATCAACTGCTGCTGTTTGGGCGTGAAATAACCCGCGTCCACCGAGCCGATGATCAGCGCCTCGTAACCGAAAAGGTCGGTCGCGCTGCTCGGAAACCCGTCGGCCAACTCATGGGAGCCGCTGACCCCCTGGCGATAGATCTTGTTCTCCGTCGTGCGCAGCATCGAGACCAGTTGAATCATGCGGTCGTCTTCCGCGGCACGCCGGATGAATTTGTACTCCCAGCGCGGCTCGCCTTCGAAGTACAGAATGCGGCGCGGATCCGGGTCCACGTTCACGAGCCGTGTCAGCGTATTGTTGGCGCGGTTCGTCTCGCTGGCGAGAGGCTCCACCATAAACTGCAAGGTCTTGGCGCCGGCGGAGCCAATATTAAAAAGCAGACTTTCCGTCTGAACGCTGCCGTCCGGGGCGAAAGTGACCTCCCGGGAAGTCAGCACCTGCCCGCCATCTCGGACAGCAAGCGTGGATTTCTGTCCGCCGTAGCCACGCTGTTGGAATTTCACCGTGGCGCTCAAGCGGGAGCCGGCAAGTACGCGCGAAGCGACTACGACGTCCTCGATCTCAACGTCCTGGGCAACCTGCTCCGTTCCGAAGCCGACTGTGTACACGGGGACCCGCCGGTTGCGTAGCGCGTCGATGGCGTGGCGATCGACACCCCCGGAATTGTCACCTCCGTCGCTGAGCAACACAACGGCCCCGAGCGGCAAATCCCCCGTCTGCGTCACCAGTTGCTCGAGACTCGCGCCGATGTGAGTTGCCGAGGCGACGGCCGGCCCGAGCTCCGTGGGACTGGCGATGCGTGTGAGACGCGTATCGAAGCGATACAGGCGCGTCTGGAAATTCCGCTGCAACGAAGGCAGAACTCCGGACTGCAGGGCGCGGATCGCCTGCCCCTCCCGCGTCGAGCCATTCTCAGCTTGATTCATGCTGCGCGAGTCATCCACGAGAATCGCGATGATGTTCTGCCGCGGCTCGAGCTCCGTGACGACTAAAGCAGGCTGCCATAGAAGGACCAGTAACACCGCCGCGGTCAGCAACTCGAGCAGCCCTATGACGGGCAGCCGCCAGCTTTGCAGGATGGGTGCAGCGCGCGGCCGGGTCCTGGGCAAGTAAAGCGCCAGTCCCACAGCTGTAGACAGGATCAGTACCAGCAGCAGCCACTTTGGCCACGCGCCGAGCAGCACGAGTTGGCCTTTGTGAAAAGCGGCGAACGGATACTTGAAGAGGAATTCAAACATCTTCGGGTCTGTGCCGACCAATGATCGCCGTAGCGCGGGACGCGTCCGCGACCACCCGATCCTGCTCCCTCAGTGCGTCATGCCGTAGACGATGTAGTTGAGACCCACACGGTACGCCATCGACGCAAAACTTTCGGGATACTCCGGCATATCCGCCCACTCCCAGGCATCGCCAAGGTGCATGTTGTGACAAATCGCAACAATGATTCGCCCCTTCGAGTCGCGAATCGCGCGCCACTTCGGTACATAACCATCCTTCTCATATGTACGTCCCGTATTGACGTACTGCTCGCCGGGAACCTGGAACCGCTCGCCAAGATCGTAGAGCACGTGAAATATCTCATCGCTGTCGCTCAGATCCTCCACTGGAAGATCGGGGAGCACCTGGCGCATACCGGTCATGAACCGGTCCCAGTCCGCGGTGCCGTGGAAATCATCCACCATCAGAAACCCGCCTTTCAGCAGATACTCACGCAGCCGCTTCGCCTGCGCGTCAGTGAATGTCCAGTTCGCGACTTGTACCGCGTAGACCCAGGGGTAGTTGAAGATGTCATCGCTGTTGAGATCCACGATCTGCTCGACCGGGCGCATCTGGATGCGCGTGAGTCGCTTCAACGCGAGCAGAAACTGGCGATCCGCCTTCGGATAGTCCCGCGCCCACCCCGCGTATCCGTATCCATACCCATATCCGAACCCGAATCCGCCGCCACCCCTGCCGGCGGCGCTGGAGGTGTAGCGCAGCCGCGACCAATAGAACTCGGCTTTCTCATTCTGGGGGTCCGAGTCCTGGGAGTAAGCCGCTCGGAGGTAATAGAGCGCCGCCAGCCCAAAACACAGGCCGAGTAACAGTGCTGTCAGTCGATGCAATCGACGGAGCCGCATCGCCCTATCTTGCCCCCGTAAATCCTCCATGAGAGCATTTTCTTCGACGGCACCACCTGCCGGCCCGGGAGCCCGATGGGAACACCATGAAGCGCCGCGACTTTGTAGGCTGGGCCGGCGCGACGCTCTGTCAGGCGATATCCCCCGGGCTGCTAGCGCAGACTGCACGGGCCTTGCCGCCTGCACAGGCTTCGCAGCCTGCACAGGGCGCGCCGGGAATGGCGATGCCAAAGCCCTCCGCCGCGCCGGGTGCTGCGAAAGCAGACTTCACCCTACGGATTGCCCCGGTGGCGCTCGAGATCGCGCCCAGTCACTTCATCAGCACGATCGGTTACAACGGCACTTCTCCGGGTCCCATCCTTCGAATGCGCGAAGGAAAGCCCGTTACCGTGGATGTCATCAACGATACGGACGCTGCCGAACTCATCCACTGGCACGGCCTGTTCCTGCCTCCCGAGATCGATGGCGCGGAAGAGGAAGGTACCCCCACGATTCCGGCAGGCGGGCGCCGTCGGTACCAATTTACGCCGCGGCCCGCCGGAACCCGTTGGTACCACTCGCATGCCATGGCGACAGGCGACCTCCACCGGGGCACTTATACGGGCCAGTACGGGTTCCTGATGATCGACTCCGGTACCGACCCCGGACACTACGACCAGGAGGTGTTCCTCGCCCTACGAGATTGGGAGCCCTTCTATACCGACCAGTTTGTCGACATGGATGAGGCGGATGCGCCCGGGCCGCAGCCGGAAAAACCCGCGTCGCTCGATACGCGTCCCAACGGTCTCGAAGTGACCTCGCAATTGTTCTCGATCAATGACAAGGCGTTAGGCGCGGGTGAGCCCATCCGTGTCCGCCAGGGAACGCGTGTGCTCGTCCACTTGCTGAACGCCAGCGCCGTCGAAAATCGCACCATCGCGCTTCCCGGACATGAGTTCCACGTACTGGCGCTCGACGGCAATCCCGTCCCGAAGCCCGGGCCTGCCAGAGTCATCACTCTCGCTCCCGGCGAACGCGTCGACGCCTATATTGAGATGAACCGGCCCGGTGTTTGGATCCTGGGAGCGACGGACGAAGCCACACGCAATGCCGGACTCGGAGTCGTCATCGAGTACGCCAATCAACATCGCGAGCCGCAATGGACGGCCCAGCCCGGCGTCTTCTGGGATTACACCCCCTTCGGGCCAGCGATCCCCGTCTCGAAGCAGGCCCCCGAACATGTCATCGACATGGTCTTCGGGAAAATCCCAAGTGGCGCGGGTGCATTCAACGTGTGGACCATCAACGGCAAGGCCTACCCACATGAGCGGGAATTCGTATTGCACGAAGGCCAGCGCTATCGGCTCATCTTCCGCAACCGCACCGACGACGCACATCCGGTACACCTACATCGCCACCGTTTCGAACTCGTTGACGTAAACGGCAAGCCCACGAGTGGAATCATGAAAGATACCGTTGTCGTGCCACTCTACGGCCGCGTCACCGTCGACCTGCTCGCAGACCAGCCCGGCCTCAGCCTCTTCCACTGTCACATTCAGTCGCACATGGACTATGGGTTCAAAGCGCTGTTTCGGTACGCCTGAGGGGCTCTGCGGGCGTGTGTGCGGATGCGCGGGATGCGAGCCGCCGTCAGGGCGCCGGATCGTGGATAGCGCCCACGAAGAGCAGCGCGCCGCTACGCCGGTCTTCGATCGCGCAGAAAAACGGCCGGTCGACGATCATCTGAAACGGTTGTTCCGGGCGCGCGACGGCGGCAGTCCTGACTCCGGTTGTCGTCACGGCCGCGGCTTCTGAGCCCTCCTCGTCCACCTTCCAGTAGCTCGATTGCAGCACCCACGAAATGTAGAAGCTCCCGGCGCGGGCCTGACCCGGCGCCGCTGAGAACATGCCCGCCAATTGCGCCGCATCCGCGCCATCCGCGTGAAAAGCACGCGTCATACCTAGGTTTTGCAGCGGCTCATTCAAGCGATAGTGGGAATTCAGCTCGAAGCGCGGCAGTTCGATTTTCCCGGTACGCGGCGCATATTGTGTTTGCCAGCCCGTCCAATGCTCCGGTGTCAGCGCCGCTTCCAACGCGCCCAGGCTCGATGATTTCGCCGGCAGGAGTACCTCCATCACGAGATCCCCCGTGCCAAATGCCAGGCGGATCGCCTGCATGTCCGGCGTTTCGAAGTAATCGAAGCGCCCCGATTGCGCCATGCGCGGCACTTGTTTGACAGCACCGCTGCCAAGCGTGAAGTCGCGTTGCTGGGTTTGCGCCTTGTCGAATTTGTGCGTCCACTCCCCTTTGAAGTACACGGCGTTGAGAAGCAATACCAGAGTGGCTGGGTCGACCCGGTCGATGACCTTGGGAATCCTGTCATGCGTCTCCTTGGAAGCCCAGCTGTTGATCCGCGTCACAGCATTCGGGTTGGAGAAATCGAGATCGACCATTTCAGCGTCATACCAAGCTCGCGTTTGCTTGACGTAATCGGGACGAAGTGTCGCGCGACGATTGTTGACCCACAACGAATCCGCCACCGACAGCGTGACGCTCTGGGTCGGCGTGCGGATGACTTTAATCAGCTGCGCGTTGGCCGTGTTGATGGCATCGATGTCCGCTCCACTGAGCGACAACACGGCCAGCATTTGCTGCCTCGTTTCACCGGCAGCGCCATTGAGCACCATCGACAGATCCAGCGCCGCGCTGACCGGTGAGAGGACGACATTGCCAGTTGGGACTGTCTTTTGGACTGTGTTGAGCAAACGGAAACCGAACGCGTTGTCCGCTGCAGCCACGTTGACTGAAGCCGATGGCGCCGCCGCATCGCCAGCTCCGGCACCAAACACAGTCGCTGCGACGACTATTGCGGGCAAACCATGTTTGCGTTGCATGTTATTTCTGTCAGTGGCTCGCTGGTCGCCCCTGGCTCGCACTGGCACCGGCCAACTGATTGATCAAACCCGCCCCTGCGGGGCTACCCCAACCGGTCACCAGGTCGTAGCCCGGGACGGCCTTGAAGCCACCGCCGCTGCCCGTCGAGGACGGATTGCTGCCGCTCGTAATGTCGTGAAATGCGGTTGAATAACCCTTGCTGATACCGATGTTATAGAGTGCGGGATTGACGAACCCCACAGTGCCCTTGCCGTTTGCCACGGACTGCTGATTGACCAGGGCGAGAAAGCCCGCCCAGCGGGGCGCGGCGAAGCTCGTGCCGCCGTAGCCGGTCACCAGGCTGCCATTGATCACGGTGGGATTGTCGAAATTGGCCTCCGCGGCCACGTCGGGAGAGTTGCGCAAGGTTCTCGAACCTTGATTCGACGAATTGATCACACCCTTGAGTTGCTGCCAAGCGGCAATCGGCGTGCCGCTGAGATACCCGCCACCGCTTTGTGACCAGCCGGCTTCCGCTGACCATGATCCGCCCGGACCTGTCGTCGTCAAGGTAGTGCCGCCGACCTGGGTGACGTACGGATCCACTCCGGGGAAGTAGGCGTTCGAGCTATTCAACTCGCCCTCGTCGCCGCTGGCACTGACAAAAGATTGGCCCTGTGCCGCGAACTCCTGGAATATCGGGTCGTCGCTGGCTGCATCCGCCGGATTCCAGCCCCAGGAGGAGCTGAGCACCTTCGCGATATTGTCGGTCGCCATCCGATTCAGGATCTCGGTGTTGCTCGAGCCTTCGTAGAAAATAACCTGCTTGATACCGGGGGCCATGCCGATCGCATTCACGATGTCGAGCACCTGCTCGCCGTCGTCACAGGTGGAGTTAGTGGGTGAGCCCACCGCGGTGCACGCACCGCTGAATCCGTCGACCAACACATTCACAATCGGCACCGCTGAAGACATGCCAGTCATGGAGTAGTAAAGCTGCACGTCGCTGGCCAGATACCCATCAAACGAAAAAATGCCGATCGATTGCCCCGCGCCGGTGAGCGGACCACTGCCGTAATATGCGGCACGCATATCGCTCGGCAAATACTCGCCGGACGGACCGGAGGCGTTGACGACGTTCGCCACAGGCCCACGTCGCAGCATCGGATGCGGCTGAACAAAGTTACTCATGCCGGTGATCTGCAGCAGCTGCACGCTCAGTCCAGCGGCTGTGGGCTCCCGATCCGGTGAATAGAAGTCGCGTCCCTCGCGCGGATGCCGGTAATTCCTCATTTTTACATTGAAGGCCCGGTTGACTGCGTTCACCGGACCCTCGACGGCGACCAACCTGCGATTTGGAGTTGTGGCCGTCACGGTCAGGCCCTTCGCCTGCACCCAGGCAACCACTTTGTTGTAGTCCCGCGCCGTCGCGCCAAATCGCTCCGTGAATTCGTCCACACTCAGATACTTGTGGAAGTTTGCATTCTTGGGGTCATACAGGTTGCGCAACAACTTGGTCAGTTCAGCCTGATTGCGCAGCGGCAGCTGGATTGCCAGTCTCAGAGGCTGCTGCAAGTCAACCGTACCCGCGGTCACGGCTTGGCCTTTAGCCACAGCGTCGGGAATGCATTGGGCCCTGACTGACCCTCCACCCGAAGCGGGGGCACGCCCCGACCCGGCGGGAGCTGGGGGGTTGCTGCTGCAGGAGATACAGCAAGAAACCAAGATGGCCAGATTGACGACCGAGGCGGCGAGCTTGGGAACCTTCATAGTCGGCTCCAGAGGTCCAGTCTGCCCGGGGCTGCAAAACCCGGCACCCAGCGCAGCGAGACCGTGTAGGTGTTAGATGACCCTTGACCGGTACCTGAGCGGACAGCAATAAATAGTCGAATCGATCGATTCGCAAGATGACGCAGCAGGACGACATACCTGTCGGCCGCCCTCTCTCAACTGAGTCTAGGCGCGAGCTCTGCGCAGAGTCAATTTCGCGGGGCCGCCGGCTAGGGAACCAACTCCGTGGCTGTCAAGGTTCAGCTTCGGTGCGACATAGGTCGTGCGGTTGCCGGAGCCGAACCGCATTCTCGTCCCGCCCGAGCATCGCTGCGTAAGGCCTGCCGTCGCCCTCCCTCTTCAGGGTCTCATTCCATTCATCGAATGCGGAAACCCACCATGCAAATTAATCTCGCCGTGCAACATCACTCGGAGATATGACGTCGCGCTTCATACGCACCAGTCGCACGAGCAGGCCCCGCGTGAGATTCCCGTCCGCCCTCGCGCGTCAATCTCCGCGCCGCCATAAACGGACAAACACGCCGAAAATTGCCGAGTTCAGTTCGGGCAACCTGCACGGCCGACGATTGTTGATGTTGACATCAATGATGCCTATAGCCATCATATGCCTCACATCCGCCCCTTGGGAGTACGCCCGCTCAACCATCCTGAGCGTGTGCAGAAAGCTTGGGGCTTCCCCTTCTGGTGCGGGTATATGAGAGTTCGGCGCATCGCCGTCCTGATAGATGGCGGTTTTTTCCTTAAGCGGCTACCTAAGCTGGTGGAACCGCAATTCCGCACCACTCCGAAGCAAGTGGCTGACGCTGCGCGCCATCTGTGTAAGCGCCACGTGCAGCGCCTCACCCAT
>JAQGOE010000288.1 GCA_028293725.1 Gammaproteobacteria bacterium | reverse complement strand
GCGAATTCCGTCAAGGTGCTGATTTGCCTCAAGGAGAAGCGCCGGGAGTTCGTCAGTCACTATGTGAATCTGCTGCGCTTCGAGCAGCATGAGCCCGAGTACCTGGCGATCAATCCCGACGGCGTCGTCCCGACCCTGTTGCATGACGGGACCGTCATCACCGAATCCTCGATCATCAATGAATATCTCGATGAGGTTTTTCCGGATCCGCCGTTGAAGCCCGAGGGGGCGCGTGAGCGGGCTCACATGCGGATTTGGACCAAGTACGTCGACGATTATTTCGGTCCGGCGGCCAGCCGTATCGGCTGGCACTTCCTGCTTCACCCCATCGCGAGCCGGCTCAGCCCCGCCGAGAAGGAGCAGCGCCTGGCGCGCATTCCGCTACGCGACAGGCGCGAGAAATGGGCGACCGTGGCCGGCCGCTCGTTCACACCCGGGCAGCTGAGCGAGGCACGGGAACAGATCGCGGACGGGGTGCGTCGCATGGAATCGCTCCTGCAGCGCCGGGCTTGGATCGCAGGTGAGACCTACTCCTTGGGCGACATTGCCAGCTACTGCGTCGTTCCGGGCCTGTCGCGTCTTGCTCCGGAACTGGTCAATTCAGCCATAACGCCCCGCATTGTGGAGTGGTTGTCGGCGATGAACGTGCGCCCGGCGGTGCAGGCGGCGTTGGCAATGCCTAATAAGGTCGGCGAGACGTTGGCGGCCCTTGGCGTCACCCTACCAACCGGGCCTCCGCCCGGAAGATCCGCGGAGTCGACGCATTGACGGCGCATCTCACCAGCGGCGTGCCCGCTCGAGCAGCCACTGGAGCAGCCGTTGTAGCACCCGTTGCACGCGGCCCCGGGACGGAAGCCGCCGCGAGCACTATAGCGAACGCGGCAGTCAGATCGGCCGATGCGCCGGATTCCAATGTCCCCTGGCCACCGGAAAGGCAGGCGTGGTGGTCTGTGTTCGTCTTCGGGCTCACCATGATGGTGGGTTATCTCGACCGTGGTGTGCTTACGCTGTTGGTCGAGCCCATCAAGCGCGACCTGCATCTCACCGACACCCAGCTCAGCCTGGTTATCGGCTTTGCCTTTGTGGTGTTCTACGTGCTGCTCGGCTTGCCCCTGGCGCGACGCATCGATACCGGCAGCCGCCGCGTGATTCTCGCGCTATGTGTGACGATATGGAGCGTTTGCACGGCGCTGTGTGGGTTGGCCCACAACTTCGTGCAGCTGGCCTTGTGCCGCTTCGGCATGGGCGCGGGAGATGCGGCGACGTCGCCGGCCGTCTCATCGATGATCTCCGATCTGTTTCCGAAGGAGCGGCTGCCCCGTGCCATGTCGCTCCTGGCTTTCGCGTACGTCGCCGGTAACTCGCTCTCAATGCTGCTGGGAGCGGCAGTGATTCACTCAGTGAGCCAGGCGCACAGCATTCATCTTCCTGTGTTGGGTGAGATGTTTCCGTGGCAGCTCACGTTCTTCATGGTCGGCTTGCCGGGCCTGCTGGTCGCACTGTTGTATTTTTCGGTTCCCGAGCCGATTCGCCGCGGGCGTCTGCCGGCACAGGGGCCGGTAACGAGTATTCCGGTCAGGGAAGTCGTCCGGTTCATGCGAGCCAACTGGACGGTTTACCTCCCGATGTTCCTCGGGTTGGCGTTGCACGGCATGGTGGTTTTCGGCAACCAGTCCTGGACTCCCGCCGTGTTCAGCCGCAACTACGGTTGGAGCTCCGCGCAGTTCGGCTCTGGCGCCGGGGTGATCGCACTCGTGCTGTCGCCGATCGGACTGTTGGCGGGCATCCGGATCAATGAGAGTCTGTTTCGCCGGGGCTACCAGGACGTGAACGTGCGATTGACTGCCGCGTGTCAATGGCTGGGTATGCCTGCGCTGGCGTTGCTCCCCCTGATGCCTACACCTGAATGGGCGTTGGTAATGTTCGGCTGGACGTCGCTGGTCGGGGTGGCTGCGATCGGCTCACAAGCCGCCGCGCTTCTGGTCGTGACCCCCAACCAGATGCGCGGCCAAGTGGTGGCGTTCTACCTTTTCGTGTTCAATGTCATCGGCTACGGGCTTGGGCCGACCGTGGTCGCGCTCTTCACCGATCACCTCTTTAGTGAGAGCCATCTGCGCTATGCAATGGTGACGGTCGTCCTTCTGCTCGGCCCCGCCGGCGCGATCACCACTACGCTCGGTCTCAAGCCGTATCGACGCGCTTTCCTGCGCGCCCAAAGCTGGGGCTGACCCGGCGGCTGGAGGTGCATCTTCAGCGGGCGCAACGTTGGGCTTGATGCAAGGCGGAGTTCTATCCCCACCGCACGTGTTCGGGACCGGGCACGAACATTTGTAGGGGATCCGCGGGGAGTGCCGCGCCCGCGGGCTTGGTGGACAGAGCCGACTGGACGGCGGGTCGGCTGCGCACCGCGGCGAGCCACGCAAGCGTCCGGGGCGTCGCAGTGGGGTTGACGAGATCCGGCAACAGACGGGGTAACACCACCAACATCGGAAACAGGTAGATATCGGCGAGGGAATACTGCGACCCGCCAAGCCAGGAATGTTGTGCGAGGTCCTTTTCCACTCGGGAGACAGCGACGCGCAGCTTATAGGTTGAATACTGAAGCTGTTCCGCTAGATTGGCCTCGTCCAACGCGAGCGTCCACTGGGCGCGTCGCTCGTCGATGGGGATCGTGTGAGCGGTAGCCCGGAGCTTCTCGCGATCGGCAGCGCCGAGGGTCGGCAAGGTCGATATATGCCAGGCGAGGAGGCTCACAGAAGGGGCTATGTCCTCGTTGAGTATCTTCCCCCAGACACGAACCTTCCAGCGACCGACCGCATCTTCGGGCATGAGGGGACGGGTTGGAAAAGCTTCCTCAAGGTATTCCAGCAACGCCGTGGTTTCCGAGATGACGACCTCGTTGTGGCACAGCACCGGCACCTGTCCGTGGGGATTGAGAGCCAGAAACTGCGGCAAATACTGCTCTAGAGAGCGTAGATCCAGGTAACGGCTGTCGAAACTCAGTCCCTTCTCGTGCAGGCCGATCAGGGCGATGGCGGAATGACCGCAGGGCCAGGAATGGTAAAGCAGCATATTACTTGGCGCCTCCCGCGGGTCCCGCAGAGAGTGCCGCGGTATCGGGTGGGCGCAGGGAGTTGCGCGATAACGCAAGGGCGGCCTTGATAGCGGGACGTGATCCGACCCTGAGCAACCATTCGAGCAGATGCGGCGTGGCTTTCTCGTTGACGATGGCGGGCATGAAATGCGGCAACGCCGCCGCCATGTTGAATACGTTGATGTCAGCCAGGGAATAGGTGCTGCCGGCCAGCCACGGTCGCTCCCGCAGTTGCGCGTCCAAGCGCGCAGCCGAGACCGCGAGTCGCCGCCGCGACTCCTCGAGCGCCGCCTCGGTGAATGTGTTGTGGATCGTTGTGGACCACGCGCGCCGTCTTTCTTCGGTCGGGATGGCTTGCAGCGCGCGCTGCAGCTCTGCCGGGTCTTTTTTGCGCATCAGCGGAACGATCCCGCGACTCCACCCCAACATGCTCAGCGACGGGCCCAGGTACTCATCGGCAAAGCGGCTCCACGTCCGCATCCGCCAGCGCTCCAGCGGGTCGCGGGGACGTAGCGGGGGCCCGTCGAAGGCCTCATCGATGTATTCACCCATCGGCGTCGATTCGGTGATCACAACGCCGTCGTGAACCAGCGTCGGGACCTGGCCCTTCGGATTGATGCGCAGGTACTCGGGAGTGTGCTGCTG
The DNA here is from genome assembly GCA_028293725.1 of Gammaproteobacteria bacterium. The sequence goes on along the minus strand of JAQGOE010000288.1, from coordinate 23,556 downwards.
GAAATTCAACAGGTCGACCCAGTGGCTGACGAATGGGACGCCCTTCTCGTTGAGCGCCATGATCGGCTTGCCGCCATTGGCGTTGGGCTCGAAATGATACAGCTCCACCATGTGTGCGCACCCCGGAAGCGATTGGGCCGAAAGAGAAAAGCCGCCCGCAAGACGGGCGCGAGAGCCGCGAGATTGAGATGAAGTATAGCGTGCACAGAAGCTTTTATGATCACATATCTATTGACTGACGAAGAATCGATAATTACTATTTCAATAGACTAAAAATTCTGCAAAGGCATCGTACTAACGAGGGGGTCGTGTGACGAGAGCTATTGATCAAACAGTCGTGCGCAACACGTTGCGCCAGAGGCTGACCTGGCTGGGCCTGGCGCCCACGCTGTGTCTCGGGCTCTGCGGTCCGGCCGCCGCGCAGAATCCGGGCACCACGGCATCGGTCGGTGACGCTAGCGAGACGCTGCAGGAGGTCATCGTGACCGCCCAGTTCCGGCAGACCAGGCTGCAGGACACGCCGATCGCGATCACTGCGGTGACCGCCGGCATGCTCGAGGCGCGCAGCCAGACCGATATCACCCAGGTGGCCAACCAGGCGCCGAACGTAACGCTGACATCGACCGCTTCGGCATTCGGACCGGGTGTCACCGCCTACATCCGCGGCATCGGGCAGAATGACACGAGCTTTGCCCTGGAACCCGGGGTGGGCATGTACATCGACGATGTCTACTACTCGACCGTGCTGGGCACGGATTTCGAACTGTTGGACCTGGATCGCGTCGAAATCCTGCGCGGGCCGCAAGGGACGCTCGCCGGAATGAACTCCATCGGCGGCGCCGTGCGGCTGTACTCGAAGAAGCCTTCAGGTGATACCGACGGTTTTGTGGAAGGCACGATCGGCTCTTTGAGCCGGCACGATTTCAAGGGTGCCGCGAACTTCACTCTCGTCGATGGCGAGCTGTTCGCGCGCCTCACCGGGCTCTCGAAGAGCCGGGATGGCTATGTCAACCGGATGGACTATGCGTGCGCCCATCCGGGCTCGAACGTCCCCAGTTCCGTGATCAATGCGGGTTCCGACTGCAAGTTGGGAACCTACGGAGGCCAGAATACGCAGGCCATGCGGGCGCAACTGCGCTGGTTACCCATTGAAGGCCTCGAGGTCAACCTCGCCGGTGACATCACGGATGATCGCTCGGACCTGGCCCCGACCGTATTGCGAGCGCTGCCGGCAGGGGGGTACACCTTCCCCAACGGCGCCGTCGTCGATTCGAGTTTCCTCCCGCCCGCTTCCCATCCGTACACCAGCTACGCTACCTTCTGCGCCTCTCCCGCGACGAACGCCCGCGAGACGCAGTCGTTCTGCGTCCCCGCCAGTAATTATTTCAAGGGCAAGGGCGCGTCCGCGGACATTGCCTGGATCGGGCCGGGAAATCTGGTCGCCAAATCGATCACCTCCTATCGCGAATATGACAACGGGTTCGGCGCGGATGCGGATGAGACACCGTACGACTACCAGGTGCTCTACAACCACTTTACGCATTACCAATTCAGCCAGGAGCTCCGCCTGAGCGGTTCCGCACTGGGCAATGCGATCGACTGGACGACGGGGGGATTTTACTTCCATTCAACCAGCGTCATCGGTGGACGGGTCGACATTCCGACCAGCTTCGACATGACGCCCCACGACCCGGTGGTGCTGAAGAACGAGTCAGGATTCGTGCACGCCGTTTGGCACGCAACGAGCCGCATCAATGTTACGGGTGGCTATCGTTATACGAGCGAGTCGAAGGACTATACCTTCTACCGCCGGCTTGCCACGGATCAGGCTGTCGTGCCGCCCTCGCTCGTCGGCATCGACGGGCTGCACTCCCGGTACCAGGGATCGCACTCGGATTACAAGGCGTCCCTGGACTATCACTTCACGCCGGCCGTCATGGGGTACGTGCAGTGGTCGACTGGATTTCGTGGCGGCGGCGTGGCGCCGCGCCCGTTCTTCGCCAACCAGGGCGTCTCGTTCAAGCCCGAGACGCTCGACGCCTATGAGGTCGGGCTCAAGAGCGACCTGTTCGAGCGGTCCTTACGAGTGAATGTGTCCGCCTTCGTCAACAACTACAAAGACATCATCCTGTCGCCGCTGTCGTCGTACTTCAACCCCAACCTGCCGGTGGACAACAATCCGGGGGATGTTCTCTACAACCCGAACACACCACCGTTCTTTGGCACGTTCCCCTCGGCCGTGCCGCAGAATGCCGGCAAAGCACGCTTCAAGGGGGTGGAGCTCGAAGCGGAGTGGCATCCGACGCGCGGCTTCTCCATGGATCTTTCCGGAAGCTGGATCGAGTTCAACTTCACGCAGCTCGCACCGGGTGTGGAGTCGGTTGCGCAGGGCGGCACGTGTATCTCCGGTTGTATTTCGCTCAATGACCCCTGGGTTTATACGCCGAAGTGGAAGGTCAGCACAGGCGCGCAGTATGAGTTCCGGTTGACCAATGGCGCGGCGCTCACTGCGCGGGTTGACCTCAACTACCAGGACAAGATGTTCACACGCACACCCATAACCTCGGCCAGCGTGGTGCATGCGTACACGGTGAGCAACGCGCGGCTGATGTGGCACTCACCTTCCGACACCTGGGATGCGGCTTTGGAAGTTACCAATCTCGCTAACCGGGTTTACTACACGAACGCGCTCGATCTCACGTCGATCGGTGGCGTCGCTGTCGGCAGCATTGCTCCGCCACGCGAATGGGGTTTCACCCTGCGGCACAACTTCTGAGGTTCGACCGGAAAAGGCTCGAAGAATGCAGGATGTAAACGGCAAAGTGGCGTTCGTCACCGGTGGCGCGAGTGGCATCGGTCTGGGGATTGCGAAAGCGCTCGTGGGCGCCGGCATGCGAGTGGCGGTCGCGGATATCCGCCGCGAAAGCCTGGACAAGGCCGTGCAAGAGCTCGGGGTTGGTACGGCTGTGGTCCTGCCTGTGCGGGTTGATGTTACCGATCGTGCGGCGATGCTTGCCGCTGCGGATGAGGTGGAACGCGCGTTTGGAAAGGTGCACGTGCTTTGCGCCAACGCCGGCGTCGGAGATATCGGTTACCTCAAGGACACAACGTACGACGACTGGGACTGGATCATGAGTGTGACATTGGGAGGCGTGGTGAACGCGGTCACCACCTTCCTGCCTCGGATCCTGCGCCATGGTGAGGAGGGACATGTGCTCGCCACGTCCTCCATGGGCGGGATCGTACCCCTCAACCATGGCGGCGTTTACTGCGTGGCGAAAGCAGCAGTGGTCGGCATGATGGAAGCGTTGCGGATGGAGCTGACCGGATCGACGGTCGGCGTGTCGGTTCTGTGCCCCGGAATGACGCGAACCAACATTGGAATGACTCGCTCCCTGCGTCCGGAGCGGTTCCGCAATACAGGTTATACGTACAAACCCCGCGTGCCGTCCGCGCCGGCCGGCGCAGGCGGCGGCCCGGCGGCCGATCCCATGAAAGTCGCCATGGACCCGGTGGAGGTCGGCGAGAAGGTCTTAAGCGGAATTCGCCGCAACGATCTTTATATCCTCCCGCATGCGGAGTTCGGGCAAATGATCCGGGAGCACTTCGGGGGCATCCTCGATGCCATGGCCCGGACCGCGCCGCCGCCGGGTGCTCCTCCAGGAGGTGGCGGAGCCCGGATGAGCATGCCAACTCCCTATCGCACTGCGCTAGGCAGCGATCCTGTCGATCCTGTCGATGCCGGAGGGGTGTGAACAATGCGTGAAGTCAGCGGAAAAGTGGCCTTCATCACCGGCGGTGCCAGTGGCATTGGTTTAGGGATCGCCAAAGCGTTCCTGGCTGCCGGGATGCGGGTGGCCATCGCGGATGTGCGGCTTGATCACCTGGACACCGCGGTCACGGAGTTGGGCACCTCGGCAGACGTTGCGCATGCGATCCAACTCGACGTTGCCGATCGGGATGCGATGGAGCGGGCGGCGGCGGAAGTGGTGCGGGTCTTCGGCAAGGTCCATGTTGTTTGTAATAACGCGGGAATCGGTTTGCTCGGGTCCGTCAAGGACGCGAGTTTCGCCGACTGGGACTGGATGACCGCTGTGAACCTCAACGGCGTCTTCAACGGCGTCCATGCATTTCTTCCCCATTTGCGGGCGCACGCGGAGGGGGGGCACATCGTCAGTACGGCGTCGATGGGCGGATTGATGGTCGGGAACAATGCCGGCGTCTACTCGGCCTGCAAGTTCGGCGTCGTGTCCATGATGGAGTGCCTGCGGGAGGACCTCGCCGACGAGCACATCGGCGTGTCGGTCCTGTGTCCGGCAGCCGTCCGCACGAATATCTATCAACATGAGGGCATGCGGCCGGCGTGCTATGCGCAGTCCGGATATGACTCCTCTGCAGAAGGGCGGGCGCAGATGGAGGCACGGATCAAAGGCATGTTGAACCTGGGGATGGATCCCATCGAAGTGGGCCGGCGGGTCCTGCAGGGCATTCTCAACAACGATCTCTATATCTTTACCCACCGGATGGATGAGGTCATCCGTGAGCGTCGCGATGCGATTCTCGCCTCACTGCCCCACGAGCCGATCAACGAAGAGCGGCTCGCGATGGATATGCAGCTTCGGGCCCTGATGAAGGAGAGCCTGAAGCGCACGTGAGGTCTGCCGTTTCCAGCACCATTACCGATTGCTATCTGAGGCGTTGCTCCAATGAAACTTGCGCGTTTTACGTCCGCCGGACAAACAAGGATCGGCGTGGTTCGCGATAACCGCGTCGTCGCACTTTCTGACCTCCTCCCCGATGTGCCAGTGACGATCAAGGGGGTGCTCGCGGCGGGCTCGGGCTTGAGGAGCCGGATCGAGGCCGCTCTTGCCAAGGCGGCGCCCGGCGTGCCGCTCGAGTCGGTCCGCCTCGAGGCACCTGTTCCGGACCCGCAGAAGTATCTCGCCATCGGTATGAATTACGAGGACCACGTCGAAGAGGCGCGCAAAGGCGGTATCACCGTCCCCAAGACCCAGGTGTGGTTCAACAAGCAGGTCTCGTGCATCACCGGGCCGTTCGATCCCGTCCATCGGCCCATTGTCAGCACCATGCTGGATTACGAGGCAGAGCTCGGCGTAGTGATCGGCAAACGCTGCAGGCACGTTGCGGCGGCTGACGCACACAGTGTGATTGGCGGTTATTTCGTTGCCAACGACGTGAGCGCGCGCGATTGGCAGTTCGCCAGTCCGACGTTCACCCTGGGGAAGAGCTTCGATACGCACGGCCCGACCGGACCCTGGATCGTGACGGCGGACGAGATTCCAGATCCGCACGCGCTGCAAATGCGGCTCTGGGTGAACAGCGAGTTGCGCCAGAATCAGAGCACCGCGCGGATGATCTATAACATCTATGCCCAGATCGAGCATCTGACCAAGGTGATGACGCTGGAGCCGGGCGATCTGCTGGCCACGGGAACCTGTGCCGGAGTGGGCATCGCAAGAGGGCAGGAAGGACTGTTGAAAGTGGGCGATGTCGTGCGCGTGGAGATCGAGGGCATCGGACACCTCGAGAATCCGATCGTTGCCGAGCCCGCTCCGGTCGCTCATTGACCCTCGCTTACTGACAACAGGGGTACGGAATTCACATGCGAGCGAGGAAGATTTGGCTGGCGTGCTTAGGTGTGGCGTTTGTCGTTTCGGGTGGCCAATCCATGGCCCACCATTCCTTCGCCACATTCGACACGACAAAGACCATTGCAGTCACGGGTACCGTGACGAAATGGGTGTGGGCCAACCCTCACTCCTGGGTCTATATGGCGGTGGCCAAGGCCGATGGCACCCACGAGGACTGGGCGTTCGAATGCAGCAGTCCCAACATGATGATTCGCTGGGGTTGGCACTACCGCGACATCAAAGTGGGAGACAAGATCACGATTGACGTGCACCCCAGCCGCGACGGCGGCCATTGGGGCTCTGTCTACGCCGTGTACCTGGCAAGTGGTCGCGTCGTGGCCGATCCCATGGGCCGCCGGGTCACTGGGGATGATCTAGCGAAGGGCGCGCCGCAGGTCCCCGACAAACCAACCGGCACTCCGTATCGTTAGAAGGAAGCTCGCAGCATGAAGACAGCCAAAGCCACAGTTGCGATCGGCCTGGCGTGGGCGGCCCTGTCGCTGGCGACGGCGGCTCCTTTGCAGGGCGACGATCCCAAGCGCAGTGCTGAACTCGCGCAGGACTGGGCTGCGATCGGCAGGCTGCCCAATCTCTGGGAGGGGTCCTGGCAGGGAGTGAGTGATCTCTATCTATTTCCCGGACCTGTCGCCTACACCCCGGAAGCGGCGCAGTACGTGAAGCACTACAAGCCGACGCAGGACAGCCCCATGGCCAACTGCCTCATGCCGGGAATGCCCTTCGTGATGAACCAAGGGGCCATGCCCATCAAGTTCATGCCGATGCCCGGAACGATCGCGCTCTACATCGAGACCTACGCGGTAACCCGTTTCCTCCACACGGACGGGCGTCCGGTCTCCACCGATCCGGACCCGACATTCCTGGGAACCTCTGTGGCCCACTGGGAAGGGGACACCCTAGTGGTGGATTCACGTGGCTTTGTAGACGGCACGCTGCTGCAGATCGGTGCGTTACCGTCTCGCGCGAGCTCTGGATTCTCGGTTCCGATTTTCAAGACTCACGGCCCCGGACTGCGCTTCCTCGAGCGCATCCATATGAAGGATTACAACACTCTGGAAATCGCCACCACGATTTACGACGACACCATCTTCGCTAACCCCTACACCAGCACGCGCGTGTGGCACCGGCATACGGGGCAGAACGCCGATCCGCAGGAGTGGGTATGCTCTGACAATCGCGATTACTACGATGAGAAAACCGGGACTCTCGAGTACAACGTCAAGGACAAGGCCATCAGCACCGGGAAAGCACCCCGATAACCGCAGTCCGCCCTTCTTAGCGCGAAGTCACCACCGCCCGAAGTGGGGATCGGGCCGGTTTCGAGCGGCGCCCGCCACGGGGCGCCCCGGCCTCAGATGCCCGCAAGGCTTTGCTCTCTTTCCTTTCCATCGCCTTGATGATGTTCTCGGTCGTCAGCGCGATGTGTGCCTTCAGCAGCCGCGTGGCGAGAGGGCTGTTTCTCTCGATGACGGCATCGGCCAGCCGCTTATGCTCGTCGTCCGGATTACGCTCCTTGCCGAGCGTCGCTTCCAGTTTCCGGTAACGCTCGCTCTGGTCGTAGAGTTGCTGCCGGGTTTGGAGCAGTCGCGGGCTGCCGCACGCGCTCACCAGTGCGTAGTGATACGCATCATGTGCCGTAATCCACTCCGAACTGGCCGCGGAGCGGTCCTCAACCCGGTAGGTTTTGGTCAGCCGGTGAGTGGCTCCGATCACCGCGGACTCCCACTCTAACTTGCCGGCCTCCATCGACCAGGTGAGGCAGAGTGTCTCGATCTCGACACGCACGCGCGTGAGATCCTTCAGGTCATCGCTCGATATCGGCGCGACCGTGTAGCCACGGTGCGCTTCAGCCACGACGAGGCCTTCCGCCTGCAGTTGCGACAGCGCCTCACGGACCGCTCCCAGGCTGACGCCGAACCGAGTGCACAAGACCTGGGTTCGGACCTTGTCGCCGGGAGGCATATCGCCTGCCAGAATCCCGGCGCGCAGCGATTGATAGGTTTCGCCCGCGATGGTGGTGCCCTTGCCTGGTATTTTCACGTGCTTCAACCCCAGCGGAATCGACCCCCTGTGGGCCGATGATCTACACAGTGGAACAATATAATCATAACGAATCGAGTCTATACAGAATAATAGAGCGTCACGAAAGGGGTAAACAAGCGATAAGTCGGTTGACTATCGATTCTTTTCTGTTTAAAAGTCGAGTGACCATGCGGCGTACGATTCTTCGCACCATCCTGTTTTCGTTGGCGCCGATGCTCAACCGCACGGCGGCGCGGTACCCCGCGTTTCGCGCCGCCCTCCTGCGGCGCGACTACACGGCGCAGATCAGATTGAAGAACGGCAGTATCGGCCGTACCTTTACCATCCGCGCCGGCCGTGTCAGCTCCAGCGCCTCGATCCATGAGGCCGCGGATGTGCGGATGGTCTTCCACGACCTGGACACGGCGCTCGCCATGCTCAAGCCCAAAGCGGACATGGCCGAGGTCGTGCACGCCGCCAAGAACTTCAAAGTGGTGGTCCAGGGGCGCGACGAGCTCGTCGTGGCCTTCATGCAGCTGTTGAATCTCTCGCAAAGCGCTGGTCTGAAGCAAGGCCGGCGCATGAAGGACGGCTGCACGCGCTACACGACCAACACGAACGGCGGGCCGCTGTTTATCTATGTCAAGGACGATAAGGTCGTCCGCACCACTCCGATCGAGCTCGAGCCGCAAGACGGCCCAAGCTGGACGCTGTACGCGCGCGGTCGAACCTTCACTCCATTGCGTCGCACGACGGTCGCTCCTCACGGCCTGACGTTGAAGTCGACCGTCTATTCCGACCAGCGTCTGCTGCATCCACTGAAGCGGGTGGACTTCGATCCCGCTGGCGCACGCAATCCGCAGAACCGTGGAAAGTCCGGGTATGAGCGGATCTCATGGGATGAGGCGCTGGAGATCGTTTCCAGTGAAATCAATCGGCAGAAACGCCTGTACGGCCCGGGCTCGATTGCGATCCAGACCGGCTCGCACCATCAATGGGGGAATGTCGGCTACTACCTCTCAGCGCTGCTGCGATTCGGGAACCTGATTGGCTTCACCAGAGTGCACCCCAATCCGGATAGCTGGGAAGGCTGGTATTGGGGTGCCCAACACCACTACGGCAACAGCATGCGTGTCGGCGTCGCTGCCAGCTATGGCACGACCCAGGACTGTCTCGATCATGCCGAGATGATCGTGTTCTGGTCCAGTGACCCGGAGAGCACCAACGGCGCGTATGCCGCGTTCGAGGGAACCCAGCGCCGGCTTTGGGCCAAACAGCTCGGCATCGAGTTCGTGCACATTGACCCGCACTGCAACCCGACTGCGCAGCTGCTGGGCGGGAAGTGGCTGCCCACGAAGCCCGGCACCGATCCGGCGCTGGCGATAGCCATCATGTATGTCTGGATCGCGGAGGGACTCTACGACAAGCAATATGTGGCCGAGCGCACGACCGGGTTCGACGAGTGGCGTGCGTATGTTATGGGCGAGTTGGATGGAGTGCCCAAGACCCCGGAATGGCAGGAGCCGGAAACCGGTATTCCGGCACGCGAAGTGCGCGCGCTGGCGCGCAAATGGGGGAAGCGCAAGACCTACCTCGCCAATGGGACAGGCGGAACGGGATTCGGTGGCGCTTGCCGCTCGGCGACCGGCGCCCAGTGGGCGCGCTGCATGATTTTGCTGCTAGCGATGCAGGGCTGGGGCAAGCCGGGCGTCAACATGGGTAATTTCACTGCAGATGCGCCGGTGGATCTTTACTTCTACTTCCCCGGTTACGCCGAAGGCGGCATCTCGGGCGAGCTCAACTGGACGGCAGCTCCTGTCAACAATTACACGCGCATGCCGCATATCCTGACCCTGAATCCCGTGAGGCAGATGGTGCCGCGTCAGCGGCTCCCGGAAGCCATCATCGAAGGCAAGGCCACCGGCTACCTGTGGGATGGCACTTCGACCGAGGCGCAATTCGCACCCTTCGTCTATCCGATGCCTGGCTACTCGCCCATCCGCATGCTGTATCGCTACGGCTCGTCCACGTTCAGCACGATCGTCAACTCGTCGCGCTGGGAGCGTGCCTATCAACACGAGAGCATCGACTTCGTCGTCAATCAATCGATCTGGAATGAAGGGGATGCAAAATTCGCGGACATCATCCTGCCAGCGTGCACGCAGCTCGAAAGACCTGACATCAGCGAGTGGTGCAACCCGGGGGGTTACCTGCCCCATGGCCAGAACAGCGTGAATCACCGCGTGATTGTGATGCAGCATGCCTGCATAAAGCCGCTGGGTGAGTCGAAATCCGACTATCAGATCTTCCTCGATATCCTGACACGGCTCGGTCTCGGAGCGGTCTTTTCGGAGGGCTGTAGTGAGCTCGACTGGTGCAGGCGCGTCTTCGATTCGTCCGACCTGCCGCGTCACATCACGTGGGGCGAATTTTTGGAAAAGGGCTACTACGTCGTTCCACCCGCGGACGAGCGGGTGCGCGAGCCGGTCAACATGCGCTGGTTCGCTGAAGGACGACACAAGGATTTACCGGAGGCGAATCCGCTCCCGTCGCAGTACTCCGAGGAATTCGGCAAAGGACTGCCCACACCGAGCGGCAAGATCGAATTCATTCCCGAGACCTTGAAGCGTGTAGATCCGGACAACCGCAGCCAGCGCCCACCCCTGAACCGCTACATTCCCTCGTGGGAGGGAGCCCGCACGCAGGACCTGGTGAAGCGTTTCCCGCTGCAATTGATCACTGCGCATTCGCGCTACAGCTTCCATACCCACAACGATGGCAAGGGGAGCTTTCTCAACAACATCGAGGACCACCGCGTCCTGGTGAACGGACATTACTATTGGCTGGCGCGCGTCAACCCTTCCGATGCGACGGCGCGCGGCATTACGCATCACAGCCTGGTAAAGGTGTTCAATGATCGAGGCGCGGTCATCTGTGCCGCCGACGTGTCGGCGCTGGTGGCTCCTGGGGTGGTCAAGAGCTTCGAATCGAGCGCCGTGTACCTGAACCGGAAAGTGAAGGGAGGGCAGGTCGAGATCGGCGGCTGCATGAACACGTTGACGCCGGATCGCTCGCAATCCCCCGATACCGAATCGATGGCACCGAACTCGTGCCTGGTCCAGATCGAGCCGTGGGCGGACCCGGGGATTCAGGCGGCCTGATGGACAAGTGGAATCTGATCATCGACGTCGCCTTGTGCGAGAACTGCGGCAATTGCTCGCTGGCGGCCAAGGATGAGCATGTAGGCAACGACTTCACTGGATATTCAGCCCCGCACGCGCCACTTGGGAACAATGTGGTCACGATTCATCGCAAGGTCCGCGGCGGCGGCGGGATGGTCGATGCCGCCTATCTGCCCACCCTGTGCAATCACTGCGATGCCGCGCCGTGTCTCAAGGCCGGAGCCGATGGAGCGGTGCGCAAGCGCCATGATGGAATCGTGATCATCGACCCGGTCAAAGCCAAAGGCCGGCGGGATCTGGTGGACGCCTGTCCCTATGGGGCGATCGTTTGGAACGAGGAGCAACAACTTCCACAGACCTGGATTTTCGATGCGCACCTGCTCGACCAGGGCTGGAGCGCTCCGCGTTGCGTACAGGTCTGTCCCACGAGCGCAATCCAGGCCGTCAAGATTTCCGATGAGGCGATGGCTCGCAGGGCCGGCGATGAATCGCTCGAAGTGCTTCGGCCTGAGTTGCAAACGCGGCCGCGTGTTTACTATCGCAACCTGTACCGCTACACCCACTGCTTTGTAGGGGGCGCAGTGTCCTGCGACATTGAGGGGCGCAGCGAGTGCGTCGAAGGGGCTGGCGTCGTGCTTGCGAACGGGCAAGGCACCGTGGCGTCCGTCCTGACAGATGCATTCGGGGAGTTTCGCTTCGACAGGCTCCCGGTGCGCAGCGGCGAGTACACGATCGAGGTCACCCATCCGATTCACGGAGCGGCGCGCGTGTGTGCGACGTTGGGTGATGAGAGTTTGAATCTGGGCGAGATACGACTGAGAATGCCATGAAGCTTGCGACTCTCAAAGACGGCACCCGCGATGGGCGCCTCGTCGTGGTATCGCGCGACCTGCAACGCGCGGCCTACGCCGACGGGATAGCTCCAACACTCCTCAACGCGTTGGAGCGGTGGGGCCTGGTCGAGCGCCCGCTACGGGTGCTATATGATCAAGTCAACGCGGCCCGGGCCGGCGCGCCCTTCGAGTTCGATGTCCGAAAAGCGATGGCGCCTCTGCCACGCTGCTATCAATGGCTCGACGGCTCGGCGTTCGCAAGCCACGGACGTCTCATGGAGCGAGCCTTTGCGACTGGTGTAAAGAACTCGTACGACCGCGACCCGCTGCTGTATCAAGGCGCGTCCGATGACTTTATCGGGCCATGCGATGAGGTCGCTTTGCCCAGCGAGGCCGACAACATGGACTTCGAAGGCGAGGTTGCGATCGTGACTGACGAGGTCCCGATGGGCACAGGGGCGCTCGATGCCGCCAGCCACATCAAGCTCCTGATGTTGGTCAACGATGTCAGCTTGCGTACGCACGCGGTCCGTGAGATGAAGACTGGTTTTGGCTGGATCCAGGCGAAGCCGAGCACCGCATTCTCGCCGGTCGCCGTGACTCCCGATGAGCTCGGCGCCGCATGGGTCGGGGGGCGAGTGGAGCTCGCCCTGCGGGTCGAGCGCGACGGTGAATGGTTTGGGCAGCCCAACGGCCGCGAGATGGCTTTCGGCTTTCCCGAGCTTCTGCGCTACGCCAGCTACTCGCGCCGTCTGCGCCCTGGAGCCATCATCGGCTCGGGCACTTTTTCCAATGAAGATCGCGCCGCCGGATCGGCTTGTATTACCGAGCGCCGCGCCATTGAGTTGATCGAGACGGGGCAGGCGAAAACGCCTTTCATGAGATTCGGCGAGCGAGTCCGGATCGAAATGCTCGCTGCCGACGGCCGATCGATCTTCGGTGCGATCGATCAGGCTTACGTGCGGTATGAGGCGTGAAAGACAGCGGCGCAGTGAACCGCTACTTGCTTGCCGCCGCCTTTTGGTGCCGAATCGGCTGCGGGCCTAAGTCGGGGAAGTGAGGGACTGCGGCCGCTGCACTGCGTAGTTCCGTAGCAGCAGACTGATGATGACCGCGGCAGCCAACAGGGTGACCAGTGCCGGCGTCATCGGCGCGAAGCTCTTCGTCTGGTCGCGTGCAAAGCCCAGGATCACCGGTCCGAGGCCCATGGACAGCGTCACCATCCCGAGCCCCACCCCGAACACCTGGGACGCGTGCCGTACGCCAAAATATCTTGTGAGCAGATAAGGGAGCATCCCCGTACAGGCGCTGAACCCGACGCCCATGAGGACCATGGCCGCAACCACCACGGGAGGGCCGAAGGTGACCAACAGCAGCAGGCCGATGAGCGGCAGAGCGAAAAAGAGCGCCAGGGGTTTGGGGCCCCGCGTGCGATCAGCGAGAGCCCCGGACAATAGCGGGCCAACCGGCCCGACGAGTGAGAAGGCCGACAGCGCCAGGGTCGCCGTTGCATTGCCGATCCCACGCTCCGCGGAGAAGGCGACGAAATGGCTGACTATCGCGCTCACGGCAGCACAGAGCAGGGCGGTCAGCGACATCACCATCCAGAAGTCGCGGGATCCGAGCGCTTGCAGCGCGGTGGCCCCGCTTGCGTCTTCTGTTCCGGATGCCCCACCGCGATTGCGCGCCTCGGCTGTCGGAGGCTCGTACATGAACAGGAGGGTCACCGGAACTGCAATGCAGGCAGAGGTTATGGCAAGGACGCGATAGCTGAAACGCCAGCCGTGAGCCGAGATCAGCCAGCCGGCAACCAGGACCATGATGGCCGTCGCCAGCGCCGGGGCGGCACTCAACACAATGCCCATGGCCAGGCCGCGATGGCGATCGAACCACCCGGCGATCGCCTTCGCCAGCGCGATGGGGCCACAGGCGCTGGCAGTCACTCCCATGACGATCGAGAGCGAGAGCAGTTGCACCTGTGAGCCATTCAGCCACGAGAGCGCGAACAGCGCTGCGGACCAAGTCAGCAGTCCTGCCAGCATGACCGGTTTGATTCCGAAACGATCGAGCGCCATCCCTACAAAGGGACCCGCCAGAGCCCCAGCAGCACCCGCAACGAGTGCGGACTGCGGATAGATGGCGGCTCCCCAGCCCAACTCTCGCGAGACCGGCTGTAGAAACAGCGGAAAGGTACCGATGAACAACGGCGCCAACCCGAACGACATGCACAAGGTACAAGCGATAGCGACGCGGATGGCTCTGGACATGAACCGCACTACGTAGAGTACGGCCAGCATGCCACCGCCAAGGCGCTAGCGAAAGTCATAGCGGAGCATGAGGTCGAAAGTGCGCGGGCGCGCCGGCACGGCGTCGAGCATGCCAAAGCTCGTCCGGAAGTTGCCCGTCGTGCTCGAGTAGTAGAAATGATCGGTCAGATTGCGCACACGACCGACCAACCGCCAGTGCGCGCTGTCCGACGGAACGAACGTGACAGAGGCATTCCACAGTCCGAGGCCACCGAGGGCAATGTCCGGCGAGTTCTGGAGGTCGGTGTAGATCCGGGACCTGTAGGTGTAATCGATCCGGGGCGTGAGCGAGCTGCCATGATCCCAGTCCAACGTGTACTGGGCCCCGGCGGAGGCGGTGACTTTGGGGACATACGGCGAGGTATCGTCCATCGAGAGATGCTGTCCGCCGCCCAGATCCTGGGCCAGGAGGTCAGGGTTGATATACGTGTAGCGCACGTCCGTGTAGCCGAGCGCCGCATCGAACTGCAGAGCCTGCGTCGGACGCAGGGTCAACTCCGCCTCGGCCCCTTTGATCCGCGCATTGATGTTCACGACCTCGGAAATCGGCACGCCGGCGGCGGTGGATCCGGAAAGGAACTCTTGCTTGTTCTTGTACACGTTGTCATACAGAGCGACATTGAGCCGTGCACGATGTTGGAGCCATTCGCTTTTCATGCCCACCTCGTACGCGGTGACCTTTTCCGGCCCGAACGGAATCTGCTGGCTGGGAAGAATGGGCTGTGGATTGATGCCACCGGCCTTGAAGCCGGTGGAGACCGAAGCGTAGAGCAGCACGTCGGGCACGAGACGGTAATTCAGGCTGGCGCGGTAATCGCCGCGGCCGAAGTCGAAGTAGGAGGGATTGGTGAGGATCCCGGGTACCGGACCATAGAAGGGGTCATGCTCGAGCGACAACGAGCGCCTCTCATCCGTATACCGGTATCCCAACTCGAGGCTCACGGCCGGATCGAAATTGTAGATCGCATGCACGAAGGCCGACTTGTTCTCATCGCCCGCATGATCGTTCTCGGTGAACGCCGTAACGATGGGAATGTCGACGGTACCCGTCGTGAGCGAATGGCTGTTGAGATAGTAGGCGCCAATCGTCCAGTCCAGACCCCCGCCCAGGTTTGGCTGCGATCCGCTCAGATTGAGCTCTTCGCTGTATTGCTGATGCCGGACGTGTTGATCGAGGTAGTTGATTGGCGGGGGCGCACCGCCGGTCAGGGTGACCGTCTCACTGTCATAGCTCTCGTATGCACTGATTGATTTCAGGGACAGCTTCTCTGCAATCTGCCAGTCCGCCGTGAGCGTCTGGTTGTCTTCGTGAACCCAGGCGGTGTTGTGGGCGCACAGTCCGGTCAGGAAATCGCAGTTCCCCTGGTAGGTCGTGTAAGGACTGCGGGTGACGAAGCGCCCATCGATCGGAATACCATACGCGGCCGTGACCAGTTGATTGAAGGCGGCGAGTTGGGGTGCAGTCGGGTCGATGGCGAGCGTCTTGTTCGGAACTCCGTCCGAATCGTCATAGAGCCGGGACACGGAGAAATTGATATCCAGGGTGTCGGTCGGCAGCCAACGCACGGCCAGCCGTCCCTGTGTCACATCCTCGGCTCCCAGACCGCCGATACCGCAGCCCGCGGAACGGGTTGTCGCGGGTAGCGTGCCAGCAGTGCCGGGATTCGCGCACGAGTAGTCGATCACCTGCATGTAATCGTTTATATGCTTCTGCGCTGCCGACACCCGCACGAACAACTGGCTCGGTACGACGGCGAAGTCCGCGACTCCACGCAGCTCGCGCTGCCCCTGATTGCCGCCGGTGATTTCGACGTAACCCGTGTCATTGCCGGTTGGTTTTGGTGTGAACAGACGGATCGCGCCACCGGCGGTGTTCTTCCCGAACAGTGTACCCTGGGGTCCGCGCAGTACCTCCAGCCTGTCGATGTCCAGGAGCGCCAGCGCCGAAGCGAACACCGAGTCGAAATAGACTCCATCGATGTACGTTCCCACTCCCGGCGAATAGCCGGGATTGCCATAGCTTTGACCGATGCCGCGGATGTAAGTCTGCAGTACGAGAGCCTGGTCCGAAGTTCCGGGCAACATACTGACACTGGGAATCACTTCGGCGAGGTCGGAAACGTTGCTGACATTGCGGCTGCGGAGCTGATCCGCCCCGAGGGCCGTAATGGAAATGGGCACCGATTGTGCCGTTTCCGTCTTGTAACGCGCCGTGACGACAACTTCCTCGATCTGTCCGCTCTGGGCCGTGCCACTGTCTTCGGCGGCGCTCGCGGATACGGTCGCGAGCGAGCACCCGGCAAAGATCGCCCCCAGGGCGATGTTGCGCAAGAAGCACGTCGCGCCAGGCAGAGCCCCCTTTACGGTCCGGTCTTCATGCGTGTGTGTCACTGCTATTATCCTGGGCCGTGAGAGCCCATAGCATGATGCAACCGCAACAGAAAACGAGTAGTCGGTTTGCCACGCCGGCCCGGTCATCTCGGCGCGGCGGCTGACTTCCCGGCGGCATCGGTCCGGCCCCGCGATCGGGTCTGTCCCGGAGCCCGCTTCACGTGCATCACGGCTCGGATGGCGGAGGCTGCCGTGGAGAGTTGCTGATCGTTCCGTGTAATCAACCCTACAGGCCTGCTGACTGAGGGACGGGACAAGCGAATGCAACGGGCCCCCACGGCGGACACTTGCCATTGACACAGCGATGGCACCACGCTCACGCCTAGTCCGGCCGCAACAAACTGTCCAACGGTCGCAAGCTGATGGCACTCGAGTGCCACTCTCAGTTGCATGCCGTTTCTCGCGAGGGCTTCCTCGAGCAGACGGCGCATCGAGGAGGGCCTGCGCAGGGCAATGAAATCGTGATTCAACAGCTGCGCCCAGGTGACGGATTTCGCATCCTTCAGGGGCGAATCCGCGGGCACGATCGCCATGAATCGATCCACGAACAGCGGCTCGAAGGCCAGGATGCCTTTGGATTCCGGCTCGAAACCAAAACCAATTTCGACGCGGCCGCTTTCGACCAGTTCGAGCACCTGCTCCTGGATGACGTCCTGCACCGAGACTTCCACTTGCGGAAAGCGCTCGCGATAGTCCCGTAACAGCCGCGGCAGGATGTTGCCGGCAAACGAAGGCATCGCAGCGATGGTGACGTGACCCCGCTGTAGCGTGAATCGCTGTTGCAAACGCTCCCGCACGTTGTCCCAGTCCGCCAGAAGCTGCAGCGCCTGTGGGAGCAACGCAGCCCCTTCCGGCGTCAAGCGCACCTGGCGCGTGGTGCGAGTCAGCAGCGGGCCACCGAGGGAGTCCTCGAGACTTCGGATGGCAAGGCTCAGAGCTGGCGCCGAGAGGTGCAGCCGCTCGCAAGCGCGTGCGAAGCTCAGCGTCTCCGCCACGGTGGCAAAAGCCCTGAGTTGACGTGGGGTCATGGGATCATTCTTTTAATTCGCAAAAGAATCGCCAGGTATTTCAAACTTAACATTTACAACCGCCGGGGCCAAGCTCGGACCGGTCCTGGCACGCGGATTTTCGACCATGGCGAGTTTTGACAAGCGCCTCGGCGGCTACCCCGAAGCACTGGCAGGTCTATCGGACGGCATGACCGTTGCGGTCGGTGGCTTTGGTCTGTGCGGTATCCCGGAGAACCTCATTGGGCAGATCCGCCGGATGGGGGTGAAGGGACTGACCGTCGTTTCCAATAATTGCGGGGTCGACGGCTTCGGCCTGGGGATGCTGTTGGACAACCGCCAGGTCCGCAAAGTGATTGCCTCTTACGTTGGTGAGAATGCCGAGTTCGAGCGCCAGCTGCTCGCGGCCGAAATCGAGGTGACGCTCACACCGCAGGGGACACTCGCGGAAAAACTCCGCGCCGGCGGGGCCGGCATTCCCGCATTCTTTACCGCTACCGGTTACGGAACGCCCGTTGGAGAAGGTAAGGAGGTCCGTGAGTTCAACGGCCGCCGCTATATATTGGAGGAGGCCATCACGGCTGACTTTTCCCTCGTGAAGGGTTGGAGGGCCGACTGGTATGGAAATGTCGTCTATCGCCGGACCGCGCAGAACTTCAATCCGGTTGTGGCGACTGCAGGCCGGATCACCGTGGTCGAGGTCGAGGAGATCGTCGAGCCCGGCGCGCTGGATCCCGATCAAATTCATACCCCCGGAATTTACGTCGATCGCCTGGTTCTAGGGCACTTCGAAAAGCGGATCGAGAAGCTCACCGTACGCACTGCTTGAAGACACTCAAATGGCACTGACTCGTGAACAGATGGCCCAACGGGTCGCTCGGGAGTTACAGGACGGGTATTACGTCAATCTCGGGATCGGTATTCCGACGCTGGTCGCCAACTACATACCGGCCGGGATCGATGTCATGTTGCAATCGGAAAACGGCCTGTTGGGCATGGGCGTCTTTCCAACCCGGGGCGAGGTGGACCCGGACCTGATCAACGCAGGCAAGCAGACGGTCACCGCACGCATCGGCGCGTCGATCTTCTCCTCGGCGGAGTCCTTCGCGATGATCCGTGGGGGGCACATCGACCTGACGGTCCTCGGCGCTTTCGAAGTCGACGTGGAAGGGAATATCGCCTCCTGGATGATTCCCGGCAAACTGGTGAAAGGCATGGGAGGTGCGATGGATCTCGTGGCGGGGGCCGACAATATCATCGTCACCCTGATGCACGCCGCCAAGGATGGGGAATCGAAGTTGCTCAATCGCTGCACGCTACCCCTGACGGGCCGCGGTTGCATTCGTCGCGTCTTGACGGATCTCGCCTACCTCGAGATCGATAGCGGTGCATTCGTGCTCAAGGAGCGGGCGCCAGGGGTCAGTGTCGAGGAGATCAAAGCCAGGACTGCGGGCAAGCTGCTGGTGCCCGGAGCGGTCGAGGAAATGCGCTTCTGATCGAAGCGACCAAACAGGTGGGTACGGCATTGTCAGACTCATACATCCCGCGCTCCCCCATGTCGAGCTGTGAAGTCGTGATCGTCGCCGCGAAACGGACGCCCATTGGAGCGTACCAGGGCCTGCTCTCGCCCGTTACCGCCCCGCAGTTGGGCAGCGCCGCGGCCCTGAACGGCGCGACGTGCGCGGTGCGGACGTGCAGGATGCTAGCAAAATGCGGGGCGGACGCGGCCTGAAGAGCCCACCGCGCTTGCTTGTAAAAAAAAGAAAATCCCACCGTATAGCGCGACTTGTCGCATAGTTTGAAGTAGGCTCAATTATCGATTATCAGCGGCAATGATCGAATTGAGGACCCGCCATGTGGTTGCAGAATTTTTCCGACTGGCTGTCGGGCACAGCAGTGAGTTTGTTTCTTCAGACTACGGTCTGGATCATCCCGGCGGTGCAGACGGTTCATATCCTTTGTATTGCCGTGGTGATCTCGGCGGTGCTCCTGGTCCACCTGCACACGCTCGGGTTGGCGATGCGCAGCCAGTCGAGTGCGGTACTCGCGCGGCGTTTTTTCCCCTGGCTTTGGGGTGCCCTGGTAGTGCTGCTCCTGTCGGGCGCCATTCTGGTTACCGCCGAGCCGGGCAGGTCACTGCCCAACATGATGTTCCAGCTCAAGATGGCGCTGGTGATCACGGCAGTGGTGTTGACACTGCTCTATCAGCGGCCGCTGCGGAAGGACCCCGTTTTCTGGGAGAAGACGGTGACGCGGCGCATGAACGCCTCCGCGATCGCAATCGTCTCACTCCTCGTGTGGGTCAGTATTGTGTTTGCCGGGCGCTGGATCGCGTATGTCATTGGTACGTGACACCTGACGGGTCGCCCGGCGCGAGCATCCCCCTTCATAGAGATGTGATATGACACTGTTGCAGTCGTTCCTCGCGTGGCTCGAGCATACCGAGAT
This sequence comes from Gammaproteobacteria bacterium, assembly GCA_028293725.1. The sequence continues at coordinate 3,698 of JAQGOE010000288.1, read as the reverse complement.
CGCCACGGCGATTCGGGAGGGCACCAGCTTGTTCCCATGGTTCGAGAGCATTCACGTGTTGGCGATCACCACCGTCGTGGGCACGATCGCGATCGTGGATCTGCGGCTTCTGGGCCTGAACTCCCGAGATCGTCCGGTATCGGAACTGATGGCGGAAGTACTGCCGTTTACGCGGGGGGCGTTCATCGTGGCAGCGCTGACGGGAAGCCTGCTATTCGCGTCGCATGCTTCGGACTACATGCACAAGAGTCCGTTTATGGCGAAGCTCGTCCTGCTGGGTGTCGCGCTCGTCAACATCGTGGTATTTCACCTGATCACGGCGCGCGGCATTCAAACCTGGAACACCGGACCGAAACTGCCTGCTCGTGTGAAGGTGGCCGGCGGGACGTCTCTGGCCCTTTGGGTGGCTATCGTCGCCTGCGGACGTTGGACGGGATTCGTCTGATGCCTCGATGAGGGGGCATTTGCAAACAATTGCAAATGTGGCTGAGCGGCGCGGTTGTGGCGCATAGAATCAGCGGCGACAACTACGAGCTCCCTCGGACGCACCCGTCTCGAGCGTGGCGCCGGGGGGCAGGCCGCACACAATTCGGTTATTATTATGTCGTACGATAATCGACCCTAATGGGAGAGAGCCCTACGAGTTCGAGAGTCTTACTCGTCGATGACGATCTCGAGCTGGTCGAGATGTTGAAGGACTATCTCGAGCGCGATGGTTATCGGGTCGATGTGGTGAGCGAGGGCTTAGCGGCGACGGGCAGAGCGATCTCGGGTGATTATGCCCTTGTCGTTCTCGATGTGATGATGCCGCGGGTGAGCGGACTGGAAGTCCTACGTTGCATCCGCGCACAGAGTTCCGTGCCTGTGCTCATGCTCACCGCCAAGGGCGAAGACAGCGATAAGGTAAACGGTCTGGAGCTCGGCGCCGATGACTACGTGCCCAAGCCGTGCACGCCACGCGAGCTGTCCGCCCGCATCCGAGCGATTCTGCGGCGAACGGGTGCCGTGTCATCCGACAGCTCGCCAATGGAAAAGGTCATCGTCGGTCCGCTCGTCATCTGGCCCGATCGACGCGTAGCGGAATGGGCCGGTAAGTCGCTCGATCTCACGAGCACGGAGTTCAACCTGCTCGAACTGCTCGCCCGCAATGCGGGGCGACCGGTCAGCAAGGAAATGCTTTCTGCGCGAGGGCTCGGGAGGCCCCGAACGCGCTACGACCGTAGCATCGATGTGCATCTGAGCAGCATCCGGCGCAAGCTCGCTACGGTCGGCCCGCAGACGCCCATGATCGAGACGGTGCACGGCCTGGGTTACCAGCTGGTCCGCAGCTAGCCATGGGGCGTCTCATGTGGAAGTTTTTCCTGTGTATCTGGCTCGCGCAGCTGGCCGCTCTGGGACTCGGATTCTCGTGGCTGCGGGGACATCTATCCATGCCTGTGCCGACGGCCCTGCCAGGTCTATTCGGCGTTCTCTCGGGCAGCCTTCTATCAGCGGCGCTATTAGCCTGGTACTTTGCCAAGCCCATTCGCAGCCTGCGAGCGGCATTCACGGCCGCTGCCGCAGGTGATTTTGCCGTGAAACTCAAGCCCGTGATGGCGGGCAGGCACGATGAGCTGGCGGACCTGGGTCGCCATTTCGACCAGATGACGTTACGCCTGCAGCAAGTGCTCGAAGGCCAACGGCGTTTGCTACACGATGTCTCGCACGAGATGCGCTCACCGCTGGCGCGGCTACATGCGGGCATCGGTCTTGCCCGACAGCAACCAGAGCGGCTCGACGTGCATCTGAATCGAATCGAGCTCGAAGCGGTTCGTATGGACGCTCTCGTGGAAGAGTTGCTGACGCTCGCGCGCCTGCAGGGCGTAGGGATAACTCTCGAGGAAAATATCTGTCTTTCGGAGCTGCTGGAGGCATTGGTTGAAGACTGCGACTTCGAGGCGCGCGCCAACGGAGGCGAGGTGCAGCTGCTCGCCGATTCAACTCTGATCGTCCGCGGAAACTCGGAACTTCTCCATCGCGCGATCGAGAACGTCGTGCGCAATGCCGTTAAACACGGCGGTGCCGGTCGGACAGTAGTGGTCAAGTTGTCATGCGAATGTGACAGCGAGTTCGCGCGGCTGGTGGTGCTCGATCGCGGACCGGGTGTACCGGAGACGCAATTGGAGGCGATTTTCGAGCCGTTCGTGAGCGCCAATGTCAGCGGCCGTGGCCGCGCGAGCGGGCACGGATTGGGACTCACTATTGCACGACGCATCATTGCTGCCCACGGCGGTAGCGTCCGGGCGAGCAATCGCCCGGAGGGCGGGCTCATGGTGGAGATGGAACTTCCCATCGGGGCGTGGCGCGGAATAGCCGCACCGGTCGAAGGTCTCTCTAAGCTCACTGTGTAGATCTCAGGGACTTCAGGTCAGAATTTCCGCAGTGGCGCTTGGCACGCCCGGCGCGCCAGTGTGGCCTTGAAGCATCACTTCGTTGCTCACGCCTCCCCTTCAAGCGCAAAAAAACGTAAATCGAGCTGCGCGGCGGTAATGGGCTCACTATAGTCGCGCCCGAGACTTCTCGATAACCGCAGTCATAATCGATTGTGGCAGCTCAACAAAGTCGAGCGTCTCAAGCTGCAATTTGCGCGAGTTCCGCGAAAGGGGCATCGATGAGTGGATTGGGAGTAGAACGGCGATCGCGACGCACCGCGGTACTCATGGTGCTGCTCGGCGTCTGCAGGGTGGTGTCGGCGCATCATTCGACGGCAGCGTACGATTATGCAAAATCGCTGACGCTGTCGGGCACGGTGCAGGACTTTCAGTGGACCAACCCGCACATGTTCATCCGGATTCTGGCACGGGATGCGCAAGGTAAGGAGGTTGACTGGAACATCGAGTGCGGGACTCCCAATATCAATGTGCGCCACGGTTGGAAGAGGTCCGATATCAACCTCGGCGACAAACTCACTCTCAACATCCATCCGATGCGCGATGGCAGTCTCGCGGGGACGCTAATTACCGTGACACTCCCGGATGGGCGGCTGTTATACGGGCCGGGCAACGACATCAAGGCAGTCGGTCCACCCGGGGGCGGGCCGGGGGACGGGGCTTCGCCCGGTGTATCTTCGCCGCCGGGCACACCGCCGCTGGGGTTACGGCCATGACGAGCTCCGTACGCTCTTTTCAGGTGGGTGGGGCCGGAGTGGGTGCCCTCCTGGCTGCCCTCTTTGTCACTAGCAATGCGTGGGCGAGTCCGGATTTTAGCGGTGTGTGGCTCGTGAACTCGAAGGTGCAGGAACTGAAGACCGACAAGGGTGAGATCCCGCCGCTGACTGCGGAAAGTGCCCCGGTCTACTCCGCCCATGTTGCAAAGTGGCGCGCTGGAGATCAGTCGTTCGATCCCACCGCCAAGTGTGTATCTGCGGGGATACCGCGGATGCTGTATCTCCCGTATCCCTTCGAGATCATCCAGCGTCCGAAGCGAATTACCTACCTTTTTCAATGGAATTACTGGAATCGGCACGTCGACATGAGCGGCCGTAAGCTCGAAGCGCCTTATCCACTCGCGATGGGCGAGTCGCGCGGATACTTCGAGGGGGACGAGCTCGTGATCGATACCGACGGCTTTCGGGCCGACAACACGCTGCTGGACTCGGCCGGTATTCCCCATAGTGAGAAGCTTCATCTGACCGAACGACTGCACCTGAAGAGCGGCGG
>JAQGOE010000280.1 GCA_028293725.1 Gammaproteobacteria bacterium | reverse complement strand
TTTATTATATTATTACGACAACATTAAAAAGGTTACCCCGGATTGCCATGATGCGACAAGTGAAAACACTGGGCCTGCTGGGCACCGGAGTCATAGGCGGCGGTTGGGCGGCGCGCGCGCTGCATTTCGGTATCGATATCCTGGCCGCGGACGTGAAGCCGGAAATGGAGCGCTGGATCCGCGGCGCCGTGGAGAACGCGGAAAGCGCGCTCTCCCGGCTGACTTTCGCACCGCTGCCGCCCAAAGGCACGCTCCATTTCACCACCGACCTGAACGCTATGGCGGGGAAGGTGGACTTCATTCAGGAGAACATCCCTGAGCAGCTCGAGCTGAAACAGCGAGTGCTCGCGGAAGTGAGCCGTCATGCGGCGGCCGATGTGGTGATCGCATCGAGCACGTCGGGGCTCATGCCGTCCGACCTGCAGCGTGATATGCAGGCGCCGGAGCGGCTTCTGGTCGGGCATCCGTTCAATCCTGTCTACCTGCTGCCACTCGTGGAAATCGTTGGGGGCGCGAAGACCTCGGCTGAGGCGATCGATGCCGCGAGCCGGTTCTACACCGCGATCGGAATGCACGCATTGAAGGTCCGTCGCGAGATTCCGGGGCATCTGACCGATCGGCTGCAGGAGGCGCTGTGGCGCGAGATCCTGCACATGGTCAATGACGGGGTCTCCACCACGGGTGAGCTGGACGAGTCGATCATCTACGGCCCGGGATTGCGCTGGGCGGCGATGGGCACGTATCTGATTTATCACCTCGCCGGCGGTGATCCGGGCATGCGCCACATGCTCAAGCAGTTCGGCCCCTGTCTGACGTGGCCCTGGACGAAGCTCGAAGCACCAGAGCTTACCGAAGAGCTCATCGACCGGATGGTCGAGGGGACGCAGGCGCAGGCCAATGGGCGCTCGATCCGCGAGATTGAGCGGCTGCGGGATGACTACCTGGTTGCGATCCAGCAGGTGCTGCGGCAATTCAACATTGGGGCCGGGTCTACGTTGCGGGCGTTGGAGGAGCGGCTTTACGAGGAGAATGCGGCTAAGGCGCGCGTGGTTGTGGGCGCGAGCGGAGCTGGTGCGCGCGGCACGGCCTCAGGGGTGGGCGCGGGCGGGGGATCTGGGGCCGATGCCGGCGATACTGCTGGGCAACCGCTGCGGCTCATCGAAACGCAGGTCCGGCCGGAGTGGGTCGACTACAACGGCCACATGACCGACTCGCGCTATCTGCAGGTGTTTGGGGACGCCACCGATGCGTTGTTCCGCTCTGTTGGTGTGGATGATGCGTATCGCAAGTCCGGGCGTGCCCTGTACACGGTCGAATCTCACGTTACTCACGGGGCCGAAGCGAAAGTGCTCGAGCCTCTCTATGTGCTGACGCGGCTCCTCGCCGTTGATGACAAGCGAGTGCACTTGTTCCACGCCTTGCATCGACGTCGGGACGACGTTCTCGTTGCTACAGGAGAACAGATGTATCTCCACGTGGACACCAACGCTGGCAAAGCCGCGCTCATGGACTTCGCGGTCCGTGAGAAACTGGTGAAGATCCGGGCCGCGCAGTCTCGCCTTGCGCCTCCTGCGCAGGCGGGGCGACACGTCGGCATGCCCAGAACCTGAGAGAGCACAAATGCCGAAGATCGTCGATCACGAGCAGCGCCGCGACGAGATTGCACTCGTTGCTTGCCGGGTGGTGGCGGAGCATGGTTTCGACCAGGCAACGATCGTCCGTATAGCGCGTGAGGCCGGGTACACGACCGGCATGGTGGCGCATTACTACGATACGAAGCAGGAGATCGTGATCGCGGCGTTGCGACTGATTCTACGTCGTATCGAAGAGCGCCTCACTCGGCCCGCGAGTGATGGGCAGCCGGATCTACTGACCATCCTTACGGAAGCGCTGCCTGTCGACGAGGAGCGTTATACGGAGTGTGCTTTCTGGACCGCCTTCTGGGGCCAGGTGTCGGCTGACAAGAAACTGAAGCGCATCAACGCGTGGGTCCACAGAGAGTACATGCGGTTGTTTGAGCGATGTCTCACGCAGGGGTGGCCTGCGTACGCGCAATGGTCGGTGGCCGTGCGGGATCAGGTACTCCGATCCGTCGTGACTTTCATCAACGGTCTGACGGCTAGCGCGGTTGCAAGCCAAAGCGACTGGCCCGCGGCGAAGCAGGTTGAGCAGTTACGGCTGCATCTGCATCTTCTGCATGGGTGGGCGGTTGAGATGGCGGGTGCGGTTCCTGAAAAGGCCCGCAAGCCCAAGGCCCCCGCGGCGGGGTCGTCGGCGGCTTAGAAAACTGACCGCGACTCTCGGAGTCGCTTTTGGGGGAGGGTGGCCGATGAATTTCGCGCTCACTGAAGAACAACAGATGATCGTCAAGGCCACGCGCGATTTTGTGCGCGAGGAGTTGATGCCTCATGAGCAGGAAGTCGAGGCGACTGGTGAGTTGCGTGAGGATCTGCACGCCGAGTTGAAAGCGAAGGCGATCGATGCGGGTCTCTACGCGGCCAACATGCCCACCGAGGTGGGCGGTGCCGGGCTCGATACCGTCACGTGGGTGTTGTACGAGAAGGAGCTCGGTCGCACGAGCTACATTCTCCACTACGCTTGCGTAGGGCGCCCTTCGAATATTCTGCTCGCTTGTGAAGGTGAGCAGCGTGAGCGGTACCTGCTGCCCTCGGTGCGCGGTGAGAAGGTCGACTGTCTGGCGATGACCGAGCCCGGCGCTGGGTCGGACTTACGCGGTATGAAGACCTCCGCTGTGGAGAAGGGCGGTGACTTTGTCATCAACGGCACGAAGCACTTCATCAGCCACGTCGATCATGCGGACTTCGTGATTTTGTTCGCGGCGACGGGGGAGGAAGACGGCGGTGCGCGGGGCAAGCGCAAACTCATCACGGCTTTTCTCGTCGACATCGGTACACCGGGTTTTGAAGTTCTGCCCGGATATCGGAACGTCTCACACCGCGGCTACACCAACAGTATTCTGCAGTTCAACGACTGCCGGATTCCCAGAAGCGCCGTGCTCGGCCAGGTCCATCAGGGTTTCGAGGTGGCCAACACGTGGCTGGGCGCGACCCGGCTGCAAGTGGCGGCGGGCTGCCTGGGGCGCGCGGAACGGGCCCTGGAGCTAGCGAAGCAATGGGCGGTCGATCGCGTGCAGTTTGGGCAGCAGATAGGCAAGTTCCAGGGGGTGGCCTTCAAACTCGCCGACATGGCGGTGGAGCTGCGCGCCGCGGAGCTCCTGACCCTGGAGGCCGCGTGGAAGCTCGATCAGAAGACCGCGAGCGACATGGACATGGCGATCGCGAAGCTGAAGGCGAGCGAGATGCTGGCGATGGTGGCGGATGAAGCGTTGCAGATCCATGGCGGAATGGGACTGATGTCGGATCTGCCGCTCGAGCGGATCTGGCGGGATGCGCGTATCGAGCGCATCTGGGATGGGACGAGCGAGGTGCAGAGGCATATCATCTCGCGGGCGTTGCTGCGGCCGTTGGGCGGCTGAGGCAACGGGGCGGGCTGCGGCGTCCGTCGCAGGTCGCCGTGAGCCTGTCGAAGGCAGGGGCGGCGCTACAGCCGCCTCCAGCCTGCGAGGCATGTACCTTGCTGGTTTGCTGTGGAGGTTGACTTGCCATGACTGTTCGCGCGCGTGTATTTGTTGGATTGCTTGCCGTGACACTCGGCGTGTTTGCTGTGGCTGCGCCGCTGGTGAACGTGCCTCTCAGATGGAAGCCCACTTCGGACTTGCGTCTGGCGGCTACGCAGATGACGGCGGCGGCGGTGCAATTCGAGCCGTTCAAGGACATTCGCGAGATGCCCGACAAGGTCGGCGAGAATCGCGAGGACGATAAGCCGAAGCCGGTGACGACTTCGGATGATGTCGGGGCGTTCGTGAGTACTCACATGCGCGACCTTTTCAGTCAAGCCGGCGTAAAGACGGTCGACACCGGCGGCGATGTGGTTGTGAAGGGCGAAGTCCGGCAGTTTTTTGTCAGAGAGACTCACACTTATAAGGCGGAAGTCTCGATACACCTGACGGTGGTCGGACGGGATGGGACGACCTTGTATAGCGGGGTTACGTCAGGGGAGGCCAGTCGGTTTGGGCGCTCTTACGTACTCGAGAACTACTACGAGGTGTTGTCCGACGCCGTGGTGAATGCGACGAGCTCGGCGCTGCAGAATGTGGAGTTTCAGAAGGCGTTGTCGCAGCACTAGCGCCTATTTCCCCGTCCACTTTGGCTCGCGCTTCTCAGAGAAGGCGCGGGCGCCTTCGAGCAGGTCATCTGAGCGAAGGACTTTCTGCACGGCGCTCAGGGCGTCGTGGAGTTCGAAGGACTCGTGCTCGGAGACCATTTCGGTGTGGCGTAGCAGCTGTTTGATGGCGGGGAACAGCAGGGGTGGGCCGCTGGCGAGTTGTTTCGCGATCTCGCGTGCCTTCTCGAGGCTCTGGCCTTTCGGCACCACGTGGTTGGCGAGTCCCCAGTGCTTGGCTTCGGTGGCGTCCATCCAGCGTCCCGTCATCAGGAACTCCACGGCGACGTGGTAGGGGATGCGCCGGCGTAGTTTGATCGTGCCGGCGTCGGCGAGGACGCCGACGTTGATTTCGGGAAGCGCGAAACGCGCGTGGTCTTCCATCACGATGATGTCGGTTCCGAGTACGAGTTCGAAGCCGCCGCCGCAGGCGATGCCGTTGACAGCCGCGATGAGAGGCTTATCCAGGTTGCGCGGATAGTTCAGTCCGCCGAAGCCTCCCACGCCCCAGTCCGAGTCGGATTTCTCGCCGCCCGCGGCGGCCTTCAGGTCCCAGCCCGCGGAGAAGAAACGGTCGCCCGCGCCGGTCACAATCGCGACCCGAAGTTGGGGGTCATCGCGGAATGCGCTGAAAAT